>DASWAR010000207.1:0-1654 GCA_036391015.1 Terriglobales bacterium
TCTGAAGTTGCCGAACTTCCTCTTCTCAGCAAGGAGCTTCTCGAGAAGGAGGCACTGATACCCAAAGACGAGGAACAGGAACCCTGGACCGAGGCAGCGAACGCCGCCTCCGGCATTGCACCTGGATTATGCGCACAATCAGCGTTTGGCGCGGTGACCCCACCCGGCTGATGCTGGCCGTAGTTGAGTAAGTCAGTTCGGTTTTCGCTGCTTCATCACCCTCCTAAGAATCCGATCCTGCCGAGCCCCGCACCGAAGTTGCTCACTTCGTTGCGCTTGCGAGCTGTGCATAAAGTTCTATGCACAGCGCGGAGAGGCCCGGCGGGGCCGGATCAACGCAGGGCCGGCACCATCACCGGCGCATAACCCTGCCCACGCGGCGCGACTCGACGCAGCCGATCCATCAGCCGCCCGAACACACCTTTCTCCTCGTAGTGATCGCCGTAGCTTATCCCAGTGCGGCCGGCGTGGCGCCAGATCTTGGCCGCCACGAACAGGAAGCGAAGCCGCGAGGTCGCCAGAGTCGTGTGCCTCAGTTCCGTGGCGTCGGCCTGCGGCTCGCGGTTGAACAGCATCAGCCAGCAGTTCAAGTTGTACGCCAGCATGGCCAACTGGAAGTGATTGCCGTTCACGTCAAAGCGGCCTGACGGATGCGCCGCCAGCCCGGCATCGTTGTTCGCCTCTTTGATTAGGTTTTCGGCGCCGCCGCGCTGGCTGTAAAACCAGACCACGAAATAGATCGGATCGCTCATGTCGGTCACGAAGACCCGGTACTTGTACTGGCTGGTATCGAACAGCTGGTATTGCTCGGTTTCCTCGGCTTCCCGTTCCGCGCGTGTTTTTTCGTAGCGCAGGGCCACGAAGCGATAGGGCTTGCTCCACCCGTCCGGCTGATAACAGAATTCGCACTCCGCGTCGGCATCCGTCTTGGGTGACGGCTTCCACTCGGCCTGACGCAGTTCCTCGACCAGCCGGGACGTCTTGCGTGCACAGATCACGAACCGGGCGTCGAATTCTTCATACGCTTCGACGGCTTCCCGGCAGTAGAACCCCGAATCGGCCCGGCCGAAGATCTGCTTCACGCCTGGCGGCAAGGCCTGCTGGACATTCCGCAGATGATCGCGGATCTGCTTGCCGCTGGGCCGGTCGCCATTGCGCAATTCGCCCCACACGTATTCTCGCGTCTCGGCGATGAACGTCAGCATTGGCTGATAGCTCTTCTTGCCTTTGTTTTTCGGGTTGTAGCTCTTACGTCCGCCCATCTGTTGTCCGTAAAGTGTGTGCACGGTGGTGTCGGTGTCGATGGTGACGACTGCCAACTTCACGTTGGCCGCTTCCCAGACCCGTTCGCGCATGGTCCGCATAATGGTCAGAATCTGTCGGGCGACGTGCCGATGCAGCGCATTCACGAATCTCCAGAAGCTGGATTGCACCGGCAGCTTGGTGACTCTCAGAATGCCCGTCAGGATCGGGTCGCGAGCGATGAAGCGCAACTGGTTCAGCCGCGGAAAGCCGATGTAGAGGCCGAGCACGATGCCCAGCACGAAACGGTACAGGTCCATGGCGCGGGGAATCCGCTTCGAGGTTACGGTCTGTTCCACCAGGGACTGGAATCCGAGCTTCTCCAGCATGGTGATCACCGGCAGCAACCCGC
>DASWAR010000208.1:0-4653 GCA_036391015.1 Terriglobales bacterium
GTTCCCACCCCCAAGCCGTTGTTGGCGGTTTGGGGAATGAAGCCCGTTCCGATGGCGGTGGCCGCAGTGCAGGTGGGTGTCGCTAAGGGGCACACCAGGAACCAGTTCACGGGGGCCAGCCCGCTGACTGGAATGGCGCCCGGGATCTGGAACTGGTTGCTGGCGGGGAACGGGAACGGCTGGTTGCCGGAGGACGGATTGACAATCGCAACATCAGTCAACCACTTGAAGCTGCGGCTGCCACCGAAGTTATGCATCCACCCGCCGCGGATCTGCTGGGCGCGCTCGTACAAGCTGCCGTAGCCGATCCCGAGACCGGTCGTTTCGAGGGTGTTGGGAAGGGTGCTGGAGCCAAACAGCGTCCAATCCTGCCCGAACACCGCGTACACGTTGTCGTTTGCGGTGGCGGCGTAGTCAATGCGCCCAGTGGCAAGGCGTATCGATGCCATGCTGGAGCGCAGCGACGAGATACCGCGGTTCGCTACCGTGGTGTAGTTACCCTCAAAATCGAATTCAATCTTGCCGGTAATCGTCACCTTGGATGAGGGATCCAGCCATTCGAAGTTGGAGCCCAGCCGGGTCCCGCGTGCTTTCATGCGGAACTCCGGCGCGCCGTTGGGTCCCGTGTCGCCGATGAACCCGGGGAGCAGAAAGTCATTGCCCAGCGGCGACGAGGAATCACGCACCAAGCTCATCTTGACGAATCCGTAGGGCGCCACTTTCACCGCGCCCAACTTGAACGCGGGGATGAGCCCGTCGCGTTTCGGGGAATCGAACGCCAGCACCCGGATGGGAGCTACGGCGCCGATCACCGCCGGGGCGGGCGGAGCTTTCGGGGCCACGGCTTGCGCTTGCGCGGAAGTCGTAACCAGCACCGCCGGTTTAAAGGCCGCTGTGGCCGAGGACGAGAAATCTACCAAACGTTCGTTAGAAGTTGGGACACCCTGAAGCTCGTTGGGGGAAATAATCCCCTTCTTCAGGAGCAGAGCAGTGAGTTGGTCGCGCTGTTGCGCGGCCGGGACCGCCGCCAGAGCTTGCGCTTCCTCACCGGTCAAGATGCCCTTGGCCGCCAGCAGGCGTACGAGCGAGTCGCTCGCCTGCTGCGCGGGTGCAGCCGGGTCCGGCTGCGAGCCGGCCAGCATGGTTCCGGTGAGAATTAGGACGACAGCCGCTACCAATAATCCGGTCATGATTCGTCGCATGGGGTGACTTTCCTCCGATCAAAGTAGCGGCATCGGGACCCCCGCAGGCGGCGGACCCGGTGCAGCTTGAAACAAAAAATCCTCTTGGTTCGAGATACGCTGGAGTAACGACATGGGCCGGGGACCGATCAGCGAGACTTCCATTTACAGGCCGAGAACGTTGCGACCTGGCTCAGGCTGCGACTCTCCCGCAGAAGCGCGGAGGCCAATTCCGGGGTGGGACAACGGTCCACCGCTTGGCACGCGAGCAGACGGGATACGGGACCCGGAGAAGAGGGAGAGGCCGGGTCTCCGAACCAACGACGCTCTGCCGTTGATTTACGCTAGCGCGGCGTCTCCCTGCTCTGCGGCGTTCGCCGCACCACCCATGTTGATCATCCGGTGCGGCGCATTGTTCCGGAGAAAGACACAGCCGTCAGTGACGTACGTCACATAAGTGGTGTGACGTGCCCGGCGCCCCGCGCCCGGCCGCGCAAAACCAAGTCTGGAAACGGGCTTCGGTCACCTGGCAAGGGCGCGCCGGCGGCAAAAATGCGCCCTTGTTATCCGAACGGGTGCTCGATGGACGGGCTGGGGGTGGTGAACATCTCCGCGCCCTCGTTGGTGACGTAGATATCGTCCTCCAGCCGAACGCCGAATTCGCCGCGAATGTAGATGCCCGGCTCATCGCTGAAGGTCATGCCCGGCGCCAGCGGAAGGGCGTTGCCATGCACCAGGTAAGGCCATTCGTGGCCGTCCATGCCGATGCCGTGGCCCAGCCGGTGCGAGAAAAATTTATAGCCCGGGCCGTATCCGGCGTCGGTGATGACCTTGCGCGCGGCGGCGTCCACGGCTTCGCAAGCAACGCCCGGCCGCGCCGCCGCCAGTGCCGCTTGCTGCGCCCGCTGCACCAGTTCGAACACGCGCTTCTGCTGGTCGCTGGCTTTGCCGAGTACGAAGGTGCGCGTGATGTCGGAGTTGTAGCCCTCCACCGTGCACCCGTCGTCAATCATGATCGGCATGCCTTCGTGGATGACTTGCGCGGTGCGCGAACCATGCGGCAGCGCGGTGTATTCGCCTACCTGCACGCTGGCGCCCCCGCGGAAACCGACCTTGGCATACGCGGCGGTAATCAGCGCACCGACATCGCGCTGGGTCATGCCCGGCTGCATCGCCTGGTACACGGCGCGATACACCATCCAGGTCGCCTGGTTGGCCAGCTTCATGAGCTCGAGTTCGTGCGCCGATTTCGCCATGCGGCAGCCGGCGGTGACCGGGGCCGCGCTCACGATCTTCAGCGCCGGCGCGGCCTGCGCCACGCCATTGCTGAAGACAAAGGTCACCCGCTCTTCCATGCCCAGCGTGCCCGCCGAGCTGCCGCGATCTTTGAGCCCTTGCACGACCAGCCGGTAGGGGTCTTCATCTTCCTGCCAGACCCGGATGTCGGCCTTGCGGTCGAACGGCCCATTCGCGAGTTGCTCGCGTAGCCGCTCTTCTTCGAACGCGGGTGCGACAAAAAACGGTTCGCCCCTGGCGGGAAGCACCAGCGCTCCCAGACGCTCGCTGTTCCACCAACTGACATTGGCGAAGTAGAGGAGCGAGCTGCCGCCGATCATGAAGATGGCGTCGAGTTTGTTGGCGGCCATCAACTGACGAGCGCGCTCGATGCGCTGTCGGCGCTCGCCGGCGGTGATCGGGCGGGCCTGGTCGCGCATGGACTTGAGCCCCTGGACCGACGCCGGCGGCGCGGCTGTCTGCTCACTAATGGCGGTCAACGGCAGGAAAGATGTTCCGGCGGCGACTGCGCCCAACCTCAGAACTTCGCGGCGAGAAAACATGGAGGCAATGTATAGGAGCGGTTGAGCAGAACACAACCGGGGTCCACAACAGCCCATTTGTCATAATGAGCAGGATGAAATCTCCCGCCTACATGGCCGACCACGTCCGCCGCGTGCTGGTGGACGGGGCTTCGGCGCCGCACTCGGAAGAGGTACAGCGATTTTTCAAGGAGGAGGTCGCCTCCCGCGGCTGGTACACCGCCGAGCTGCGCAAAGTCGCGTACCGCTTCCACCGCGTGCTTGTGAACGAGCACGGGCTTGATTACCTGGTTTCCGTTGCCGACCAGCTCTTTCGCGGCCGCGTGCTGGAAGAAAAAAACATGGCAGTGATGCTGCTGGAAAAATCCGTGCACGACTTTGGGTCGAAACAATTCCGCCTGCTCAACCAGTGGCTCGACCGCGTATCGAGCTGGGCCGACCACGACGCGCTCCTGCATTACCTGATCGGCCCGATGATCGTGGACGAACCATCGCGGGTGCGCTTCGTTTTCGTCTGGGCGCGCTCGCGCAATCGCTGGCGTCGCCGCGCGTCGGCGGTGGCGCTCATCCGTGGCGCCCGCCGGCGGATGTTCCGCAGCGAGATCGCCCGGCTGTCGGAAATGTTGCTGGATGACGCCGATGATATGGTGCAGAAGGGTCTCGGGTGGCTGTTGCGCGAGTACGCCAAGGCCGACGCCGTGAACGCGGTCAAATTGCTGATGAAACTGCGCGCGCCGCGGTTGGTCCTGCGGACCGCTTGTGAAACGCTGGAGCCGAAAACGCGGGCAAAGGTGCTGGGAAAAGCTGCGGGGAGTCGGTAGCCCGTAGTTCGTAGTCCGGCAATTCCGGGCTACGGACTACTGACTACGGACCACGGACTACAACCGATGAATGAAAACACTTACGAACTTCTTCTCGCCCAACAAAAACAAATCCGCGAACTCAAGCTCCATATCGAAGCGCTGAAGCGCATGATGTTCGAGCACCGGCCGCCGTTCGTGCCCGCCTTCGAACACCAAATTGGGGCTGTTGAATCGTCGGGATTCCTGCGCGAAAGCGACGAATCGATCCGCCGCCTGGAGCGTCAAGTGCAGGATTCGCGGAAATCGTAATACGTTCGATACAATAGAACTTTGCCCATGAACCTCTCCGCCATTCAGGCCGCCCTGCGCGAGCAGAAAATCGATGCGTGGCTGTTTTACGACCACCACCACCGTGACGCCATTGCCTATCGCGTGCTCGGAGTTCCCGAGCACCTGATGGTCACCCGGCGCTGGTATTACGTTGTGCCCGCCGAGGGCGAGCCCCGCAAGCTGGTGCATCGCATCGAGGCCGGCCATCTCGACTCCCTGCCCGGCACCAAGCGCGAGTACTCAGGCTGGCAGGAGCTGTTCGAAAATCTCAAGTCCATGCTGGCGCCGTACCGCAACCTCGCCATGCAGTACTCGCCGAACAACATCGTTTTCACGGTCTCGCTGGTGGACGCCGGCACGGTGGAACTGATACGCAGCTTTGGCAAGAACATCGTCAGCTCCGCCGATCTGGTCTCGCGCTTCGAGGCCACGCTGCTCGACGAACAGATCGAGACCCATTTCGCCGCCGGCAAGAAGGTGGACGCGATCACCGCCGCCGCCTTCCAGGAAATCGGGCGTCGC
>DASWAR010000209.1:0-20291 GCA_036391015.1 Terriglobales bacterium
GTCGGACTGCCACCATAGCGACGCAGGATGGTGTGTAGGATGGTGCCCCACATCTGCCCGGTTTTGGCAGATGTGGGTCTTCTTGATATCGGCTCGGCGACCCTTAATTATTTGTAGTGCTCGCGCAGATAATCCGCCATCCCGGCGTAAGCCTTCGCCAGTGTCTGCTCGTCGGGGAGGAAGACGATGCGGAAGTGCTTCGTACCGGGTTTCTGGCCGAAGCCGCTGCCGTGCACCACCAGCACCTGCTTTTCCGTCAGCACGCCCTTGACGAAATCAAGATCGTCACCGGGAATGTCGAGCTTGGGAAACGCATAGAACGTGCCCTTGGGTGACACGCAGCTCACGCGCGGCGTGGAATTCGCCCACTTGACGGTGAGGTCGCGCCGGCGGCGCAGCTTGCCGTTCATTTCCTTGACGTGGTCCTGCGGGCCTTCCAGCGCGGGCTTGATGGCGTACTGCATCGGCGCGTTGCAACAAAGGCGCGCGCGCAACAGCTTGTGGACGCCTTCGATGTAGGGCCTGAGCGCATCCTTGGGGCCGCTGCAAATTGCCCAGCCGATGCGCCATCCGGGCGCGAGATACGGCTTCGACAGTCCGCTGAAGGTGACGACGGGAACGTCCGGCGCCAGTGACGCCAGCGAGATGTGCTCGACGCCATCGTCGAGGATGAGCTTGTCATAGATCTCGTCGGCGAAGATCACCAGGTTGCGCCGGCGCGCCAGGTCGCAGATCGCCTCCAGTGTCTGCCGCGAGTAAACCGCGCCGGTCGGATTGTTGGGATTGATCACCACGATGCCGCGCGTCTTGGGCGTGATCTTCGACGCCATCTCCTCGACGTTGGGCTCCCAATTGTTCTCCTCGTCGAGGTAGTAAGCGTTGATCGGGCTCTCGATCTTGGCCAGCACGGCGGAGTAGAGCGGATATTCAGGCGCGGGCGTGAGCACGTCTTCGCCGGTATTGCACAGCGAGGTGAGGCAGAGCTCGACGCCTTCGCTGACTCCCGCCGTAACAAAAATGCTCTGCACGTTGCGGATGCCGCGGCGCTCGGCCTCGCCGGCGATGGCCTGGATGCCTTCTTCCACGCCGAGCGAGGGCGCGTAGCCGTTGTGGCCGTCGCGCATGGCCTTATTCGTCGCCTCGATCATGTGCGGCGGCGTCGCGAAATCGAACTTCAGCGGGTCGCCGATGTTGAGCGGCAGGATCTTCTTGCCGGTCTTCGCCACTTCGTCGGCCAGGACGGCGAGGTCGCGGATGGCGTAGCGTACGTTTTCCAGCCGCAGCGCGGCCAGGATTTCGCGGGCTTGCGTGGTCGTAGGCATGGCTGTAGTCCGGCGAACACTCGATTGTAGCCGAAGGCAGGGTAGAAGCATCTCATACCTGGTCACAGGAGGCCGAAATGGCGATCGCGCATTCTTTGCTGCCGGAATTTGACTTGGAGATGGCGAACACACGCAAGACGCTGGAGCGCGTGCCCGACGAGAAGTTTGAGTTCAAGCCGCACCCGAAGTCTGGATCCATGGGATGGCTGGCGGGACACCTGGCGAACCTGCCGCTGTGGGCGGTGATGACCTTGAAGGACGATTCCCTGGACATCGCGCCCGCCGGTGGACAGCCGTTTAAATTGCCGGAGACAAAAAACCGCAAGCAAGTGCTGGAAGTCTTCGATCAGAACGTGGCGGACGCGAAAAAGGGAATTGCCGCCGCCACCGACGAGCAGTTGATGAGGCCGTGGTCGCTGCTGAAGACCGGGCAGACCATCATGACCATGCCCAAGATTGCGGTGCTGCGCTCCTTTGTGTTGAACCACATCATTCATCACCGTGCGCAGATGGGCGTGTATTTGCGGCTCAACGACATCCCGGTGCCGTCCATTTACGGCCCGAGCGCTGATGAGGGCAGCTTCTAGAGAAATAAAAAGGCCGCCGGATTGAATCTCCGGCGGCCTGAAGCCTAAAACCTAAAACCTCGTCACTCTGGTCTATCAATCTGCGCCCTTTGCAGCTTGTCGCTGTAGTCCACGTAAATCGATTTCCACTCGGTGTAGAACTCGATGGCGCCCAATCCGCCTTCGCGGTGCCCGTTGCCGGTGGCTTTGGTGCCGCCGAAGGGAAGATGAACTTCCGCGCCGATGGTCGGGGCATTGATGTAAGTGATGCCGGCAAACAGGTCGCGCATGGCCTGGAAGGCGCGGTTCACGTCCCGGGTATAGATGGCGCTGGAGAGCCCGTACTCGACGCCGTTGGCGATCTCGATGGCGTCTTCGCAATCGTCGCACGGAATAATCGAAACCACCGGGCCGAAGATTTCTTCCTGCGCACTGCGCATCTTGGGAGCGACGTCGCCGAACACCGTGGGCTCGAGGAACCAGCCGTACTTGTAAACCCCGCTGTCCAGGCGATGACCGCCGCAGAGCAGCTTGGCGCCTTCGGACTTGCCGATCTCGATGTAGCTGAGGTCGGTTTCCAGTTGCGCCTTGTTGACCGCGGGGCCCATGTCCACGGTCTCATCGAGGCCGTTGCCGACCTTGAGCTTTTTCGCGCGTTCCACGAAGCGGCTGACGAACTCGCCGTACACGCCCTTCTGCACGATGATGCGGCTGGTCGCCGTGCAGCGCTGGCCGGTGGTGCCAAAGCCGCCCCAGAGGCCGCCTTCCAGGGCGAGATCGAGATTGGCGTCATCCAGCACGATCATCGGGTTCTTGCCGCCGAGTTCCAGCGAGCAGCGCTTGAAGCTGCGGGCGCAGGATTGGCCGACGATGCGGCCAACATCGCTCGAGCCGGTGAGGGAGACGGCGCGTATTTCGGGATTCTCGGTCAGCGGGCCGCCGATCTTGGAGCCGAAGCCGGTGACGATGTTGACCACTCCCTTGGGAACTCCGGCGTCCACCAGCGTCTGCACGAAGTTGAACACCGAGAGCGGCGTGTCCTGGGCCGGCTTAATGATGCAGGTATTGCCGGCAACCAGAGCCGGGAACAGCTTCCACGACGGGATCGCCATGGGGAAGTTCCACGGGGTGATCATGGCGCACACGCCGACCGGATAGCGCGCCGCCATGGCGAACTTGTTGGGCAATTCGGAGGGCACGGTGGCGCCGAACATGCGCCGGCCTTCGCCCGCCATGTAGAACCCGGTGTCGATGGCCTCCTGCACGTCGCCGCGGGTTTCCTTGATGACCTTGCCCATCTCCCGGGTCATGTCGCGGGCGTAGTCTTCCTTGCGCTCGGCCAGCATCAGCGAAGCGCGGTAGAGGATCTCGGCGCGGCGGGGAGCGGGGACCAGGCGCCACTTTTTGAATGCCTGACTGGCCGCGTCCACGGCGGCGTCGACGTCGGCCTTGCCGGACTTCTGAAACACGCCGACCACGTCGCGGGTATCGGCGGGATTGATGTCCTCGAAGGTCTCGCCGGTCGAGGCTTCCACCCACTCGCCGGCAATAAGGTTCTTGTAGATCTTGGCTGTCGAAACTTTGCTGATCGCGTCAACCTCGGTGGCCATTGCTCAGCGCCTCCAGCGCAGTAAGTGCAAACCAATAATCGTATCCGGGGTGCGCCAGGGCACGCAAGTGTGCCCCGGCGCCAGAACCGGTGACAAAAACAGGGGGCGGTTCTTGGCGGTGTCCCAAATTGGCGGTGTTCCCAAGAATGCTGGGAAGGGGTGCTTTTCAAGTTATTCACCTGTTTGCGACGGTTGGCGCTTGTGGTACTCTCGCCGCATCATCCAGGGTCATACAATTTACTTTGTAACGCGTGCCTCAAAAAAACAAACCGGGCTTCCAGATCTCGTGGACCACAGTCACCTACCGCAGCGTGCTGCTGGCGATCCTGGGCGTGGTGATGGTGGTTTCATTCATCCTCTACATCCTCTTCCCTGAGCAATCCAAGAATTTTGCGGAGAAGGCCGGCATCGCGGTTACCGACTGGCTGGGAAAGAAAGGCCGCCCGACCGGGAAGATGGGGCAGCAGTCCGCCAGCTTTACCGCCATTGACGGCACGGTGCGGGTGAAGAAGTCGAACAGCAACACCTGGGTCAACGCCGACTTCAACGTTCCCTTGGAAAAGGGAGACGTGGTGCAGACCGGCAACGAAGGCATCGCCAAGGTGGTCTTCGCCGACAACACGAATTACACCATCAAGCAGGATTCCCTCATCGTCATCCAGGAGAATTCCACCAATATCGGGCAACAGACGCAGGTGGCGGTGGAGTTGACGACGGGCACGGTGGACCTGTCCACCTCGTCGTACGCGCAGGGCTCGAAGAGCCAGGTGATTTTGGCCGGCGCAACCGCCTCGATCGCAGCCGACAGTTCGGCGTTGGTGCGCAACGATCCGCGCGCCGACCAGCATCAAGTGCTGCTGAAGAAAGGTTCCGGCCAGGTTGCGCGCGGCGCGGAAGTGGTCAAGCTGGGCGAATACGAGAGTGTGAGCTTCAAGGCAGATTCGAAAACCATGACCAAGGCGAAGGAGTTGGCGCCGCCGACACTGATCGCGCCCGCCAATGTTGCCCCGATCTTCGTGAACCTGCAGAGCGGAGGCGTGGTGGACTTCAGTTGGTCGCCGGTGGCCGATGCTTTGCTGTACCACATGCGCATCTCGCGCAACCCGTACTTCTCATCCACCGTGTTCGACAAGAAGGTGCCGGTCCCGCAAATGAAGGTGCCGGGCCTGGCGGAAGGCGCCTACTACTGGACGGTGCAATCGGTGGATGCGGGCGGCACGGAATCGGTGGAGAGCGAAAAAAACCGCTTTACCGTGATCGCCAAAGGGGCCGACACCGCGGAGATCGCACTGGAGCTTTCGCCGTTCGTGCAGCACGGGCACGTGATCGAGGTGAAAGGCAGGACCGAACGCAGTGCGCGGGTGATGGTGAATGGCGCGGAAGTGCCGGGCGTACGCGAGGACGGAACGTTTTTCTTCTTCACTCCGCCCCTGCCCAACGGGGAGAACATCATCACGGTAACGGCGCAAAACGCTAAGGGCGGCGTGAAGACGAAGCAGCAGAAAATCGTGATTCAGTAGACGCCGGGCGCCCGCCGGCTCCCACGCTCCTGCCGGCAGGCTTTCCGGGGCAGGGTCGGGAGGCATACAGAGAATCACCGGAGGGCTGCGACTTTAGTTCCACCGAAGCTGTTGCACATCGAATAAAATCAGAAGGCTAGGGAAAATTTCGGACCAGTAAAAGACGATCACAGGTTAGAGAGAGAAGTATGTCACAAAACGGTTTCCATCCCACCACCCGCTTCCACAACCTCCGGTCGCTGTTCAGCATGTTTTCCAGCGACCTGGCCATCGACCTGGGCACGGCGAACACGCTGGTGTACGCGCGCGGCAAGGGCATCGTGGTCAACGAGCCGTCCATCGTGGCGATCAACAAGAACACCGGGGAAGTGGAGGCGGTGGGCAAGGAAGCCAAGGAGATGCTGGGCCGTACGCCGGGCAACATCGTGGCCATCAAGCCGATGAAGGACGGCGTCATCGCGGACTTTAAAATCACCGAGAAGATGCTGAACTACTTCATCCAGAAAGCGCACAACCGCAAGATGCTGGTGCATCCGCGGATTGTGATCGGCGTGCCCAGCGAGATCACGCAGGTGGAAAAGCGCGCCGTGATGGATTCGGCGTATCGCGCCAAGGCCAGCGAGGTCCACCTGGTGGAGCAGGCCATGGTGGCGGCCATCGGCGCCGGCTTGCCGATCACCGAACCGAGCGGCAACATGATCGTGGACATCGGCGGCGGCACCACCGACATTGCCGTGATCTCCCTCAGCGGCATTGTGTACTCGCGCTCGGTGCGCATGGCCGGCAACCAGATGGACGAAGCGGTCATGAACTTCCTGAAGCGCAAGTACAACCTGCTGATCGGCGAGCGCACCGCGGAGCAGATCAAGATCGAGATCGGCAGCGCTTATCCGCTGGACAAGCCCCTGACCATGGAAATCAAGGGCCGCAACCTCATTGAGGGCGTGCCCAAGACCATTACCGTGGACGACAGCGAGGTCCGCGAGGCGCTGAGCGAGTGCGTGGCCACCATCATGAACGCCATCCGCGTCGCGCTGGAGCGCACCCCGCCCGAGTTGAGCGCCGACATCAGCGATCGCGGCATCGTGCTCACCGGCGGCGGCGCCCTGCTGAAGAACCTGGACAAACGCATCCGCGAAGAAACCGGGCTGCCGGTTTCCATTGCCGACGATCCGCTATGCAGCGTGGTGCTGGGCACGGGCAAGATGCTCAGCGATTTCAAGCTGCTGCGGAAAATCTCTTTGGAGTAGGTTTAGCCACAGAGGACACAGAGGAAAAGAAGGAAAGAAGCTCTGCCGCAGATTTGCGCGGATGAACGCAGATGGAAACATATCTGCTTGTGTTCTTTGTCGTGAGATCGAAGCGCGAGACCTGATGGCCGACAGCCGATCGCCGACAGCCGATCGCCGACGGCCACTGACAACTGGCCACTGGCCACTGGGCACTGAGAAGTGGAAAACATCATCAACCGCCACCGAAACCTGACCATCCTGGCGGCGGTGTTGTTTGCCCAGATTCTCGGGCTGGCGGTGCAGGTCAAGAGAGGCACCGATCAAGGCACATCGCGGCTGATCCGCATCTGGGCCGTTTCCGCCATTACCCCGATTGAAAAAGGCGTGGGACACACCAGCCGGTGGTTTGCCGACACCTGGCACAACTACCTCTACCTGCGCGGCGTGCGCTCCCAGAACCGGGAACTCCGCGGGGAAATCGAGCACATGCGACTGGAGCAGGTGCGCATGTCGGAGGATGCCGGCCAGGCACGCCGCTTGCAATCCCTGCTCGGGTTCAGGGAAGAATTCATTTCGCAGACCATGCCGGCGCAGGTGATCAGCACCACCGGCAGCGAGTTTTCGCGCGGCGTCTTTATCGACAAAGGATCGCGCGACGGGATCAAGGCGGATATGCCGGTGATCACGCCCGATGGCATCGTGGGCAAGGTCTTTCGCGTCTATCCGACTTCGTCGCTGGTGCTGGAGATCAACGATTCGTCCAGCGGCGCCGGCGTCATCCTGGAGAAATCGCGGCTGCAGGGAATTTTGAAAGGCTCGCCGACCGGCCAAACCTTCGTGGCCAACATCATGGCCGACGAAAAAATCGAGCCCGGCGAGCGCATCCTGACCAGCGGCGGCGATCGCGTCTATCCCAAGGGCATGGCGGTGGGCACGGTGTCGCGGGTGAATCCGGCGGGAACCTTCCTCAACGTGGAAGTGAAACCCTCGGCGCAACTGAACCGGCTGGAAGAGGTCCTGGTCATTACCAAAATCGTGGAAAAGGCGCCGGAGGCGAACGACCAGAGCGCGCCCGTCCGGGCCATTGACATCCTGGCGCAGCGGTTGCCTTCGGTGCCGCCGCCGAAACCGGCGCCGCAGAACAAGGCGCCGGCGACAGCGCAACCCAAGCCTGCCGGAACCACTGCTAACCCGAACGCGGAGGCGGCGTCGCCGGCGGCAGTTCCGCCCGAGACGGCAGGACAGGCGTCCACCAAAACCAAGCCGGCGCCTTCCGCTGAGAAGAATGCAGCCAGCGCCAAGGCGGCGGTCGAAGCAGCCAAGCCGGAAACCACAGTAAAGGACACACCCCGCTAGTGCGTGCCCAGAGCGCTTCCCGAGGGCAGATCGAGGTTTACCGGTTCCCGGTCGCGGCGGCGGTGGGGGTGCCGCTGGCGGCGCTGCTGCTGCAGCGCTTTCTGCCGCTGCATTTTCCCACCACGGCAATCTTCGACCTGCCGCTGCTGGTTACGATTTATTTCGGAATCGCGCGCCGAAACCAGATCAGTGGACTGCTGACCGGCGGCGTGATCGGGCTGGTGCAGGACAGCCTCACGCATCAGCCGCTCGGGTTGTACGGCATCGCAAAAACGGTGGTGGGATACGCAGCCTCTTCGCTGGGGGTGAAACTGGATGTGGACAACCCCGGTTCGCGGCTGCTGATGCTGTTTGCCTTTTACCTGCTGCACCAGGTCATATATCTGGCGGTGGCGCGCGGCCTGGCGGGCGAGATGCTGTCCTGGCGCTGGGGACACGAGGCGATCGCGGCGTTGGCGAATGCGCTGCTCGGCCTGGTGCTGTACACCGCGCTGGACCGGCTGCGGCACAGAACGTGATTCGAAACGTGTATTCTGAAACTGAAACTCGAAACCGTGATTTATGCCCTTAGGGCGCGACGAAAAAGTACCGCAACTCCGGCTCACTGCCGTGCAATACGGTATTCTCGGCATTTTTCTGATTCTGGTGTTCGGACTGTGGCGGCTGCAGGTGGTGGGCAGCGATTATTATTCGCAGCTCGCGGAAAAAAACCGCATCCGCAATGTTCCCCTCCTGGCACCGCGCGGCAAGATCCTGGACCGCGAAGGGCGCATCATCGTTGACAACTACCCGTCGTTTTCCGCGCTGCTGCTGCGCGACTCCAGCCGCAACGTCCTCAACGACGTCGACACCATCGCGGCCGGGCTGCATATGGATCCCGACGAGGTTCGCGACCGGGTGAAGAAGTTCGCCTTCACGCCGCAATACCAGCCCATCTTCCTGAAGGACGACATCACGCCCGACGAGCTGGCGTTCATCGAGTCGCACCGCAACGAGTTGCCGGAGCTGGAGACCATCATGGCGCACCGGCGGCTGTACCCGAAGGGCGGTTTCATGGCGCACCTGATCGGGTACGTGGGCGAGGTCAGCGAGGACATGCTCAACTCGCCGCAGTGGGAGTTCTACAGCGCCGGCGACGTGGTGGGGAGGTCGGGCGTAGAACTGTCGTACAACGACATATTGATGGGCAAGAACGGCTTCCGCCGGGCGCTGGTGAACAGCCGCGGCAAGGAAGTCGGCCGCTTGGACGAGACGCCGGCGGTGCCGGGCAAGCTTCTCAAGCTGACGGTTGACATTGACCTGCAAATCGCCGCCGAGGAGGCGCTGGGCGACAGGAACGGCGCCATTGTCGCGATGGACCCGCGCAACGGAGAGATCCTGGCGATGGTCAGCCGCCCGGTCTTCGATCCCAACTCGTTTGCGGTGCGCATCAAGCGGGCGGACTGGAACCGGCTGGTAACCGACGACGATCATCCCCTGCTGAACAAGGCGATCCAGGCGCAGTTGGCGCCCGGTTCGGTGTTCAAGGTCATCATGGCGACGGCGGGCCTGCAGGAGGGCGTCGCGCAGACCTTGCAGGTGAATTGCGGCGGCGGCGGCAACTTCTACGGCCGTTATTTCAAGTGCTGGGTGGTGTCGGAACACCGCACGCATGGCGTGGTGGGCATCAGCAAGGCGATTTACCAGTCCTGCGACGTGTTCTTCTACACGCTGGCCGAGAAACTGGGAATCGACCGCATCGCCAAGTGGGCCAACCTGCTCGGCCTGGGTCAGAAGACGGGCATCGATCTGCCGAACGAAGTCAGCGGGGTGATGCCGTCGGAAGAGTGGAAGATCAAGAACTTCAAGCAGAAATGGTATGCGGGCGAGACCATTTCGGTCGGCATCGGTCAGGGCGCGGTCGCGGTCACGCCCCTCCAGTTGGCGCGCGCGGTGGCCGCCGTGACCATGGATGGAAAGCTGCAGAAGCCGCACGTCGCCTTTCCCGACGAACTGGCGAAATACGGAGTGCAGAACGCGGCCAAGATCCAGAGCGAAACCCTGGTGCCCATCGATCCGCAGAACTGGGAGACGATCACCGACGCCATGGCGCAGGTGGTGGAGCCGGGCGTCGGTACCGCGCCCAGCGCACACCTGAACGGTATCGATTTCGCCGGTAAGACGGGCAGCGCGCAGACCATGAGCAACGCCCTCGCCAAGAGGATCGGCCGCCGCGTCCGCGACAACGGCTGGTTCGTCGGGGTGACGCCGCGGCGCAACCCCGAGATCGTGGTCAGCGTGCTGCTGGAAGAAGGCGAGCACGGATACCTGGCAGCGCGCGCGTCGTCACAGGTGATCAAGGCTTACGTCGAAAAGCAGCGCGCGCGTCAGAACAATCAAAACCTGTATCGCGCTGCAGCCGCGCCTGGCATGGAGCACCTGCCAGTGGCGTCGGAGGCGGTGCTGACGGCGGTGGAATCGCGAGACAAAGCGGTTCCTACGAAGGAGCGACGCCAGTTGCTGGCGGAAATCGCACAACCGGAACGGCGGCCGGATGCTGCGGCGACAGCCGGTTTGAAGCCCGTGCTACCGTCCGATGAGTTTTTTGAGATGGCCGGATTTTATGGCGAGCCCGACCCTGACGGGCACGGGGAAGCATTGCACGCGGCGAGGTTCAAGGTGATCCTGCATCCGCAAGCTCCGGTGGGCATGGCGGTAGGTCGGTGACCGGATCTGGTGATCGGGTGATCGGGTGATCGGGTGATTTGCCATTAACCGAAACTGAAACTGAAACTGAAACTTTTTTGAAGCGCTACATTTCATTCCGCGATTTTGACTGGATCCTGCTCGGGTTCGTGCTGGCAATTTGCGCCGCCGGAGTGCTGGAGATCTACAGCGCGACGGTGGGCACCAAGTTCGCCGGTGCGCACCTCCGCCAGGTGTATTGGGTGCTGGGCGGGTGTTTTGTCATGTTCGTTGTCAGCCGCGTCAATTACCACGTCCTGCTCGACCAGGTGCCCTGGATGTACGTGGTGTCGGTGGTGTCGCTGATGTCGGTGCTGGTGTTCGGTCAGAAGGACCCGGGGGCGCGCCGGTGGATCAAGATCGGCGGCGGCATCCATTTTCAGCCGTCGGAGTGGGTGAAGCTGGTCCTGATCCTGGCCGCCGCCAAGTATTTCGCCGACGCTCGACAGCGGGAATTGACGGTGGGTGACATCATCAAAGCCGGCATGCTGGTGGGCATCCCCATGCTGCTGGTGCTGGCGCAACCGGACCTGGGGACTTCGCTCACCTATTTACCGATCGCCCTGATGGGGCTGTTCCTGGGCGGGTTGCGGTTCAAGCACGCCATGGCCATCCTGCTGCTCGGAGCGATGATGGCGCCGGTCGCATGGCACGTGCTGAAGCCTTACCAGCGCGAGCGGCTCACCAGCTTCATGCAGCCGGAAGCGGACTATCACGGCTCCGGGTACCAGGTAATCCAATCCCTGATTGCGGTCGGCTCCGGGGGCATTTGGGGCAAAGGGACGGGCCATGGGACGCAAATCCAGGGGTCGTTCCTGCCGGTGCCGCAGACCGACTTCATCTTTGCGGCCTACGCCGAAGAGCACGGATTTGTCGGTGCGCTGGCTCTCCTGCTGCTATACTTTGTGCTGCTGATGCGATTGGTCCAGAATGCCCAAACGGCTCCGGACCGGTCGGGTACTTTTGTGGTTATGGGTGTGGTCGCGGTCGTGACCTTCCATATCCTGGTTAACGTCGGCATGGTGGTCGGGTTTATGCCGGTCACTGGAATACCGCTGCCGCTGATGAGTTATGGCGGCTCGTCTGTCTTGTTTACATTCCTGGCGCTCGGCATCGTGATGAACATACGCATGCGCCGGTTTGTGAACTGAGCGGAAAGCAGTGCATCCGCGTTTCGCGGCATCTTTGGGATGCGGGAACGCGAACAAATTTGAAATACGATTGCCCCCTCGAAACGGGGGCTCGCACCGGCCGAAAGAGGGGCCGGTACAGGATTGAGCTAAGCAGGGGCCCCGTCCAGCCGACATCCGGGCAGCGACCACGCGCCGGAGCGGCCGCGGGAACCCTGAACCAGCGCCACGGGGCGGGTAACGGCCCCTTCGGACAGAGCGCGGTGTGGATCCGCCGCAGCGCAGTCCGGAAGAGCGGTCACAAACCCCGTGTTGGTGCGCGCCACAGGTGCAAAAAGATTCCGAGTTCTGCACAACGAATCCGGCTCACATGCGGTTGCGGTGAGCGCCGTAGGGAAGAAACCAGTTCCGCGTCCCGGAAGGGCGCGCTGGACCGTCGACTGCCCGAAAGCTGCATCCTGATGCTCCGTCCTTGGTTCGCCCCTCACTAGTTCGCCCGGTGCTGTTTCCGCGCAAGCGGAACCGGAGCCAGCATGTCAAAAGAACTCTTTGTCTCCCTCACGCCGCACGAAACCAAAGTCGCGGTGAGCGAGGAAGACCAACTCACTGAAATCTATTTCGAGCGGGAAAACGAATACACGTTGGCCGGCTCCATCTACAAAGGCCGGGTCACACGCGTGCTTCCCGGCATGCAGTCCGCATTCGTGGAAATCGGACTGGAGCGCGACGCCTTCCTCTACGTCTCCGATTTCTTCGAGATGGAAGACGATCAGGACGAGTTCGAGCCGGTAAAGATCGGCGGAGCGCGTCCCGAATTCCGTCAGCCCGATCGCGAAGACCAGCAGGTGCAGCCGCACCTGATTGAGGCGGAAGCGGAGCCGCAGCAGCGCGGAACCTCGCCGATTATTTTTGAAGGTCCCGAAGAACCGCCTGCCGCCGGCGCTGCCGGGGAATCGGGCCCGGCCGGCGAAGCAGAAGACAGAGGACGCGGTTTCGGCGGAAGGGGCGGACGTCGTGGACGCCGTGGACGCCGGGGCCGCGCTTTCCCGGAATCGAAGTTCGCGCGTGGCGAGCAGGAAGAACAACCGCGCGCGAGCAATCGCGACGAGTCCTACTCTCCTCCGCCGGGCTATCAGCCGATGGTCTTGCCGGGCGAATCCATTTCCAAGTTCTCGCAGGGCGCACAGGCACAGCCTCCGCAGGTGTTGCCCGGAGAATCCCTTTCCAAATTTTCGCAGGCACAGCCTCCGCAGGAAGAGCCGCCGCGAGCGCAGGAAAGGGTAGAACGCGAGCGGCGTCCGGAGCGCGGTTTTGACCGCGGCCGCGGACGGGACCGCGACCGGGGCGCGCAGTCGTACGGTCCGCCGCCGGGGTTTCAGCCCATCGTCCTGCCGGGAGAGTCCATCTCCAAGTATTCGCGGATGAAGCCGACGCCGGTGGCGCCGCCGGTCGCGGCACATCCCCTCGAGTCCGCTTCCGGTGAATCCTCCGGCGCGCTGGACCTGGCGGCTGCCTCCGACCTGGTCAGCGAGTCCGGGAAATACGAAGCGCCGCCCGCCGAGGCGCACGCAGCCACCGCACCACCGGTTGTCGAGGCGCCGTCGTTCCCGCATCCGTACGCGGAAACGCCGGCCACCGAGGCCGCCGGGGAGCGGGCCGAGCACGGCGAAGACGAGCAGCGCTTCGAGCGCATGAATGTCGCCGCGGTATTTGGCGGCGTGGAAGCAACCAAGGACGAAACGCCGCGCGAAGATCCTCCCTCCGTGGACCTGGGCAAAGTCGAAGCTGCCCACGACGAGGAGCAGCACCAGTTCGGCGAAGAACACGCGCAGCGCGCCACGCCCTCGCAAACCGTCGAGCACGAAGAAATCGAGGAGGAAGAGGCGGACCTGCCCATGGCCGCCGAACACCTCGAGGACGCCGACGATTACCAGGAGCTGGAAGAAGAGACCCTGGAGGCGCACCCGGCGCATGCCGAGCGCGACGGCGATCTGGCCGCCATCGGGGAAGAGCTGACCGAAGCGGTGCAGGAATCGGAGGCGATCGAAGACTACGAAGAAGACGAGGAGAACGGCGAGGAAGTCGAATACGAGGCTGCCGAAGCCGGTGAAGCCGGCGAAGGCGGCGAAAGCGAAGGAGACACCGCCTCGCAAGCCGAATTGCGGGCGCCCGCCGGGACCGCAGGCTATCAGCAGCGGACGCAGCGCCCGCCCTTCGAGCGGCGCGGGCGGGGACGCCGTGGCGGCCGCCGCAACATGCGCCCGACGCGTCCGATGCAGCGCCAGCAGGTGATGATCTCCGACATGCTCAAAGAAGGGCAGGAGATCGTGGTGCAGATCGCCAAGGAACCGATCGGGAAGAAGGGCGCGCGCATCACCAGCCACATCGCGCTGCCCGGACGTTTTCTGGTGTACATGCCGACGGTGAACCACATCGGCGTGTCGCGCAAGATTTCGTCCGACGAAGAGCGCCAGCGGCTGAAGCGCATTGTCATGGACGAGCGCGACGTCCCCGGCCACGGCGGGTTCATCGTGCGCACGGCGGCGGAGAATGTCGCCGAAGACGAGCTGCGCGCCGACATCCGCTTCCTGAAGAATTTGTGGAACGAGATCAAGACCCGGGCCGACGAAAGCAAGGCGCCGGCGCTGATCTATCACGACCTGAACCTGGTGGAACGCACCCTGCGCGACCAGTTCACCGAGGACTTCACCCACGTGTGGGTGGACAACGAGCAGGAATACGAGCGCGTGCTGCGCTTCGTCAACCGCTTCCAGCCCAACCTGGTGCGCCGCGTCCGCCTCTACACCAAGGAGACGCCGCTGTTCGAGCAGTTCGGCCTCCACGACGAAATCAACAAGGCGCTGACGTCCAAGGTGTGGCTGAAGAGCGGCGGCTACATCGTCATCAACCAGACCGAGGCGCTGGTGGCGATTGACGTGAACACCGGCAAGTACGTCGGCAAGACCTCGCGCCTGGAAGACACCATCGTGAAGACCAACGTGGATGCCATCAAGGAAATCGTGCGCCAGATCCGGCTGCGCGACCTGGGCGGCATCATCGTCATCGACTTCATCGACATGGATGAGCGCAAGAACCGTCAGAAGGTGATGCAGGCGCTGGAGGAAGCCCTCCGCGGCGACCGCGCGCCATCCAAGGTTCTCCAGTTCAACGATTTTGGCCTGGTGGCGATCACCCGCAAGCGCGTCAAGCACTCGCTCGAGCGCACCCTGGGAAATCCCTGTCCCTATTGCACCGGCACCGGGCTGGTGAAGTCGGTGGAGACCGTCTGCAACGAGATTTATACCGAGATGAAGAAGATGCGGCGCCACCTGGAGGGCTCGGAAGTCCTGCTGCGCGTCAATCCCGAGGTGGCCAAGGAGTTGAAGGCGAACAATGCGCGCTGGCTGAACGACCTGGAGGAGCTTACCGGCAAGAGCATCATCATCAAAGCGGATGCCAGCCTGCACCAGGAGCAGTTCGACATGTAGCTGTCAGCTCTCAGCTATCAGCGATCGGCAAAAGCGGAGGCGCGCTCGAAACCGGGCGCGCCTTTCCTTGTTGCTAAGTCAGTTTCCGGATTGCCGACGATCTGCCATCTCTCATCAGGTGAAAAATCTGCTACCATGAACCTCCGCGTGAGGTCGCCATGCCCCAATTCGTGATCGAGCGGGAAATCCCGGGCGCGGGAAATCTGTCGGATGCGGAACTGCAGGAAGTCGCCAAAAAGTCGGTGGGCGTGCTGAAGGCTATGGGGCCGGAAATCAAGTGGCTCCACAGCTACGTCACCGGCGACAAGATTTATTGTGTGTACCTCGCTCCCGACGAGGAAACCATTCGCGAGCACGCGCGCCGCGGAGGTTTCCCGGCGAATCGCGTGTCGGCAGTGCGCCGGCTGATCGACCCCAACACCGCCGGTTGACCTAAGCCGAGTTTCGAGTCCGAAGACTTGGCTCGGCGTCGTGGCTAAGCGCCTCCTGGACGGCCTGTTCGACCGGCATCGCCCAGCCTTCCATCCACGCCGTCAGACCTGCGGCATTGCTGAGCGCCTGGCGCGCAGCTTCCAGGGCCTTTTCAAGCCTAACTTGCTCGGCGGGCGTGAGAGGCGCGCCCAATCGCTGGCGAAGCGCGGCGGCGGCTCCTGCCAAGCGCAGCGCGTGCTCGGCGTTCGATTGCGCTGCGGCGGTCGCGGCGAGACATTCGAGCACCCTTGCGATACCGCGTTTGTGACCCAAATCCTGGAACGTCTTGATGCTCTCGCCGTATAGGCGACGCGCCTCGGCGTAGTTGCCCGGATCCCGGCAGAGACTTGCCAACTCGGAGAGGGCACTCGCAATTCCCCAGCCATCCCGCAGTTGTCTAAACGCCGCCAGACTCTGATCGTAAAACGAGCGGGCGGAAACAAAGTCGCCTTTTTCCCTGGCGACGTCGCCCTGGTAGTTCAGCGTCCAGGCGACGCCAGCGTCATCCCCCGCCTTGCGGAACATCGTCAGGCACTCGTCGTAAAGGGAGGACGCGCGCGCATATTCGCCCTGCAACTTGGTTATGTTCGCGAGATTGCTGAGGGCGCGGGCAATGTCGGCGGGATCGCCGAGGTCCTTCCATATCACGACGCATTGCTCGAAGAGTGAGGAGGCAGCGGCAGGTTCGCCGCGATCGCGGGCGATGACGGCTAAGGCGTTCAGCGCGACGGCAACGCCGCGGTTGTCGCGCAGCGCGCGACAGGTCTCGAGACTGTCTTCGAACAATTCCTGCGCGGAGGTGTAATCGCCCTGCTCGCCGGCCAGCACCGCGGCGGCGAACAGCAGGCGGGCGCGGAGCTTCGGGCGCGCCGCGGCCCCTTCCAACTTGAGGAGCCTGGCGATGCGGTCACGGCCCTCGGTGAGATGTTCCCGGGTTTCCCAAAACCGAAACAGGGCGGTGCCAAGGCGGAGACCCCAGTCGGCGTCGCCGGTTTTGATGAGGTAATCGAGCGCGCTGCGGAAGTTGTCGTGCTCGACGTCAAAACGGTCGAGCCATTCGGGCTGAGAGGCCACGTCCTTGGCGCCCTCTTCGGCGAGCACGAGGCAATACGCGGCGTGGGCACGGCGAGTCGCAGGTTCATCGCCGCCGGCGGCGAGGCGTTCGAGCGCGTACTCGCGGATGGTGGAGAGCATGACGAAGCGTGCCTCTCCCTCGACGTGTTCCACCTGCTGTACCAAGCTTTTGTCTACCATCGAGGCCATGCCGTCGAGCACGTCGAGCTCGAGGTCGCCCGCGGTGTCGCAGACGGCTTCCACGCCTTCGAGCGTGCAGCCGCCAATAAAGACTGAAAGCCTGCGGAAGACAGTCTGCTCGGCGGCGTTGAGGAGGCCGTAACTCCAATCCACCGTGCCGCGAAGAGTCTGCTGGCGTGTCGGCAGGTCGCGGGCGCCGCCGGTCAGCAGTATCAGGCAGCTTTCGAGGCGTGCCTGCATGGCGGACGGCGAGAGCAGCTTGATACGTGCCGCCGCCAGCTCGATGGCGAGAGGCAGGCCGTCGAGGCGAGCGCAAATGGCAGCCACCGCGGGTGCGTTTTCCTTCGTCAGTGCGAATTCGCGCTTCACGGCCTGCGCGCGTTCAACAAAGAGCGCGACTGCCGGAAGCCGCGAAAGCACGTCCACCGGCGGAATGGATTCGAGGTCGGGCAGTGCAAGCGGCGGTACCGGAAATTCGTATTCGCCGTAGACGTGCAGCGGCGCCTGGCTGGTGACGATGACCTTGAGCTTCCGGCCGATGGAGAGCAGATCGGCGATGACCGGCGCGGCGGAGACGAGGTGCTCGAAGTTATCGAGCAGGAGCAGCATCGGCTGGTTCAGCCCGCTCAGGTACTCGTTCAGGCTTTCCTGCGGCGACTGATTGCCGGTTTCGTGCACCGCCACCGCTTGTGCGATGGTCGAAACAATCAAACTAGGTTCGTCAACCGCCGACAGAGCAACGAAGCAAACACCACCTGGAAATTGGTTGGCGCGTTCGCCCGCCACCTGCGCAGCGAGTCGCGTCTTGCCTATGCCGCCCGGACCGGTGAGGGTTACGAGCCGCACATCCTCGCGGCTCAAGAGCTGGCCCAGGGCAGCCGCTTCGCGCTCGCGTCCAATGAACGCGGTGCGCTGCACTGGCAGGTTGCTGGGACGAGGCTCCGAAAGGCTGGCAGGCGCATCGGCGAGCCGGTCGCGCACCGCGGCGAGATCGCGAGCCAAATCTCGGGTCGAGGCGTAGCGCTGCTCCGGGTCCTTGGCAAGGCAGCGCTCCACGATCCAAATGAACGGAGCCGGGGCCTGAGGCATCCTCGAACCAATGCGCTCCGGCTCGTCGCGAAGGATGGCGGCCATGATTTCCGCAGGGGTCCTTCCCGGGAACGCAGGACGCCCCGCGACCATCTCGTAGAGCACCGTCCCGAAGGAAAACTGGTCGGAACGAAAATCCACTTCGTCGCCGTTTGCCTGCTCCGGCGACATGTAGGCGATGGTGCCCATCAACCTTCCCGGCTCGGTGACAGGGCCGATGACGGTGGAAACATCGGAAGCCCGGTTGTGGTCGACCGCAAGCAGTTTCGCCAGGCCGAAATCGAGGACCTTGGCCGCGCCGTCGCCAGAAACCATCAGGTTGTCCGGCTTCAAGTCGCGATGAACGATACCAATTTCGTGCGCTTTGGCGAGGGCGTCGGCAATTTGTGCCGCGATCGCAACCACCTTGCGAAATGGAATCGGGCCAGAGGTGAGCAGCGCACGCACGGTTTCACCACTAACAAGTTCCATGGCGATGTAGTGCGTCCCATCCACGTGTCCGAGTTCGTAGATGGTGACGATGTTGGGGTGATTGAGAGCGGAGGCGGAACGGGCTTCCTGCTCAAAGCGCGATAACGCTTCCGGTTCAGAATGGCGGTCCAGTGAAACTGTCTTGATTGCGACCTCGCGGCCAAGGCGGATGTCCCGGGCGCGATAAACCTCGCCCATGCCGCCGGCGCCCAGCCGCTGGAGAATCTCGTAAGTACCGAAGCGCGTACCCGGCGACAGGGTGGACGGCATCGAACCTGGCGTGAGCGAAGGGTTCATGGACGTAGTTGGCGCAGCTATCGGCAGAGCTCACTTGTCGCCGGTGCGCAATTACTTGGAATCGATGTTTGAGTCGCTCCCGTGACGGACGCTGATTTCGATCCGCGGCAGCACCCCGGTGCGCTTAGAATACCGTAAATTCGGGTGGGATTTATGGATATTCGATCGTTGCCCTCTGTAGGTATTCCCATAGCAGCGGCTGGCCATCTGGCAGGTGATCTGCGCGCAGGCGGCTGGCGCACCCAACGCCCGCCAACCGCATCTCCGAAGTCAAGACCATGATCGATCCGACCACCTCGGAGTGAGGCCGCCGCCGGCGCGCCGCTGTTGACCACTATGTCATGCACCTGAGCGCTACCATCAGGACTACTACTGTAGTAACTCGGTCAGGCGCTTTTTTCGAACCCTTTGCATCAACACCACCATAGGTTGGGTCTGTGAGCGAACATCGCCACAACATCTAGACCTTTCCTTTCCGGGAACTGTCCCGGATTTTCCGGCAAACACCCAAAACTACCGGAGAAAACCAAAGTACATCTTGACACTCACCCGCGTAACACTGATATAACGTGCAGCGCTCAAGTTTTTCCCCCGAGATAGCCGAGGATTTTCCTCGACCCGGTCGCAACGCCGTCGCCACCGACGCGGACCGGCAGCGGGGTCTTGGTATGGCGTATTTGCCCGGCGGGCTGGCGCAACCGGGTGCTGTCACATTCGTGGAAGGGGTTGAGCGTTTTATGGCCGATGCGCGTGAAGTCATGAATATCCGCCAGGCCTCCCAGTATCTGGGCGTGAGTCCCGACACGCTCTACAAGTACGTCTACGAAGAGAAGATTCCGGCATTCAAACTGGGCAACCGCTGGCGGTTCAAGAAGTCGAAACTGGACCAGTGGATGGAAGAGAAGAGCACGATGCGGGAGACACGGGAAAAGAAGAAGCCCAAGGCTGCGCGCATCGCGGCAGGGCAATAGGGGCGGACGCAATGTTTGGATTGGGTGGCAGCAAAACCATCATCGGGCTCGACATCGGCTCCAGCTGTATTAAGGCGGTCGAGCTTAAGCGGTCCCGCGCCGGGATCGAGGTTGCTCATCTCGGAGTCGAGCCGCTGGCCTCCGACGTGGTGGTGGATTCCATGATCATGGATTCGCCCTCCGTTTCCAGCGCCATCACCAAGCTGTTCAACGACAACGGCATCAAGGTGCGCGCGGTGGCGACCAGCGTCAGCGGTCACTCCGTGATCGTCAAGCCGATCTCGATTCCGACGCGCTCCGAAGGCGAACTGGAAAGCGACATCAAGTCCGAGGCGGCCCAGCACATTCCCTTCGACATTGACGTGGTCAACATTGACTACCAGGTGCTGTCGGAAGACCTCAGCGGCCCGCAGATGGACATCATCCTGGTGGCGGTGAAGAAGGACAAGATCCTGAACTACACCAACGTCCTGAACATGGCGGGCAAAACCCCGGCGGTGGTGGACATTGACGCCTTCGCGCTGCAGAACTGTTATGAGTACAACTACGAGCCCGCGCCGGGCACCACCGTGGCGCTGCTCAACATCGGCGCCAGCGTGATGAACATCAACATCGTCAAGGGCAGCAAGCCGCTGTTCACGCGCGACGTCAGCGTCGGCGGCCACCAGTACACGGATTCGCTGCAGAAGGAGCTGGATCTGAGCTTCGACGATGCCGAATCGCTGAAGCTGGGTCACAAAGTTGGCACGGTGAGCGAAGATGCCAAAACGCCCATCCTGCAGCAGGTGAC
>DASWAR010000210.1:0-12632 GCA_036391015.1 Terriglobales bacterium
TGGGTACCGACGCCGAACGTAAGCACCATGGGGTTATACAAGTCCTCGACAAAATCGAGTCCCCGCTCGCGCTCCACCTGGTACTCGAAATTGCGGTACCAGCACCCGCCGGGCAGCACTTCACCGTTGTGTGCCAGCCACAACGGCGGCAGGTCACCGTAAGGCTGAATCATGGCGGAACCGGTTTCGGTCGTGATGTGCGGATTCAGCGAAGAATTTTCGTGGGTGGTGCTGTGATAGTCGCGAAACGCGATTAGCGGCCGCAACTCCAGCCGCAGCGAACGAGTACTTCCGGCAGGCGCATTCACTCGGTAACGGATGACCGTGCTGTTCTCGCCGTGGACCATGAACAGCGACTTGATCAGCTCAACTCCTCCGGCTTCGTAGGTAAAGACCGGGAATGGATCGAGGCGGAATTCCCTTAAATATCGCTGGCCATCCGGGTGCACGGCGCCGGGATATTGATTTGCGGACAGTTCGAATCTGCTCCCATCCACCACCAGCGTCTCTTCCAGTTTCGACAGCAGGACGAAGCGTCCCACGGGCGGCTTGGTCGCGGCCACCAGAAGGCCGTGGTATCGGCGCGTATTCAGGCCGACGATGGTGGAACCGGCGAATCCGCCCAGGCCATTGGTTTCCAGCCACTCGCGCCGAAGCGCCTGTTGTAAGTCTCCGCAGATGGCACGATCGAAACGAATTTCCATGAAGTAACTCTCAATCCGCCGTGACGGGGGCTTATTCTTACCACGACTCACGCCACACTGGCCTTCGCTTTTCCCTGCGCTTCAACTGATGATCTTCTTCACGGCATCACCTCGACACCTTACGCACGGCCCTACGCGGCTGCCTGCTTCGATGACTGCTGCTTCTCGTCGGCGAAAGCGGCCACTTCGCAATAAACCTTGATCGCACCACTCCCAGCGGTCAGCTTCTCGAACAGTTCCTGGAAGTTTTGCAGGCCTTGCACCCGGTCAGTGAGCAGCCTGGGGAGCCAACCCGGGTATTCGGCTTCCGCCTGGGCCATGTTCCGCACACCCGCTTCGAAGTACTCGCAATTGGCATTGACGGTGCCGACCATCACTTTGTTGCCGAGGACAAACTGGAGATTGATCTTGTCGGCAGGCACCTGCACCATGTGGTCGCCGCCGGTTACGCTGGAGAGCACCAGGACGCCGTTCTTCCCCAGCGCCTGCATGCTTTGGAAAACTACGCCCGAGTTGCCGGTTGCTTCGAAGATCAGATCAAACGGGCCATACTTGTTCGCGCCGTCAAGGATTGCAACGTCGCGCGTGGATTTGTAGGTGGCCCCCAGTTGCTCGATCAGGTCAGCATTCGGATTGGGCTTCTGACTCAGGGCGAACGTTGTGACCTGAATGCCGCGCAGGCGCAGTGCGAGCGTGGCCAGCAAGCCGATGGTGCCGGCGCCCATGACTGCGGCACGGCGGGGATGCCAGACCTTGAGGCGGCGCTGAATTTCATAAGCCTGGGCGATGCCCTTTTCGACGACTGTCGTCGGCTCCAGCAGGACCCCGACTTCCCGGAGGCCTTGAGGGATCTTGACGATGTATTCGGCGTCGTCCACGTAGTACTCGGTCAGGTAGCCGTGGCGGAGATTGATACCGCGCTCGTAGTAGACATCATCGGTCGTCATGTCGGAGGTGCCGATTAGGTCATAAATGCTGTGGCCGGGGCGCCGCACGGTGGCGACAACGTAATCGCCGGCTTTGAATTCGGTGACGTTGGGGCCTACGGCTTCCACCTGACCGAAGCCCTCATGTCCGATGACCAGAAAGTCGTATCCCGGGGGCGCTGCGCCGTATTCGGCGGCGTTGATTTCTTTGTCCGTCCCATCCACACCGACACGCAGCACTTTTACCAGCACGCCGCGACCATCGGAGATCTCATCAAGGGAAGGTTTGGGCAGTTCGGCCAGGTGCACGCTGCCGGGTTTACCAGGGAAGACAGCTATCGCTTTCATGACGATCGTTCCCCTATTCGTTAATCGCCTGCGGCGCTTCCACAGTGATGCAGAACGCCACCATGATTCCGGCACAACACCCCGTAAAGCTTGAACATGAGGACCAAGGAGATGACAAACTCGGCCAGAAACGCGGCCCACATGCCGGCTGGCCCTGGAACGGTTGGGACGTAGTTAACGCTTGGGTCGCAAACCAAGTTCCCCAAGAATACCAGACGTGGCAAACACTCCGGAGTTGCCCTCCGCACGGTGAGATTCCGGAGACAGCATTTGGGACAATTTTCTGAAACTTCTATATAGCCTTTCGACTCTACACCGCCACTCACGCATGCTTGCGGCCAAATGGCGATTTTGCCAAGCCCCATTTGCCACTTTTTGCGCGTTCGCGAGTCTTATCACGCGTAAACAGGAGGTGGGTTGTGGAAACGAACCCCTTTTCCGACACCGTAAGTTTTCTGCTTCAGCCCGCGCGGACGACGGCCGTGTTTTGGCTTCTGCTGATCGCCAGCGTGGCCATTGCCGTGATCAACTGGATGCGTGACTCCCGGCAGCACACCTTTCGGGATGTGTGAAATTGGCTGTTTCGGCTGACCATCGGAGCAATGTGGTGGCAGCAGTCTTTATGGAAGTTGTCGCCAACCTGGTAGGAATCGCAAACGTGACAATTCTCGTTCTTCTGTTGTACGCGGCATCCTTGGCGGCCGGCTGGCATGTCCCCGGCGCATACAGTAATGCCCAAACGCATGCTTCGGCCGATGTCCAGGCGCAGTCGCGCAAGACCAGTCCGCCATATACCGGCGATCTGTCCAGATTTGGAGGCAAGGACCGCGCCCGGAATCTCCAGGTAGAGCGCGTCATGGACCTGCTTGCCATCAAGCACGGCGTCGCCGTGGCCGATATCGGCGCCGGTTCGGGATGGTTTACCGTACGGGCCGCCCGCCGAACCGGAACAACGGGGAAGGTTTACGCGGTGGATATCAATCCGGATTTTCTGCAGCACATCCGCGAACGCGCGCAACAGGATGGCTTGCACAACATCGAGACGATTCTGGACGAGGAAGATGACCCACGTTTGCCCGCCAATAGCGTTGATTCCGTGTTGTTGCTGAAGACATATCATGAGATCGCCAAGCCGGTGCCGTTTCTCAAGAATCTGCGCAAGGCGCTCAGGCCGGGCGCCAGGGTGGGCATCATCGATCGCAGCGGGAACGGCGAGGATCATGGGATCGACGCCGCGGTGGTCATCGATGAGGCTCGGCAGGCCGGACTTGAACTGCACGGACAGTATGATTTTGTGAAAGCGGACGAAGGAGTGGAGTACTTCCTTGTCTTTACCGTTCGTCCTAACTAGAACTGGTTCAAGAAGTCTTTCTTGGGAAGGGCACTGCGGAACCTGTCCCGACCCTGAGCGAAATCGAAGGGGAGGGGGCCGTGCCGCAGAAGTCCTTTATTATTGTCATTCCGAGGGCTCGGTAGGTCACGGCGGAATGAGATGCTGGGGTGGGAGATGGGAATCGAACCCACAACGTCCGGAGCCACAGTCCGGTGCTCTGCCAGTTGAGCTACTCCCACCGCAAACTTCGATTATAGCAGGGCAATTTCGGTGATCAGCGGGTGGTGGCGAGACTCCGGCCCAGCGGCACCGGCGCCAGGTCCATCCAGCGATTGGCGCCGGCTTGGCGCACGAATGTCGCTTGCTCAATCAAGACGCGCCGCGAATCGCGGTAATTGTCCCAGCGGCGGCGGGCTTCTTCCAGCGCCGCCCCGGCCTCTTCTTCCGTATCCATGCGGAAGATCGTCAAGTGCGGCATGTAAGGCCACTGCTCCTCGGCGCTCAGTACTCCCGCGTTCAGGCGATCGTGCAGCTCGCGCATGCGATATGCGGCGTGGGCCACCCGAATGAACACCGTCGGTGTCACCGGCATGAATGTCGCGACCTCGCCGAGCACGATTTCAAACGGGTCCACATCCCGGCAGGCGCGCTCCAGGGTTTCCAGCGCATCCGCTTCCGAGCCCTGCAGGATGCGCGGCGGGAGAATACTGAGGTGTGCCGGCAGATGCGCCTGGGTGGGGTGAAACTCGTGCCGCAGCCCCTCGACGAAGCCGCCGACCGGACTCTTCACATACGCGACCAAGGCATATTGCGGAGGGGCCATGGGTGCGAGACATTATATGCCCTGCTCTCCGGTCATGTCGCTGTACACTCCGCGCGCGGCCCCGGAAGCGTAGCGCAGTTATAATTGAACGTAGTCGGGGCGTAGCGCAGCCTGGTAGCGCACCTGCCTTGGGCGCAGGGGGTCACAGGTTCAAATCCTGTCGCCCCGACCAACTTCCTCCCTAGCTTCAATCGTTTGCGGAAGTGTCAGCCGCGGAGCCTCGGCATTTGGGTCCAGTTTGGGTCCGAGTAACAGGCGACACAACCCCAGTCGGTCACCGAGCGGAGTACTTCGGGAGCGGCCATGCCGACGTGGATCCGACGCGGGGGAACAGGCTGGTTGAACGCGGCCTATTTGCTACCTTGACACTCTTCCGGCCCATTGCTAGCATCCGCAACCCAACGGAAACTCTCACCCAAAATCTGCTTCCTGTGAGGCGGCCTGTGGTCTCTGTCAATACTCGCCGTGTCCTCTTGGGCGCCTTGGCCGGAGGCGTCGTGTGGAACATCTGGAGCATCATCATCAACCTGGTGGTACTGCGCGCTCGATACGCAGCCGCTCAGGCGGACGGTACTTTCTTGAAACAACCGCGGTTTCCATTCTTTGTGGGTGCGTGGATAGTGATGTTGTTCATCCTCGCCTACATCGTCGCGTGGCTCTACGCCTCAGTTCGGGCGACCAGAGGCGCTGGCCCGAAGACTGCGGCTGTCGTCGGTCTTTTCGTCGGCTTTGCTGCGGGGCTTCCCACAAACTTCGCCACCGCAACCTGGGCCCCGATTAGCCGTCACTTTCCGCTGTGGTGGATGCTGGAGCTGTGGGTGGGAGCAATTCTTGCAGCATTGGTGGCTGGCTGGATCTATCAGGATTAGGCAGTTTCCTGAACAGGAACTCAACGCGGGTCGAGCCCCGACCCCCGTTTCCGGCCTCGGCGCCGGTTGGAACCGCACACTGGGGTCCGCAACCATGACCATTTCGAAGATGCTGCAGGAAATCCGGCAACAACCCGCAGTGCTGGAACGCACCCTGAAGGCCGAGCTGCCGGGCAGCAACCGCTTGCGCCGCCTGTTCGCGAAGAAGAAGCCGCGGCTGATCGTGCTGGTGGCGCGCGGAACCTCGGACAATGCCGCACAGTTCGGGCGCTATCTGCTGGAGATCATGACCGGCATTCCAGTGTCGCTGGCGGCGCCGTCCATTTACACGCTGTACCACGCATCGGTGGCCCTGCATGACACGCTGGTGGTGGCGATCTCGCAGTCGGGCGAATCGACGGACACGAACCTGGTGCTGAGCGAGGCGAGCAAACAACGCGCCATGACGGTGGGGATCACCAATGAGGCGTCGAGCGCACTTGCCAAGCTTGCCGATCACGTGTTCCTGGTCGGGGCGGGGAAAGAGAAGAGCGTGCCGGCGACCAAGACGTACACCGGCCAGTTGCTGATGCTGTATCTGCTGGCGCACGCCCTCGGTGGCGCGATTGAGCTGGAGAAATTGCGGCGCGTGCCGGATTGGGCTGGCGCGGCGTTGAAGATGGAAAAAGAAATCGCCGAACGCGCTGAGCGCTATCGCTTCATGGACCAAGCGCTGGTCGTAGGGCGCGGGCTGAATTATTCCAATGCATTTGAGTTCGCACTCAAACTGATGGAGACATGTTATGTGGTGGCGGAGCGGTTTTCTTCCGCTGATCTCCTCCATGGTCCGATCGCGATGCTGGAGGCGGCGTTTCCGGTCTTCCTGTTTGCCCCTCCGGGCGTGACCTGGACCGGCCTGGCACAGTTGCTGGAGCGACTGGTTCAGATCCGGGCAGAAACGCTGATGATCACCGATCAGAGCCAGAGGGCAGCGGTCAAGAGGTTCGGCTCAGGCAGGCTCAGCAATCACATTATCATTCCGCTTGATTTGGCAGCGAGCCGCGGGCCGCGAGATCTATACACGCCGATTCCGTACATTATTCCAGCGCAATTATTCGCGGCGTCGCTCGCCGAGGTGAAAAGCCTCGATCCGGATCGTCCGCGCGCGCTGAACAAGATTACCCGGACGGTGTAACCCCCTGCGCAGGCGCCTCGAACAGAATCGGGATCTGTTCAATCGGGCCCAAGAATATAAGTGAAATCTCTCCTTGAATGCGCCCCACCTGTTTGGCGTAGAATGGCCGCCCTGTCTTCAACTCAGGCTTGTACTCCGACGTGGGGTTCGGCGGCTGGCGTTTGCAAGCTTACACAGTGCAATGAGTTGTCCTCGAATCGAGCGCGGCAAGGGAAGCGAAGAGGCTCAGTCGGCGTCTAGACAGTGGGACTTGATTTATTAAGCCATCTTGAGTGGCTGGGCCGGTATGTGCTGTATGGCTAGCCGAATGCGGTACGGTCACAGCTCGCATGGCGCCACCACAACAGGCGGACGACCACGCGATTGAACATTGGTCTTGGAGGCGATATGAGGGGCAAAGTGATGAGCGGGAGAATTCTGCAGTTCAAGATCACGTCAGTGTGCTTGCTCGCCGTGCTGCTCTGTTGTGCCGGCGCATGGGCGCAGGAGACCACGGGCTCGATTGCCGGAACGGTCAAAGACCCGAGCGGCGCAGTCGTCCCCAACGCCAAAGTAACGATCAGCGATTCCGACAAGAACGTGGTGGTACGCACACTCAACACGGGTGGCTCAGGTGAGTTCTCCGCCCCCGGGCTGCCGATCGGGCAATTATTCCGTCACCGTGCAGGCGTCCGGCTTTCAGAAGTACGTGCAAACCGGACTCGTCCTCAGCGTCAATGACAAGCTCACGGTATATCCCGCACTGAAGGTCGGTGCGACGGGCGAGACCATTAGCGTGGAAGCCGCCGCGCAACAAGTCAACCTGCAAAGCGCCGTGGCGACAGGCGTTGTCACCGGGACCCAGATCCGCGAGCTCTCGCTGTCGAACCGCAATTTCCTGGAACTAGTCTTTACCGTGCCCGGGACCTCGAATTCCGGCAACGCCGCCTTCTTCCCCGGCGCTACCGCGCCGCTGGGCACGAACCTGGTCACGATTTCGGTGAATGGCGGACGTCGCGAGCAAAATAATTTCCAGGTGGACGGCGCCGATAACGTGGACCGGGGCTCCAACCTGACGCTGCTCTCCTTCCCCAGCGTGGATGCCATCGCCGAGTTCCGCGTGGTGCGCGGCGTGTACGATGCCGAGTCAGGACGTTCCGCCGGCGCCCAGGTCAACGCCATTACGCGCTCCGGTACCAGCAGCCTGCATGGCGGCGTCTACGAATTCTTCCGCAACAACGTGCTCAACGCCAACAGCTTCTTCAATAACCACGCGGTTCCGGTCGTGCCGCGCCCCAAGCTGCGCTACAACGATTTCGGCGGCACCCTGGGCGGTCCGGTCTACATTCCGGGAATTTACAAGCAGCGCAACAAGACTTTCTTCTTCTTCTCCGAAGAGGCGCGGCGGATCATCACCGCCGCCAATCCACCCCTCGCCAGCGTGCCGTACTCGGGGATGGTGAACGGGCAGTTCAGTCACGTGGTTTGCACGAAGTGGGCTAACGCCGGCGGTTCGCCCGGCGCTTGCCAGGCTTATGGGACCAGCATTCCGTCCTCTGCCTGGGACCCGATTGCCGCTGCCTATGTGAAAGACATCTTCTCCAAGTTTCCGACGCCCAACCTCACGACAGCGGCCAATCCGTTTGGGTACATCTCGACCCTGCCCGGCATCTTCAACTTCCGCGAAGAAATGGTGAAGATTGACCACATCTTCAGCCCCAAGCTTTCGGTGAACGGCAAGTGGCTGCATGACACTAATCCGACGGTCGAAGCCGGAGGACTTTTCTCGAGCAACTATCCGCTCCCCGGAATCATCACCACCCACACCAATTCGCCGGGCAAGCAATATAACGTTGCCGCCACTTGGACGCCCAGTCCCACCTGGGTGATTGACGGCGGCTACCGCTATTCCTACGGCGCCATCCTCAACCAGATGACCGGCGCTGCAAGCTTCGACCAAGCCACCGACGTGCAGACTGCGCTGGGCACCACCCTGCCATTTGCCAACGTTCTGGGCCGGGCTCCAGGCGTGACTCTAACTGGCGGCACCGGTATTGGTTCGCCGACCGCTCCCTATAATGACTTCAACGTTAACCACACCATCTACGGGAATGTGGCGAAGGTCATGGGAACACATACCCTGAGATTCGGTGCGATTTTCTATCACTACAACAAGCACGAGAACCAACTGAGCGGCGCCAACAACGGCTCGTATTCATTCGACGCGCAAAACGCTCCCACGGCCGCGACCTTGTTCGGTGGCGCCGCGGTATGCACTGGCACCGCTGCTGCCGGCGGCACCTGCCCGTTCTCGTACGAGCAGGCGTACGCGAACTTCCTGCTCGGCCAACTCTCCACCTTCGCCCAGGCTTCGCTGGACGTCACCGCCAACATCTTTGACAACCAGCTCGAGTATTACGGCCAGGACACATGGCGCGTTCGGCCGAACCTGACCATCACCTATGGCATGCGCCACTCCTTCTTCCGCCAGCCCACCGACGCCAGCGGTCCCGGCGGCAGCAGCCGGCTGGTGAACTTCGATCCGGCAGCCTACGATCCGGCGAAGGCGCCCTGCATCACATCGACCGGCGTCAACGACGTGAAATTGGTGAACGGCGTTCCCACCAGCAGCGCATGTAACCCCAACTACAACCTGCTGAATGGGCTGATCTTCGCGAGTCCGCCCACCTTCGCCGGATTCGTCGGCACAAAATCGCCGTATGGCAGCAAGGTAGGCAAGGAATTCAACCGGGCCATTGCCGGGCGCATCGGCATCGCCTGGGACCCGTTCGGCGACGGCCGTACCTCGGTGCGTGTGGGCTACGGCATGTTCTATGACAACGGCCTCGAATTCGGGAACCCCGAGCTGAACGTCGGTTTGAGTCAGGGGTTCTTGACGAACCTCAGCATTACCCCCAGCACGCTCCAGGCGCCTACGGGTACGACGACGACCGCAACGACACAGACGCCACCAACCATCCAGGCGCGCATGCCGGTCAATTACAAATCGCCGTACACGCAACAGTGGAGCCTGGACGTGCAGCGGAATTTTGGGACCAGCTGGTTCCTGGATGTCGGTTACTTCGGCAATAACGGCATCCACCTTCCCGGCCTCACGGACTTTAACCAGCCTACTCCGTTTGCCTACCGGAATTGCAAGCCGGCGGCGAAGTGCTTTGCCGGGCCGGTGACGATTGCAGCCAACGGTGTGGACTTCGGGGCGAGCCCGATTGTGAATTCCAGCGCCGCCACCACCAAGCTGAATGTCCTGCGGCCCTTTGTCGGCTACGGTCCGGCCGTGACCTTCGCGGACATTTACACCTCCAACTACAACTCCCTGCAGGTGCAGTTGAACAAGCGCTTCAGCGGCAACTCGCTGTTCGGCCTCGCGTACACCTGGTCGCACGGCTTGACCACCAATCCTGCCGACCGTACCACCGGCGCCAGCGCCGTGCCGCAGGCGTTCGGGGCTTTTGCCAACAACTACGGTCCGACGGTCGCCGATCGCCGCCACGTCCTGACCGCGAACTTTGTTTGGGAGCTGCCGTGGATGCGCAGCCAGCACGGTGCGGTCGGTCACGTCCTCGGTGGTTGGCAGTTCTCTGGCGTGCAGACCTTCCAAACCGGACTGCCCTTGACGGCCTTCATCAGCAATGCGGGTTGCGTCTCGGGAACCGGTGCAAACTGCGTGGACGCGATCGGTGGGGGCTGCTTTAGCGCTTCGCCGGTCGGCTGCCGCGTCAACCAGTTGGGCAACCCGAATGCCGGTGCGCCGCACTCGATCTTGGGAGCCTGGTTCAACCCTGGGGCGTTTGCCGTCCCCACCTCAACCCAGACGGACATTCCCAGCGAGCGTCCCGGCGCCATTCGCGCCCCCGGTTTCTGGAACACGGATCTGGCGCTGTTCAAGAACATCAAATTCACCGAGGTCTTCACCGGCCAATTCCGGCTGGAGAGCTTCAATACCTTTAACCACACCACGCCGATTTGCTGCGCTTCGACCAGCTTCGGAAGCTCGTCGTTCAACATCATCGGCTCGACGCGCGATCCGCGCATCGTGCAACTCGCGATGAAACTGAATTTCTGAGTCGCGTTTGCGTAACCATGAGGGCCTGCTTGTGCAGGCCCTGTCTTTTTGCCACGCAGCGTGACACACCCGCTCCGCTGCTATATTGGCGTGTTTCTTCCACTGTCCAGGACTTGTATGCCTAGATCATCCGCAATTTTGTTGCTGCTCTGCGCGCTCGTGCCGCTGGTCTCGGCGCAGGAGCTGAAGCTGATTCCCGAACCGCGCGAGGTGCAGCGCAAGAGCGGCGGCTTTGACGTCGGTGTGGCCACCCGTATCGTGGTCGGCGCCAAGCACGCGGGCGAAGATCGTGTTGCCGCTGAAGCCATCGCCGCGGAGATCGAAAACGCCACTGGGCGCAAGCTGCGCATTACCACCGGCGCACTGCCTTCCGGCGCTGGGGTGATTTACTTGGCGCGCACCGACGAGCCCGGAGTCGCCCGACGCCTTCAAGCCGCCAAACTGCGAATTCCCGGCGACTTCGACGAAGAAGGCTACGTGCTCGACGCCACGCCGTCGGGCATTCTGATCGTCGCGCGCACTGGTTCCGGTGTGTTCTACGGCGCGCAGACGCTACGCCAGTTGCTGCTTCCCGCCGCCGACGACCCGAAAAAGCTGAGCGTGCCTGCGGTGGCGATCCGCGACTGGCCGGCGATGCGCTGGCGCGGCGTCCATGATGACATCAGCCGCGGCCCCATTCCCACCCTCGAGTACATGAAGAAAGAGGTGCGGACCCTGGCCGAGTACAAGATGAACCTGTTCTCGCTGTACATGGAGCACGTCTTCGACTATGCCAGCCAGCCGCTGGTCGCGCCCCACGAGGCGGCGATCACGCCGGACCAGGTGAAGGAACTGGTCGCCTACGCCAGGCGTTACCACGTCACCGTCATGCCCGAACAGGAACCCTTCGGCCACCTGCATCACGTGCTCAAGTACGAGCTATACCAGGACATCGCCGAAACGCCGCACGGGCACGTCATCACCCCGACTAACCCCAGGAGCTTCGAATTTGTGCGCAGCATGTTCGCCGAGCTGGCGCAGGCGTTTCCCTCGCTGCTGTTCCACATCAGCGCCGACGAAACCTTCGAGCTCGGCCAGGGGCGCACCCAGGAGCTGGCGCAGAAGGAAGGTCTCGGGAAGGTCTACCTCGACGACATCATCAAGCTCTACGAGATCATGAAGCCGTACCACAAGCGGCTGCTGTTCTGGGCCGACATCGCGGAGAAGTATCCGCAACTGCTGGGCGCTTTGCCCAAGGACATGGTCGCCAACGCGTGGGGGTATGATGCGCGTCCCGACTTCACCTCGAAGATCAAGCCGTTCCGCGACAACGGTCTCGATGTCTTCGTTTCGCCGGGATCGAACTCCTGGTACCACGTCTGGCCGGACCTCGATGTGGCCTTCGTCAACGTGCGCAATTTCGTGCGCGACGGCCAGAAGCTCGGCGCGATTGGAATGTTGAACACCACCTGGGACGACGACGGCGAGGCGTTCTTCGGCTCCACCTGGGCCACGCTGGTGCTGGGCGCCGCGGCCTCATGGCAGCCCGGCGAAGTGGACATCCAGAAAACCCTGGCCAACTACGACTGGGCGTTCTATCGCAACCACCTGGACAACACCTTTCGCGACGTCATCCTGAACCTGAACACGACGAACGCGCTGCTCAAGCAGGCCGGCGCCGGCGCCGCGTCGAACGACATGTTCTGGCTCGACCCGTTCACGCCCGAGGGCGCGCGCTTTGTCGGGCGCACGCTGCCGGTCATGCACGACCTGCGGCTCGCGGCGGAGAATGCGCTGGTCGCACTCTACAAGGACGCCGCGAAAGCCCGCCTGCACGCCGACACGCTCGATTACATGGTCGTCGCCGGCATGCGGCTCGATCTGCTCGGCATGAAGGTCCAGTATGCCGACGAGATCAACCGCTACTACCGCGACGCGCTGCAGGCGCATCAGGAAGCGGCGCAAAACCCGGCGGCGCGCGGTCGCATCGGCCGCGACATCGCCCAGATCAGCTCAACCAACGGACGCCTGCAGGACCTGCGCGACGCCACCACCCGCGCGGAAAAGTTTTATTCGGACTTGTGGCTGAAGGAGAGCCGGCCGTACTGGCTGCCGAACGTGCAGGTTCGCTACAGCCACTTGGCGGACCAGTACGTGGGCAAAATCCAGGCGGTGAAAGCGGCCATGGCGAAGTCGCGCGACACCGGCGTGATGACGCCGGCGGAAGAGCTGGGGTTCTACAACCCAGTGGCCCCGCCTCCGCCGCAGCCGAAGCCGGGCACTCCCGCGACGCCAACGCCGTCGCAATCGATCACGCCCCCTGTGCAGTAGCCGGCACAGACGCCGAGCGCGCAACCTGCGACGTCGTAGGCGCGCCGTCCGATGGCGCAGTTTCCGGATTGTCGGCCAG
>DASWAR010000211.1:0-2692 GCA_036391015.1 Terriglobales bacterium
GGCGTCGCGTGCGCAACGGCGGCACCAACGAGTTCGACATCCAGAAGTTTTTCGCCGAGTCGTTCCAGCGCGAGGACCTGGTCACCGACGACCTGCCCATCGTCGCCGCCAACGCCAACGCCAGCAACCCGCATTACGGGCCTTCCGCCGAGCATCATTCGCCCATCCGCGAGGGCGACCTGGTGCTGCTCGACGTCTGGGCGAAGCAGAACCAGCCCGGCGCCGTGTATTACGACATCACTTGGATGGGCTTCGTCGGCAAGGCGCCATCGCAAAAGCAGCGTGAGGTTTTTGAGGTGGTGCAGAAAGCGCGCGATGCGGGCGTGGAAAAAGTGAAGTCCGCCATTGCCGCCGGGCAGAAGATCGCCGGATGGGAAGTGGACAAGGCGACGCGCGACGTGATTGAAGCCGCCGGCTTCGGAAGATATTTCATCCATCGCACCGGCCATTCCATTGCCACCGAAGTCCACGGCAACGGCGCCAATATGGATAATCTGGAAATCCACGACGAGCGGCAGATCCTGCCCAATACCTGCTTCTCGGTGGAGCCCGGAATTTACCTGCCCGAATTCGGCGTGCGCAGCGAGGTGAACGTGCTGGTGCGGAAGGGCGCCGCCGAGGTCACCGGGAAAGTGCAGAGCGAGTTGGTGATCATCTGATGGCCGCGAGCAAGTCCAATGTCGAGCGCGCCGAAGCGGTGCCCGCGCCCAACGCCGTCATGGCCGTGGTGGCGCCCGCGGTGGGATGGCTGATTCCCGGCGCCGGCCACCTGCTGCAGAAACGCTGGACGCGCGGCCTGCTGCTGATGGTTTCGGTGGTCGCAATGTTCGCGCTCGGCCTGCTGATGGAAGGCAAGCTCTACTCGCCCAACACCGGCGACATTCTCGACGTCCTCGGATTCATTGGCGACGTCGGCGCGGGCGCGCTCTACATTGTCAGCAAGGCGCTCGATGCCGGCACCGGCAACATTGCACGCGCCACCGCCGACTACGGCACCAAGTACCTGATCGTCGCCGGGCTGCTCAACATCATCAGCGCCGTGGACGCTTACCACATCGCCATCGGGAAGAAACCATGAGTCCCCTGCACCTGTCCCACTTCACCGCCGCGCTGCTGTTTGCCCTCTTCGCTTCGGTGGTCTTCGGCATCACGCAACGCAATACCCCGCGCGACATGGTGCGCTACGGCGCCTATTGCTTCACGTTATTTATTGTGGGCGTGATCGGCGCGGGCTGGGCCATGTGGCTGCTGCGACACTAATCTTTAGTCTATGCGAATCTACGCGCGTCCTTGTGCGGCCTGATTTTCGCCCGGTTGGTGGACCTCTGTGCCAGCCGTAGATCGTAATCGGTCTGCAAGTTCATCCAGAACTGCGCCGGCAGGGCAAAGTACTTACCCAGGCGCAACGCCGTATCGGCGGTGATGGCACGCTTTCCACGAACAATGTCATACGTCCCCGGGAAATCGAGATCCTTGGCCAGACGATAGGCGCTGATATTCATGGGATCCATGAATTCCGTCTTCAGGATCTCTCCGGGATGCACTGCAAAAACCTTGCCGCGAGCCATCGTCCGCTTCCTCACCGCTCCTGCGGCAACAGGTAGCCAGGAGTTGACATCGCTCCGCCGAACACCGTCCGATCGGCTTCGCGCATGTCCCACGCCACCACCGAACTGGGCTTCAGTTGAATGGTAATGTCGTCCCAGGCAGTGAAGACCGGCCCTACGCGCGGGTCGGCCAGCGCTGCCTCGCTCAGATAGCGGCGGTGAATGCGCCCGTTCCACTCGCGTGAGAGTTCATCCGTGAGAATCTGCACCGTACCCGCGCAGGACACTCCGCGACTCGCAACCGGATCGCGCGCGTCCACCATCAACGACGCCTCAGGCCGAGCCTGCAGGTTGCGGCCTTTGCGCGACCGCGACGATGTTGCGACGTAAAGGTGTGCTCCGTCGAACACGAACCACACCGCAGTCAGGTGGATGGAACCGTCGGGATTGTGCGTGCCAAGCGAGGCGATATATCGACCGTGCAGCAACGCCTGCACAAGTGGATCGGAGAGCGACACCATGACTCCTCCCCAAAATACGTTCGAACCGGCTGGACCATGTGGCGGCTCAGAAATTGAGCTGGAAGAATTTGAAATTGGAAACTTGAAAATTTGAGATTGAAAAGCACTTGAAATTGCAAATTCTCAAATTTCAAATTTCAAATTTCCTCACCCTTCCCACACGAACGCGTCGAACACCCGCTCGATGTGGTAGCCCAGCCGCTTATACAACTCCACCGCCGATTTGTTCGCTTCCGTGACCGTCAGCGACAGCATGGAAAATCGCCGGCGCTTCAGGTCCTGCAGGTTCGCCGCCAGCAGCGCCTCGCCGATTCCCTTGCCCCGGTGCTCGGGAAGGACGCACACCTGCGTGATATGCCCGACGTCGTTCTTCACCCGCGAGCACAGGATCAATCCCACCGCGGTTCGCGAGGGGCGGTGATAGGCAATGAAGGATGAGCCGTCGTCGAACTGCCCGCAGCCGGGAAAACGCACGATGTTGTTCAGGAAGCGCAGCGACCCGGCGATGGTGCGGTACTGGTCGTTGATCTCGGAATCGATGTGCCCGCGGTAGGCCGCCGTAATCACCGCCGCGGCCGCCTGGTAGTCCTGTTCGCTCCAACGCCGGATATCAATCCCCTCGGG
>DASWAR010000212.1:0-4159 GCA_036391015.1 Terriglobales bacterium
AACACGGTAGTGAAGCAGTCCAGTCCCCATCCGGCGACCGGCCGCGCCCTGAACATCGACAGGGTGTCCTTGTAGATCCCGAACCGGAATCGCGCATCCAGTGTGGTGCCCATTGTGCTGCCCTCGGAGTGGTACGTGCTCTCGATCCGCTGCGTGACGCGCGAACCTCCCAGCCACGCCAGGAAAATCACCCCGATCACCGCCAGAATCGCCAGGTCGCGCCGCCGCTCGCTCGATCGCCCGCGCAGTAGCATCAATCCCGCCCCCAGCACCACCTGCGCCGCGAACGACACCATCCCTCCCCGAGACCCGGACAGGAAAATCGTGCTTGCCATCAGCAGCGCGGCAAATCCCAGCAGTATTTTCTGGGGTGGTGTGGCGCTGCGCCTCATAATCAGCGCCAGCGGCAGCGGCGTCAGCATCTCCATCAATCCCGCCCAGTGACTGTGGTTCACATACGGCCCATAAGACCACGCCGTGTGCAGCGGCTGCTTCACCCAATAGAGTTTCCCGTTCGACGTCATGTCCTGGACGATCGCAAACCCCGCCAGGAGAAATCCAAACGCCGTCATGCCGACCAGGAACCGTTGTATCTGCTGGCGGCTGTGGAAGCACTGCACCGCTACGAACATCAGCAGTCCATACGCCAGGTATCGGTAGGCTTCCAGCCGCGTTGCGTAACCGTACGCCGAAATACCCAACGCCAACTGCGCGCACACCAGCAGCGCGAAGGCGAGCGCCGGCAGGTATAAGGGGCTTGGCCGGAGCCTCACTTCGCCCGCGAGAAACTGCCGGACCGCCCACAGCGCAAATAGAACCGCGGCGCCACACTCCAGCATGAACTCCGACCACGGCTCAGTTGCGCCGAATGCCAGCACTGCCAACGCCAGCACCAGTCCCAGGCCCAGCACCAGCAGGTGATCCCACACGTCCGCACGGTCCTGCGTGTCCGGCCACGTCAGGCTCGACGGCTTATGGCGCACCAGCACCGACACAGGTGTTTTCACCGGCACGCCTCCTGGGCAGCGCGCGTCAGGCGCAGGTCATCGACCCAAGCGCGTCCGCGGATCGCCGTCTCCGGACGCTCACGCACGATCGCCAGTTCCAGGAAGTGTGTTCCCGGGTCGGTGCGGAACGTCTTGCGGACCTCTTCCCATCCATGCGTGCCGGTGATGTTGTCGGACAGCGCGTAACTGCGCAACGTCTTCACCTCGCGCAGCGCGATTCGCGGCCCGCTCACACCCTCCAGTTCGCTGGTGCGCAGGAACCCGGACATCTCATAGCACTCGCCGCCATCCACCGGCACCGTCTGCCGCAATCCGATGTCGGCCACCGGCCGTCCGCTGAACGTCATCAGCAGCGCGTGGTTGCCGCCGTGAAACTCGTTGTCTATTTCGAGCGTGACGTCCTCCTTGCGCTCGTACTCCCAATCGAATCCGAAGTTGAGGATGTTGTTCTCGAATCCGCCGTTGACGATCAGGTTTTCGGAATAGATGTACGGCTGCAGTTCGGGAGCGACCTTCGCCAGGCTGTTCCACGCGTTTCGCGCCCGCACCGAATCATTCCGTTCAACCAGCGAATTCAGGTATCGCTTCGCATACGCCGGCTTGACATGGATTCCCAGTTCCATAGTGCGCGACCAGACCAGGTCCGCTGCCTCGTATTGACGTATGTTCACCAAACCGTCCGTGTAATTCAGATACGACCAAGGATCGCGCGGCACCACCTCATTGAGCACACGCGCGTAATCGTTGTGAGTCGCGTGCAGGCTGAGCATGACGGCGCGCGAAAAATGTTTCTGGATCGGGTCTCCCTCCAGTGCGACGCGGAACAGCTTCAGCGCTTCATCGGTGTCCCCGGCGACCAGGTAAAAGTTCCCGGCCTCCCACGCGATATCGGGATCATGTGCATCCAGCCGGATCGCGGTTTGGATGGCGTTGCGTTGCGCCTTGCTGTCGCCGGTGTACTGGTACGCCAGGCCGAGGTCCAGCCAGTAGCGGGCGTGCCGCGGATCCAGCGCGAGCGCCCGCTGCAGTGCGGGGATCGAGCCCGGAATGTCCTGCATCAGAATGGAACGCACGTGGCCCAGCCGGTACCATGCGTCCGCGTCCTTCGGTTCCAGGCCTACCGCGCGTTCCAGCACTTCCGGGTCCGTGCTTTCTCCCATCCGCGACACCATGTAGCTGCGCCCGGCGCGATACACGTATCCTGCTATCAGGCCGAGGCAGAGCACGCCGAACAGGAACTTGCGTCCCGGAGAATGCAACTTGATGAGCATAGAAAATGCGCGGCCGCGCCTTCGAGTTCAGAAGTGAGCAGGGCCCGGCCGGTAACCTTCAGCTTCGCCGCGATTCGTTGTAGTAGCGGTTCTTCTGTCCGTATCCGTACGAATAGTAATAGTAGTAGGACCCGGGCGACGTCAGGTCCACCGCGTTCAGCAGCGTGCCTGTAACATGCGCGTTCACCTGTAGCAGCAGGTCGCGGGCCTGCCGCAAAGCGTTCTTGGTGGTCACGTCGGAGCGCACCACCAGCACCACCGAATCGGCATACACCGAAAGCACCACCGCGTCGGTCACCGACAGCACCGGTGGCGTGTCAATCAGGATGTGATCGAACTCCTGTTTCCATTTGGTCAGGCATTCCTGGAAGAACTTGGACGACAGCAACTCCGCCGGCTGCGGCGGCGGCGGGCCCGCCGGCACCACGTACAGGTTTGGGATCTGCTGCGACTTCACCACGATGCTCTGCAAGCCCTCGCCTGTCGCCAGCACCGTGCTCAGCCCGGTGCCATTGGGGATGCCCAGCGCCCTGTGAATGCTTGGACGCCGGAAATCGCAGTCAATCAGGAGCACGCGCGCGTCCATCTGCGTCAGCACCACCGCGCTGTTGATGGTGGTGGACGTCTTTCCTTCCCGCGGCAGCGCGCTGGTAAACACGATCGTCTTCGGCGGCGTCCCCGAACCCGATAGCAGCAGCGACGTGCGCAACGCGCGGTAGGCTTCGGCCGACGGCGAGCGCGGCCGGAAGTGCGCGATCATCTGCGATTCGCTGTCGCCGGGTGTCGCCTCACTCGTGCGTGCCAGCAGCTTGCGCATCTGCGCCCGCCCGATCAAGGGAATCACTCCCAGCGACGGCAGGGCGGTTGCCAATTCGGCGTCTTCCGGCGAACTCACCGTCGTGTCCATCGACTCGATCAGAAACGCCAGCCCGACTCCCCCCGCCAGTCCCAGCAGCAGTCCCAGCATGATATTCAGCCGCTTGTTGGGACGCGAAGGACCTGCCGGCACCGCGGCCGCGTCCACCACCCGCACGTTGCTCGACTTCAATCCCGCCGAGACCTGGGCTTCTTTCAGTTTCTGCAGCAGCCCGTCGTAGAGCTGCCGGCTCGTGTCCGCGTCGCGCTTGAGCATCATGAACTCAATCGCATTCTGGTTCAGCTTGTTGGCTTCCGTCTTCTGGCTCTCGAATGCCCGCCGCAGCATCGTTTCGCGCTGCAGCGCCGCGTCGTAATCGCTCTTCAGCTTCGCCGCGTTGCGTTTCACTTCCGCCTGCATGGAAGCCTGCACCGACGCTAACTGATTGCGCACCTCCGCCATCTTCGGGTTCGACGGCCCGTACAGCACCTGCATTTGCGCGATCTGCGTCTTGAGCTTCGCTTCGTCGGTCTTCAGGGCATTCAGCGTCGAGTTCGTCTCCGCGTTCTTGGCCAGGGTGCTGATCTGCTCCGGGTCCTCCGCATTCGACATGCGGTAGTTTGCTTCTTTCTGGATGCGCTCCGTTTCCGCCTTCGTCAGTTCTCCGTTCAGCGCCTCGAGCTTGGTGATGGTGATGTTCTGCTTTTCGTCGACTCCGACAATCTGCTTTTGCTGCTGGTATTCCACCAGCCGCTGCTGCGCCGTTTCCGCCTTGATCCGCAGGTCTGTGAGCTGCCTCGAAAGCCATTCCGAGGCCTGCATCGTGGACTCGAAGTGGCCGCGGATGTTGTGCTCGATATAGGTGTCAATCAGGGTATTGACCACCTCCGCCGCCACCTGTGGATTAGGGCTCGCATAACGGATGTCTACCAGCCGGGTGCGCGGCACCGTGGTTACCGACAGCCCGCCTTTGATTTTTCCCGCTGAGCGCGCCGTCTGCGCGGTGTCCAGACGGGGCGCATCTC
>DASWAR010000213.1:0-8422 GCA_036391015.1 Terriglobales bacterium
CGAAGGCCAAGATTCTGAATCCACTCCAGTTCCGGCCACAGGCGGCGGACGGCGTCGTGCAGCGTGGTGGCGGCGTCAGGCATGGTCAGCGTCTCCACTTGAAACTCAAAAGCATACCGCATCCGCAGTGTCAAAAAGAAACCCGGGGCTGCGCCGCCCCGGGTTCACTCTGCTCGCGCGTCCCTGTTTTGAGCGCGCCGCGAGCGGTTCCTATTTTCGTGCTTTGCCGTTCTTACCCGCCAGTGCCACCTGCTTCGCCGCGGCCTTGGAGGTGCCGTTGGAGAACAGAATAGCGTCGGCCTGCTTCTTGTCCACGTCCATGATGTAGTCGAGGCCGCTGACGCGAGCGCCCTCGGGCGTGAGGCTGCAGATGTCGTCGCGGGTGATGTACTTCAGCGCGAACTTGCGCGCGCCGGCCATGAACTGGCGGAGGCCCTGCGCCAGCCGCTGGTTGTAGGTGTAAACGCCGATGGCACCGACCGGCAGCTTCTTGAAGCGGTCGCCCAGGATCTGCCGCAGCTCGTGCGCGGTAACGAAAATCTCATCCACGCCCATGCCGAAGCGCTGGATGTAGATGGGCAGGTTTTGCGCCTCGATAGCCTTGCCGATGTTTTTGGCGACCATGGCCGCGGCCAGCGGAGCGCGGGCGTAGGCGATGAGCTTCACGAAGGGCGCGCCGAGCGCCAGGCCCTTGAACATCTGGTCTTCGAAGGCGAAGCCGCCGGCGAAGGCGAGATCGGGGAGGAACATCTTCTTGGACGCGAGCTTCTCGTAGTACTGGTACACCAGCGAGTGCAATTCAACTGACGGGATGCCCCACTCGTTCATCATGCGCCACGGGCTCATGCCGGTGCCGCCGCCGGCGCCGTCCACGGTGAGCAGGTCGAGCTCGCAGAGGGAGGCGTACTTGACGGCGCGGGCGGTGTCCTCGGGACGGTACGCGCCGGTTTTGAGGGTGACGCGCTTGGCGCCGGCCTTGCGCAGGTCCTCGACCCGCTTCATGAAGCCGTCGAGCGTGACCATGCCAACGCGGGAGTGGCGCTCAAACTCGTGGAAGGCGCCGCGCTTGAAGGCCTCGACGACGTATGGATCCGACGGATCGGGCAGCACGACGTAGCCGCGCTTCTGCAGTTCCTGCGCCTTGTTGAGGTCGCGGATCTTGACTTCGCCGCCGATGTCCTTGGCGCCCTGTCCCCACTTCAGCTCAACCGATTCGACCCCGAGATTCTTGATGGCGTATTCCTGCACGCCAAGCATGGTGTCTTCGACGTTGGCTTGCAGAATGCATTCACCGTAGCCATCACGCTGCCAGTCGCGGTAGCAGTCGACGCGCCACTTCAGCTCCACGGATTCGACGCCGAGATTCTTAATCGCGTATTCCTGCACGCCGAGCATGGTGTCCTCGACATTGGCCTGGAGGATGACCTCGCCATAGCCGTCCATCTGCCAGTCGCGGTAGCAGTCCACGCGCCATTTCAGCTCCGGACCGGAGACCACCTTTCCGCCGGCGAACTTGGAGTCCATGTCCATGCCGGTGACGTTCTCGCCGATGGCCATGGGCACGCCGCTGATCGCCAAGCCGGCTGCGTATTCCGGCCAGTTGTTCTTGGCCACGTTGGTGGAACCCATGGCCGCGCCGGTGAATGGCAACTTGCAGCGGATGCCGTTCTTCTTGTCGGCTCCGATGGTCTGCTCGAGGTTGACGTTGGGGAACAGCGCTTTGTTGCTGTCCGGTTCGCAGCCCCACGCGCCTGCGCAGCGCCCGAGGATGGTGAAGTGCGACAGGTCGACCGGGTAATCCTTTTGCGAGGCGGTGGTGATGATCCCGAAGGGCTGCGGGTAAATCATCTCCGGGCCGCGGTAGGCCGACTTGCCGATCTCGCACATCCCGATGCACCCGTCAATGCAGGTGGTGCACATTCCGCTGAACGGGCTAACCGAGTCTTCGGTGCGGTTCTTGGTCAGCGTGGCCGCGGAAGCGTTGAGGCGTGTATAAGTCATCGTGATCTCCTAAGAGCTAAGAGCTTTCTTCAGTTTCTTGATTGGGATTTCACTGCGAATCGGACCGGTCAGCTCGCAGGCATGGCACGGTTCCAGGAAGCACATGGCGTCGTCGTAGCTTTGGAAGCAGACGGGCGCGAAATTCAAACATCCGCTGCAGAGCGCGGTAGTGGCGGTGGACGCTTGGCAACGCAACTCGCAGACGGGGCAGGCGTAGAGGCAGGCGCCGCACTGGCGGCACTTGTCGCTGGTGATGTCGAAGGGCCGGGAGACGCGGCGGTGGTGGCCGCGACCGGAGAAACCGATGGCGCCGGCCATCATCTGCTGCTCGCAGATGCGCACGCACAGCCCGCACTGGATGCAGTTCTCGTTGTGCGCATCGTAGCGGCACTGGCGCACGCCGTATTCGCTGGCCAGGTCCTGGATTCGCTTGGACTGCGGGCAGGTGGCGACGTAAAGCTCCAGCAGCAGCTTGCGGGCCTTCTGCACGGTAGCGGAGTTGGTGCGGACGTCCATGCCGTCCTGCGCCGGCAGCGTGCAGGCGCTCAACAGGCGGGTACGCCCGTTGGCCGCCATGCTGACTTCCACCACGCACAGGCGGCAGGCGCCGATGTCGCGCAATCCATCGTCGTGGCACAGCGTGGGAATGGGAAGACCGAGGAAGCGGATGGACTCCAGCACGGTGGTGCCGGGTTCCACTTCCACCGAAATGCCGTTGATCCTCAGCTTCGGCACGAGATCGCTCCTAAGAAACCAGCACGGCTTTGGGTTGACACACTTCCAGGCACGCGCCGCATTTCGTGCACTTGGCCTGATCAATTTTGTGGGCGTGATCCTTTTCGCCGAGGATCGCGGTGCCGGCGCAGACCTTGACGCAGGCGCCGCAGCCGTCGCACATCGTCGGGCTGATCTCATACATGATCAGCTTCTTGCAGACTTTGGCCGGGCAGACCTCGTCGCGGATGTGCGCCAGGTACTCGTTGCGGAAGTAGCGCAGCGTGGTCAGCACCGGGTTGGCGGCGGTCTGGCCGAGGCCGCACAGCGATGTTTCCTTCATCAGCCAGCCAAGATCCTGCAGTATGTCGAGGTCCTCTTCCTTGCCGCGCCCTTCGCAGATGCGAGTCAGGATCGCCTTCATTTCCTGCGTGCCCTGGCGGCAGGGGAAGCACTGGCCACAGGACTCCTCTTCCAGGAATTCCATGAAGTAGCGGGCAACGTCCACCATGCAGGTGGAGTCGTCCATCACCACCATGCCGCCGGAACCCATCATGCTGCCGGCTTGCGTGAGTTGCTCGTAGTCAATCTTCAGGTCCACCAGGTCTGCGGGGATACATCCGCCGGAGGGGCCGCCGATCTGCACCGCTTTCAGCGAGCGGCCGTTGGGAATGCCGCCGCCGATGTCGTAGATCATCTCGTGCAGCGTGATCCCCATGGGCACTTCCACCAGGCCGGTGTTGTTGATCTTGCCGACCAGCGAGAACACCATCGTGCCCTTGCTCTTTTCTGTTCCGATGGCGGAATACCAGTCGGCGCCGCGGTTCACGATGTGGGCGACCGACGCCCAGGTCTTCACGTTGTTGATGACCGTGGGCTTGCCGAACACGCCCTTTTCGACCGGATACGGCGGGCGCGGGTGAGGCTCGCCGACACGGCCTTCAATGGAGGCGATCAGCGCGGTTTCCTCGCCGCAGACGAATGCGCCCGCGCCCTGTACTAGGCGGATGCGGAAGCTCAGCCCGGTGCCGAGAATGTTGTCGCCCAGCAGGCCCAGTTCTTCCGCCTGCTTGATCGCGATACCGAGGTGCTTCACCGCTAGCGGATACTCGGCGCGGACGTAAACGAATCCCTGCTTCGCTCCCAGCGCGAAGGCGCCGATGATCATGCCCTCGATCACGCTGTGAGGATTGCCTTCCAGCAGCGAGCGGTCCATGAAAGCGCCGGGATCGCCTTCGTCGGCATTGCAGATGATGTAGCGCTCGATATCGCCGTGGCCGTTAGGCTTGCCGTTGGCGCGGCAGAGGCTCCACTTCATTCCGGTGGGGAAGCCGGCACCGCCGCGTCCGCGCAGACCGGACTTGGTGACGGTTTCCACCACTTTCTCCGGCGTCATGCCGCCGAGAACTTTCCCGACCGACGCGTAGCCGCCGACGCGCAGGTAATCGGTGATCTGCTTGGGATCGATGCGGCCGTTGTTGGCGAAGAGCACGCGGGTCTGGCGGGCGTAGAACGGGACTTCCTCTTCCGTCAGGCACTTCTTGCCGCTGACCGGGTCCTTGTAGAGCAGTTTTTCGACGGGCTTGTGGCCGTTGCAGACGCTGGCGACGACGTCAGCGGCGCTGGCGGCCGTCACCCGGTTGTAGAAGGTGCCTTCGGGCCAGACCAGCATCACCGGGCCGCGCTCGCAGAAGCCGTGGCAGCCGGTGCTCTTGACGTCAATTTTTTCCTGCATGCCGACCTTATCGACCGCCTTGCGCAGCGCGGTCAGCAGGTCTTCGGCGCCCGCGGCGCTGCAACCGCTGCCGGCGCACACCGTCAGGCAGGGCCGCTTCACATCGCTGCCGGCGATGCAGGCGGCGCGCAGTTTCTCCAGTTGCTCGATTGAATTCAGCCTTGGCATCGGATGTCCTCGCGCTGCTGCGCTGCTTCTGCTTTCACCGCTGGCTTGCTGTAATACTTCTTCAGCATGCCTTTCACCTTCGCCTGGGTCATGGCCGGATGAGTGTTGTCGTTGACGCGCACCACCGGCGCCAGCCCGCAGCAGCCGATACAGCGCACCGTGCGCACGGTGAATTCCATGTCGGCGCTGGTGCCCGGGGCCGGCAACTTCAGGTCGCTGAGCACGCGGTCCAGTACCTTGGGCGCGCCGCGCACGTGGCAGGCGGTGCCCAGGCATACCTGCACCAGGTTGCGGCCCACCGGCTCCAGGCTGAAGCAGTTGTAAAAGGTCGCGACGTGGTAGACATCGGGCAGCGGCACATCGAGTTTGCGCGCGACCTGGCGGAGCGCCGCCTGCGGCAAGAACCGGTACTTGTTCTGGATTTCCTGGAGGATGGGAATCAGGCTGGAACGCGTCTGGTCAAATTGGGCCAATATTTCCGGGATGACTTCAGTCTCCGTCGCCATAGGTTTCCCTCTGCGTTACACCAGCAACCTCACTCTTTCGGACTGCGGCGCCACAGGAAGTGAGTGCAGTTCCACACATCCACGTGGTGCTTGAAATCGGGCTGGCCGGCGTGCACGGACTCGGCCTCGGGTTCGGCGGCTTTTTCGTCGGCCACGATGAAATTCTCAACGTAGCTGGCAAGCTTGTGGCCGAGGTCGGTTTCGTTCAGCCGGTCCAACATTTCTTTTTGAGGTAGTTCCCCGCGACCTTCACACAGCGGGCACTTGAGCAGGTCGTACTTGGTGCCTTTCGGCTGGTCACTCATCGGGTCCCTCGCGGCGCGTGCGCCGTCCGCTTAACAGGTGATTACAGACCCCGGCGGGCGAATTGGCAGTGAGGTCAATCACGTGTTTCTGTGATAGTGGCAATCGGTTTTTTCGATAGCTGGGCTGAGGTGGGCAAGAAGGGAGGGAAATCACAGAGGGTGATGGGGATAGTGGAGCAGAATCAGTGCAATCCAGGGTTGGTAGTGCTAAGGGGATTTCGCGCCAGTGATCCGGCCATGCGACGACATGCCGTCGTCACAGAGAAAACCGTTCGCGCAGAGCCGCAGCGTAATCGACTGCTTTCCAGCCTTCGCGTTCGCTCTCCATGTCGAGCATGAGGTATGCGGATTCAATCACCCTATCAGTCATGGTGGGCTGCTCCAATGCACGTAGAGGAGTGCGAGCACGCGACGGTCGCGTCTCTTGCTTAGCCCGACCATAGCTTCTTCGCGCACGTCTTCATTGGAATCGCCAAGACGCTGAGCGAGAGCGTCACGAATTTCAGCAGAGTCGATATCGCCTAGCACGCCGAGACCAAAAGTTGCCCAGTCCCGCACGTCTTCGTCAGAGTCCTGCATAAGTGCGAGAAGAGTTTCGACACTGAGAGCATCGTTAGGAAACGAACCAAGCGCGCACGCAACAGAGAACCTGACTTCATCACTTGGGTGTGACCTGTAGCGCGCTACCAACGGAACAGCACGAGCGTCGTCGAGATGCCCAAGCGCGGAGATTGCCGACGTTAGGGCCAGCGGATGTTGCTCATGCTGTAGAGTCCGAGTGACAACAGAGTACGATTCCTCAGGGAAGCTGTTGGTGCGCTGTTCCGCCGTTTTGCCAAGTTGAGCCAGAACATCCATGCCACGCGCCCGGACAAGCGGGTCATCTGAATCGCACCATTTTGCCGCGACGTCGAAGACTTCCCGCGTTCCCTGTTCACGCAACCTTCGCACCGCTTCCCACGGCTCATCGTCGTTGTATTCGCCCTTCAACGTTCGAGCGAAAATCTCGTCGATTTCAGTGGCTGCCATGAAATAGATTCTAGAGGAGTTGGCAAGAGTAGGTCGGCATAACTGATTTCATAAAGTCGTCGGCCTCCTCAGGCCCCGAGTAGATTGGTAGCGCAAAACGACCAAAGGCTCGGGAAGAAAGGAGGCCGAAGGTGTTGATTATAGGATGCGATTATCACCCGAGCGTGCAACAAATCGCGTGGACCGACACCGGAACGGGAGAGTGCGGGGAGCGGCGGCTGACACATTGCGCCGAAGCCGAGCAGTTCTATCGCGAACTCAAGCAAGCAGGTGTCAGCGTACGCGTCGGGATGGAAGCCACCGGGCACTCGCGCTGGTTCGAGCGCTTGCTCTCCGAGCTGAAGTTTGAGCTGTGGGTCGGCGACCCGGCGCGGATTCGGGCCAAGCAAGTGCGCAAGCAGAAGAACGACCGGATGGACGCGGCGCACATCCTGAAGCTGATGCTGGAAGATACGTTCCCGCGCATCTGGGTGCCCACGACAGAGAACCGGGATCTGCGGCAGCTAGTGTTGCACCGGCATCGCCTGGTGGGGATGCGGACGCGCGTGATGAACCAACTCCAGGCTATTGCCATGAACGAAGGTGTACGGCGCAAGCGTGGGTTGTGGAGCCAGCAAGGCCGGGCGCAGTTGGAATCGTTGTCGCTGCCGGCGTGGACCAGCCGCCGGCGGGAAGAACTGCTGGAGTTGCTGGACCGGTTCGACCCGAGCGTCGACCAACTGAACCAGGCGATCGAGCAAGAGACAGAGCGCTGGCCGGAGGTGCAACGGCTCATGACCCATCCCGGCGTGGGTCCGATCACGGCTCTGGCATACGTCTTGGTGTTGGGCACGCCGGATCGTTTTCGTTGCGGCAAGCATGTGGGTAGCTATCTGGGACTGATTCCGTGTGAGGACTCCAGCGCCGATCGCTGGCGCATGGGCCACATCAGCAAGCAAGGCAATGCGCTGCTCCGTTACCTGCTCGGCCAAGCAGCACAAAGCGTCGCTCGTTGCGACGACGAATGGCGACACCAGTACGCGCACCTGGCGATGCGTCGCAACAAGCAGGTTGCCAAGGTCGCCATGGCGCGAAAACTGGCGGTGCGGTTGTTCTGGATGTGGCGGTGCGGCTGGGATTACGAGCAGTGGAAGAAGTTCGGTTCGCACGTGGGGTAGCTCGACTATCAACATGGTGCGTAGTCGATCACCGAGTAATTGATTGGGCGCCCCGCTCCCTCTCAGCAAGAGGGAGTCTGAATTAGTTAATCATGGTCGAAGTTGTGGCCGAATAGATGTTTGGGTCGGATCGAGTTCTCCGGCCCTGACGATTACGAATGAGCGAGCCTTTGGTCGAGGCAGCTGTGCGACAGTTCAGACAACGACGAAGCAACACCGTTCTGCTAGGGAACGAAGCTCAACGGAACTTCGTTTCGCTTCGTTCCGCACTCGATTATGCGGGGTTGGAAGGGCTGTCAAGGGTCGAGATGAACGCCCAAAGAACAGGCGCCCTTGACAGCCCTTCCAACCCGACGGAATGCGTGTGCCTACGTTCGAGATTGACACGGCCGACGACTTTATAGATGTTGATAAATCGCCTTCACGTAAGTTTCGAGCCGGGATTCGCGTTTCGGGTGTAACTTACGCTAAGCGCTGTTATCACTCGTTATGCTTGCGGCGCAGGGTTGGGGGGAACGCCTGGACCGCGTTGACGACCACGCAATCGGTCGAGTCATCGCACGCTGAAGGTGGCGCACCCAGCACGAAGTACTAAGACGGGCGGGCTCACATCAGGCCGGCGGCACCTGCAATTGCGGCTCGGGACGGCCGGCGAACAGCATTTGACAGGGGAGCGCCAACCAGCGCGCCCACCGCGCCGACCACGAGGTCCGGGCGCTATCGGTGGCGATGCCGGTATCGGCGTACATCTGGCGGTAGATCTTGGAAATGAGCAGGAATGCCAGCCGGCCCTTCTTGGACTTGATG
>DASWAR010000214.1:0-5034 GCA_036391015.1 Terriglobales bacterium
GGCTAAACGCGAACTATTCAGCGACTCGGATGAAGTCCTGCTCAATGTGCAGCGGCCCGTGATCCTGAACGGCATTGAGGAGATCGCCGTCCGCGGGGACCTGGTAGACAGGGCCATGATCATCGAACTTACAAAGATTCCCGACGGCAGGCGCAAAACCGAAAAGCAACTGGGGTGCGCCTTTGAGCAGCATCGGCCCGGCATGCTCGGGTATCTGCTCGACGGAGTGTCCGGCGCTCTGGCGAGAGTCGACCATGTGACCCTGCCGAATCCGCCGCGCATGGCGGACTTCGCCGAGTGGATCACCGCCGCTGAGGAGTCTCTCGCCTGGGAGCCGGGCGTTTTCATGGTCGCCTACAGGGCGAACCGGCGCGAGGCGAGTGACCTCACGATCGACGCGTCCCCAGTCGGCCGGCATATCGTCTCACTGCCAGCTTGGGACGGGACGTCAGCGGAGTTGCTGGCGCGGCTCGCAAGCCTGGCCACCGAATCCGAGCGCAAATCAAAATCCTGGCCCCAGACGCCGCGAGCCCTCTCCCATGCGGTCCGGTGCTTGCTGCCCAGCCTGCGAGCGGCCGGCATCGAGGTTGCTTGCGATCGCAAAAACCACGGCAACAGAGAGCGTCGGATACACTTTTCGCGGGTGTCAGAGTCCTGAAAGTGGGGGGACGCAAGAGGGACGATGGGGGACGCCAGGGGGACGAGCGACCAGGCGCTTGCGTCCCCCGCGCAGCCCCTTGAAAGCAAAGCAGCTGTGGAACTTTTCAGCAATGGGGGACGCTGGGGACGCAAAAATCGGATCTTCTATATATACATCCCTCCCAAGAGAAGAAAGGGGGAAGGGAGAGGAGACACGTGTGTGTGGCGGACATAAGGGAATCTTGCGTCCCCACCGTCCCCCGATGCCTTGCACGGATGGCGAGCGCGATCTCGGGCGCCGCGCCTTCGGCCTCGGCCGCCTGGGCACAACGTTCGATGATGGTTGGCTCGATGATTTCGACCCATCCCTTCACTTGAATCTCGGTTGGCAGCTCGATAAAGAGATGCGCGGGCCCTGTATCTTCAACGGCGAGGGCGAGGCCCAGCGTGGCGACCCGTATGGGGTGCCCGTCGATGGTGATTTCGGAGCGCCGGGCGCTCGGGCCGATCTTGATTTCGACAACATGCATATCGCGGTGCTTCCTTTTGGACCTGGAGAGGGAGGCGCAGCCCCCCACGGCTTGTTTTCCATCCCCCGCTTCGCAGCGGGCAGCGGAACCGGGTGTAACCGCCCTGCCCCCGTCTCCAAGATCGTTCCCCTGCGCCAATTGCCCCAACTGCTGGCAAATGGCCATTTTGAGGGCCCGGAAATCCAGCGAAATCCGGGGCCTTTTAGTGCCTTTTCGTGCCCTCAAAATGGGGATTTTCCAACTCGTCTCGGCGGCTACTGCTGCGTATTCCGGTGAAGTGGGGCACCGATTCCGTTTGATGTGGGGCAGCGTCGGAGCGAAGCGACGCTGGTAAGGTCATGATCTCCGAAGTGCCCCACATGAGTCAAGAGTTTCTCCATTTGTGAGAGTCAATCGGCATCATTTCGTTTCTTCGTCTCGTTTCCTGCGCGGTCGTCGTTCCGTTTGATGTGGGGCAAGATTCCGTTCGACGTGGGGCGGCATTACGGGATGTGGGGCAGTCGGGTTCGGCTGGCCCCACTCGCTTGTCAGCGTCCTACTGAAGCCACCGGCGGCGACGTCTGCCGCCAGCGGCGTTCCAGCGTTTCCATCTTTTGCCGTACGTGGCTCCAGTACGCGTCCGTCACCGGCGCCTGGGCCACCTCATCCAATAGCGCGATGAAGTATCCCAAGCTGGCAATTGGTGCCGGCGGTTGCCCATTCATCATGGCGATGTACTTACGGGCGCAGCCCAACCAGATTGCCCTGCGCAGATTGTCCAACGACACGCCGCGCCCGTAGAGATCGGCGGCGAGCTTTTCATCCGCTGGTGTGAACGCCGAACACACGCATGCCGGCTCCAGAAAGGCTTCCCGTACGGATCGCACATACTCGCCCTGCCGATCATCCTGCGTTGCCGCCAGCCGCTTCTGATACGGCCAGAATCGGTCGGAAATCTCGACGACGTCGGCTCGGCGGTGACAGACGCCACGACTGCAGAGTTCGTCGATATGGCCTTCGATCACCATATGATCTCTTCCCAGCACCCGTGCCAGGTTCAGCGGATCGATCCTGAACCTTCCCGTGTACCGGTTCGCATTCAGGCAGAGGTACATGTACAACCGGAAGACCGGGTCCGGCAGCAACGCCAGTGCTTCAGCCACCTCCCGGCCGGCTGCAAACCACCCGGTCGGCTGTTTGAGAACCAGGCGCGGTAATGCGCTCATGCGTCGCCTCCTGGTTGCTGCTCCGACCGTCCCCGTCCCTTCTTCTTGCGAATCGATTCACCCGTTAAATCCAGGCGATAAGCGTTGTGCACCAAGCGGTCCAGAATGCTGTCGGCCAGCGTAGGATCGCCGATCTGGGCATGCCAACTGGTGACCGGCAACTGACTGGTGAGGATGGTCGACCGGCGCCCATAACGGTCATCGCAGATCTCCAGAAAGTCGCGGCGTTCCGGGTCCGACAATGGTGCCATGACGAAGTCATCCACCACCAGTACATCGGTCCGGGCGATGGTTCCCAGCAAACGGCCCAAACTACCGTCGACGCGGGCCATGGTGAGATCGCGGAACAGCTTCGGGGCGGGCCGGTACAAGACGGTGTACCCGTCGCGGCATGCCTTCTGCGCCAGCGCCTGTGCCAGCCACGACTTGCCGATCCCGGTCGGTCCTGTCAGCAGGACCGAGAGATGCTGGACCACCCACTGGGACCCGATCAGGCTGCGCATGAGTTGCCGATCCAAGCCGCGCGGATGGCGGTAATCGATGTCCTCCACGCACGGTTCGGCGTCCAGCTTGGACTTCTTCAACCGACGTGCCATGGTTTGGTTCTCACGCCAGCTCCAGTGGTGATCCACCAGGAGCCCGAAGCGTTCTTCGAAACTGAGGCTGGCGGCGCTGGCATCTTCCATCTGCCGCGAATACGCTTCGGCCATGCCGTTGAGGTGCAGGGCGCGCAGCTTCTCCAGGGTTTGCTGGTTCAGCATCCGCCTACCCCCTTTGCCGGCTGGGCGCTATCGCCGTAATAGTCGGCGCCGCGGATGTTGGTGTGTTCCACGGGCGGACGCACGATCAGTTGCGGCAACGGCTCCTGGTCCAGTCCGGATGCCAGGATCGACTTCACGCTCTGATAGCGATGGACTTTCATGCGCACCGCGCGGGTACATGCCGCTTCCACGCGTTCCGGCCCATACTTGCGGCTCAGCGAGATGACACCCAGCGCCGCGCGATACCCCATCTCCGGATGCGGCTTCTCCGCCAGCAAGGCGGCGACCAGGCGCCCGGTAAAAGGCCCGGTCTTGGCCGCCCAGTCGACAATTCGCGAGGGCGGCCATTCCAGATACTGTTGGTGCGATTTCGGGCGATGTTCGGGAAGTGTGGTATTCGCGTGCGCCTTCCGGCTGCGGACATGGCTGGCCACCCGCTTGCCCTGATAGAGGATCTCCACTGTCCCTGAGGTGAAGCGCATCTCCACTTGCTTGCCCACCAACTGGTACGGCGCGCTGTAGTAGTGACCGTCTAACTCCACGTGATAGTCGATATTGATCCGAGTCTTCTTCCACTCGGCAAAGACGAAGCGCTGTGCCGGCAACGGTTGCAACGCCGGCCGGTCGATGGCTGCGTACAACGCGGCACGCGAACCAGGCAGTTTGCGGAAGGGCCGTTGATTCAGCTTGACGAGCAGTTCGGCGATGGACTCGTTGAGTTCCGCCAGGCTGAAGAACTGCCGTTTGCGCAAGGCCGCCAGAATCCACATCTGTACGAGTCTGACTCCAGCTTCGGCCTTGGCCTTATCTTTGGCCCGCCGCACCCGCGCCGGCAGAATGCCTACGCCGTAGTGAATGGCCCATTCGGCATAGGTGCGGTTCAGCTCCGGCTCGTACCAACAAGGCGTCTTCACGCCGGACCGCCAGTTATCCGGAACCACCAAGGCGCTGGTTCCGCCAAAGTATTCGAAGGCGCGAGTGTGGGAGCCGATCCAATCCCACAGGTCCCGCGTCCAGGTGGCTTCGGCGTAGGCGTAGCTGCTGGCGCCGAGCACCGCCACAAAGACGTATGCCTGGCGAACCTCGCCGGTTGAGGGATCGGTCACCGGCACGGTCTGGCCGGCATGATCGACGAAAGTCTTCTCGCCGGCGCGGTGTTCCTGGCGCATGACGATGTCGAGTTTGCGCGCCCATTGCCGATACAGCTCGCAATACCAGCTGTAGTTGTACCCCTCGGGATGGGCTTCCCGGTATTCCTCCCACAACAACTGCAAGGTCACACTCTTGCGACTCTTCAGTTCCTTGTGGACGAGGTGGAAGTCCGGCAGCGGCCGGCCTTCCGGCACCACCGGTGGAGGCGGAAACATCCGGTGTTCCAGCGTGGCTTCGTCCAGATCGGCGGGCAATGGCCATGACAGGCCGGCGGCGGCGAGCCGTTTCAGGTATCGCCGTATAGTTCCTTTGCCGACCGAGCAGATCTTGGCGATCTGTCGGTCTTTCAGTTTGGCTTCGAAGTGCAGTCTGAGTATTTCGTGTACTTGTCGCATCGGTAATCTCTTTTCGGGCACGTGCTCTCCTTCCCTTTCAGGGGAGCACCTGCCTTGGATTACCAACGCCACCCCGCCGACCGATTCCGTTTGATGTGGGGCACGTTTACGGCGATGTGGGGCGCCATTACGTTCCCCGTGGGGCACGATTCCGGGCATGTGGGGCACGATTCCGTTGACGAGCGATTCTTGCCCCACATCCCAGCGGAATCGCGCCCCACATCACAACGGAATCCTGCCCCACTTCAAACGGAATCAGTGCCCCACTTGGACCGGAATACTCATTTAGTTGGCTTCGGGGATCGGGACCAGTTGGAAACCTTTAGCGCGGGCTTTGAAGTTCAGGCTCGCC
>DASWAR010000215.1:0-6101 GCA_036391015.1 Terriglobales bacterium
CATGATCGCCGGCCTGGAAAATCCCACGGCCGGCGAGATTCGCATTGGGGGCCAGGTGGTGACTCACCTTACCCCGCGCGAGCGCGGCATCGCCATGGTGTTCCAGAGCTACGCCCTTTATCCCCACCTTTCCGTATATAACAACATCAGCTTTCCGCTGAAGGCGCAGAAGGTCCCCAAGCACCTGCATAAGCAGAAAGTCGAGTGGGCCTCGGGACTGCTGGGAATCGGCGCACTCTTGCAGCGCAAGCCGCGCGAGCTTTCCGGCGGCGAACGGCAGCGAGTCGCACTGGCCCGCGCCATCGTGCGCGAGCCTTCGGTCTTCCTGCTCGACGAGCCCCTGTCGAACCTCGACGCCAAGCTGCGCGCCAGCGCCCGCGAGGAGTTGGAACTGTTCCACAAGCGCGTCGGCACGACGACCATTTACGTGACCCACGACCAGGTGGAGGCCATGGCGATGGGCGACCGCGTCATGGTGCTGCACAAGGGCTACGTGCGCCAGTTGGGTACGCCGCGCGAGGTGTACGACACCCCGGCCGACACCTTCGTCGCCACCTTCCTGGGCTCGCCGCCCATGAACCTGCTGGAGAATGGCGACTTCATCGTCGGCTTCCGCCCCGAGCACCTGTTGCCGACAGACCTGGCGCCGAACCCCGCCATCACTTTCCGCCTCAAAGTTAAGATCACCGAGTACCTCGGCGCCGAGTGGATCCTGTACGGCACGCCCGTCGGGGGGAAATTCGAGGGCAAGGAAGTCCTGTCGCGCCTCGCTTCCGCCGCGCAGTTCAAACCCGATCAGGTTTACGATTTTGGCGTTCGCGAAGCCGACCTGCACTTCTTCGATCGCCAATCCGAAAAGCGAGCCCAAGCCAAGGTGCTGGAATGGCAGTGACCAAGGTCCCGCCGGACATGCCCGGCGCGAAGCCGGGGCTGGACCAAGGGATTCCGGTCGCGATTCCCTGGCACCGCACCCCGGAAAACCGCGCCAAGCTGCTGGGCGTGGCCATGTTTTCTCCCGCCATCCTCTTCATCGCCGTGCTCATCGGCGTTCCCTTCATGCTGGCGTTTGTCTATGCCTTCACCGACGTCAGGGTCGGCAGCATCGAGTCGCACTGGGTGGGGTTGGAAAATTTCCGCAGTATCCTGCAGAGCCCCAGCTTCAGGAAGGCGCTGATGAATTCGTTCATTTTCACCATCATCTCCCAGGTGCTGGTGATAATCGGGTCAACGATTCTTTCCACGGCGCTCAAGGAACGATTCCACGGCCGCGGGTTTGTGCGCTTCCTGATCCTGCTGCCCTGGGTGGCGCCGATATCACTGGGCGCGATCGGCTGGAAGTGGATTCTCGATTCCCTCTATAGCGTCATCAACTGGGTGCTGGTCGCGCTGCATTTTTACAAGCCGTATTCCGCGCCCATGTGGCTCGGCGAACCGTATCTCGCGATGGCGTCGGTCATCCTGGTGCACTCCTGGCGCCTGCTGCCGTTTTCCACCGTCATCATGCTGGCCGGCTTGACCGCCATTCCCAAGGACATCCCCGAGGCCGCGCAAGTGGATGGCGCCGGTTTCTTGCGCACCATGTTCCAGATCACCATTCCGATGATGCTGCCCATCATCATGGTTGCGGTACTGTTCGGCATCATCTTCACCTTTACCGACATGACCGTGGTGTACGTGCTGACCGCCGGCGGGCCCTACGATTCCACCCAGGTGCTGCCGTCGCTGGCGTTCTTCACCGGCATTCTTGCCGGCGACCTCTCCCAGGGAGCGGCGATCTCGCTGTTCCTGGTGCCGATCATGGTGGCGGTGACCTACGTGATGTTGCGTCTGGCGTACAAGTCGGAGGTGGCGTGATGCCGCGCGGCGCCGCTCGCACTGCCGGCTACGTAATCGCGCGCTGGGCTGTCCTGGTGGTGTTCGCCGTCCTTTTGGCGTTCCCGTTCTACTGGATGTTCATCACCACCTTCAAGCAGACGGCAGACCTGTACACGCTGCAGAACAATCCCTTCAAGTTCAACATGGCGCCGACGCTGGAGCACCTGAAGCTGCTGTTCGGCGAGACCAAGTACATGGTCTGGGTGACGAACACGGTGATTGTCGGCGGGATCGTGGTCGCGATCACGCTGGTGCTCGCGCTGCCCGCCGCCTACGCCCTAGCCCGGCTCACCGGGCGCTGGGGCCAGCGTATCGGCGTCGCCATTTTCCTTACCTACCTGGTGCCGCCGACGCTGCTGTTCATCCCGCTCTCGCGCGTGGTTGCGGTCCTTGGCTTGCAGGACACCATCTGGTCGGTGGTGCTGGTGTACCCGACATTTACTGTGCCGTTTTCCATCTGGCTGCTGATGGGATTTTTCAAGTCCATCCCGCACGAACTGGAAGATGCCGCCATGGTGGACGGCCTCACGCGGCTGGGGGCGTTTATCAAGCTGGTGGTGCCGATTTCGCTTTCCGGCATCCTGACCGTCGTGATCTTCACCTTCACGCTGGTCACGCAGGAATTCGTCTACGCGCTGACCTTTATCTCCACCGAGCGAAGCCAGATGTTGAGCGTCGGCGTGCCCACCTTCCTGGTGCGCGGAGACGTTTATTACTGGGGCTCGCTGATGGCCGCCTGCCTGATTGCCAGCGTGCCCATCGCCATCCTCTACAACCTCTTCCTCGACCGCTTTATCGCCGGATTTACCGTGGGCGCGGTGAAATAGCCGTGGCGGGTGGCGCCTGAAGCCCAAAGCCCACAGCCTGAAGCCTGCTACTTTGACTGTGACTTCAGCACTTCGCGGATCTCGCGATTGATGCGCGCCGCATCCCGCGACGCGCTGTCAATCAATTCCAGCCATTTCTTGTTGGTGTCGTCGAGCTTGGCCTGCGCCAGCAGGTAGGAAGCCTGCATGATGGTCTCGATCGAATTGCTCAGATCATGGGCGAGCGAGCGCAGCTTGCTATTCATTTCCGGAGACATCTTGGTTGGTTCCATACGCGTCTGCGGCGGCTTTCTACTCTCCTGCCTTGCTGCAACGGTCCCCTGCTTGACGCCATCTGCTGTTGGAATCTCTTTCAGGGATTAACGTTGTTTACCGGCCATTTCTTTTCTTTCGCCTGCGGCCTGCGATTCGTTCACCCGGTGCGGCTGCGGCGACACTCCCGGCTTCGCCTTAACCGATCTTCATCCTACACTCGCCCGACTGGTCGGCCGATCCAAACTTGCTCACCGGTTCAAATTCTCCTGCGGAAGCGAGCTGCTGGCGCGATGATTCGGGCACTCGCAACTCAGAACTCACAACTTCGCCATCGACCATCGACCAGAGCCTGTCCCGAGTGCAGTCGAGGGGGCCATCGACGACGCCTGGTTTGCATGCAGCCATTCACGGCTGTAAAATACATAGCGGTTTAGCCTTCGCGGTGCCGTTCGGCAGCCGCGCCACGCCGAAGTGGCGGAATTGGCAGACGCGCATGGTTCAGGTCCATGTACCCGCAAGGGTGTGGGGGTTCGAGTCCCTTCTTCGGCACCAGGATCTCTAAGCCCTGTGTAGCCTAGCGGTTACGCAGGGCTTTTCCACGCCACCCTCATTCCAGTAATCCATCCTTTGTAGGGTTGCAGGGATCCGTCTTCGGGACGGCTGTAAAAACGACGCGGCTCTGGTTGTCCTTGCGGATTCATCATCCAACCCCTCATTTAGCCAACATGGTGCTCGCTGCGGTGGCATGCACGGCACAGAGTCAGCAAGTTATCTTCGGTGTCGTCGCCGCCGCGGCTGCGTCGATCGATGTGATGGATGTCCAACTGAGTTCTGCGACCGCACGCCTGACACCGCCAACCATCGCGCGCCAGCACACGCCGACGGAGCTGATCGTAGGCTCCGGCGTCAAGCCGTAGCCGCCGGCGGATGGGCGAGTTCGGCAAGCTGTTCCTCCATGAATTGCCGTTGCAGCGCGGAAGGCAACAGGTGGAGATACCGCCTCAGCGATGTCTGCAACAGGGCGACATCTGCGGTCTCGGCGCCGACTCCGGCGAGGAAGTCAGCACAGATCATCTCCAAACAGTAGCCGCGAGAGCGATCGGATCCGAGCATCCGGGCGACTACTTCCAGCGCTTGCTCGATCACCGGAACCTGGCTGCGGTAGAGTTTGAAATAGATTAAGTCCGATGGCTCGCTCTCCCCGGTGAGAAACTTCTCCACCTCATCCTTGAACTGCTGCTTCGGCATTTCCTGGGCTTTGTGCAACCAGGTTGCACAAATCGAGTGCTCCGGGTCCCGGCGCGCCACTTTGGCCAACTCGGCCGCCTTGCTCCACCCAATCTGCTTCAGTTGGCTGCGAATCTGGCGGGGAAGATGTTCGTGGATGCTCATCAGGTAGTAGGCCTTGCGCCGCGACTCCGGGAACCTCCTCACCAGAAACTCATCAAAAGACTTCAGATTCTCCAGTCGCCAGTACTGCCCGGCTCTGACTTCACAGAGGTATCGACCCAGGTCGACAAAGCGCGCATCGCGCTCCCGATCCGTCTGGTGCTCCCAGCCGATGATCTCGTCGATCTTGGCGAGCACAAACCGGGCACGCTTTTGGTTCAGCCGTGGCGGCATAGGCCATTCCTCAGCAGGCAATCTCGTCAAGCCAAACAAGATCGCCTCCCGGACGACGTTGTAGCCTGGCATCAACTAACGGCTGATTGGCCAAGCAGAGCCCAAGATACGAGCAACTGGTACAGCCGTTCTGGGGGAAACGGATGCCGGAATGGGGCAGGAACTCACCCGAGTCGATGCGGTAGACGCAATCCTGAACGAGTTCGCCGAACTGGCGCCGCTGCTCCTCCGTGATGGTGGCGCGCAGGTACTGTATTTCCGGCGAGCGCTTGCGGACGAAGACCACAAAGGCCACCTCAGGCTCGCCCGTTACCCAGGAATAACAAACCAGCTGGGGATCGAGTGCCAACAGTCCCTCTGGCTCTTCCGGATATCGCGCTGTTGTGGTCTTCCAGTCGATGATCGTGCGCGTTGCGTCCAGACGTCCGACAGCATCGATATAGGCCACGAACTGACTCGAATCAGAAAGCGGCCGCGAGACTTTGATCTGCAGGTTGCGCTTGGGCTGGCGAATCTCGACGCGGTCGTCTTGGGCAAAGCGCTCCAGCAGCTGAATGCCCTGCTGCAGCATCCGATCCCAATTGTCGCCATTGGAGTAGGCCAGTTTCGCATCACGATAAGCTGACCACGCTGTGAAGAGGGCTTGGGTGGCGTCCTGGCGCCGGAAGTAGGCGGACAGGGCCTGTTCAAAGGCGCGCCCGAACAGCATGTTGGCGCGGAGGTCTTTCTCCTGCCAGCCGTCGAGGTAGCGGTAGCGATAACGCCGCGGACAGCCCAGGTAATGGTTGATTTGCGTATAGCTGTAGATCACGTCAGGCGACCTCCGGCTCCTCTCGCTCAGCTCCTGTGGGCTCGGTTTGGGGTGGCAGGAGCGAGAACTCATCCCACTCGCCAGCCGGTGCGAACGCATCCAGATTGAGGTAGGTGCGGCCGTGGACGGTGGTGTGGGACAACTTGACCACGCCTGTGAGTCCCACCAGGCGCTTTTCGTCCACCTCATCACGTCCCATCAGTTCCGTGTCGTAGCCGAAATCGCGCAAGAACCAGGAGAGCTTCCACACCGCTCTGGGGCTGCAGTAGAGGCGCCCGGAAACCGAAGTGCCCCCGAACGGCTTTGGTTCTCGAACCGCGAAGCAAAGTGCGTAATATGGCTTCTGCTTCGCCCAGCGGTACTGAACGCGCTCGACCGCGACCAGATACACGCCATCGGGAACTTCGGCCTTTGGCAAAGCGGCTTGAGAAAGGCCGGGCACTCGGCGTTTCATGCGGCACCTGTGACTTTCGCCTCGCCCGCGTCGCCGGCCGCACTTTCAGCTGGAGCAACTGGCTTGGCGGCGTAGCTGTTGAGCTGGCACAGCAGGCCTTCGCGGTCACTCTGGGCATACTCTGCCATGTGCTTAATAAAGGTAGCCACCTGCTCGCGGCTGGCGTGGCGCAGCTCAGAGACGTCGCAATAGTCGGCGGCGTAGGCCTTCACCAGCGAGGGGTCAAGCTGATGCTGCCGCATCAGCAGGCAAAGGC
>DASWAR010000216.1:0-2326 GCA_036391015.1 Terriglobales bacterium
CAACGCGGCGCACAACGATTACCTGCAATTGCTGGCGGAGACGGGCGTGATCGGGTTCGGACTTATGGTGTGGTTCCTGGTGGCGATGTTTCGCTCGGCGCTGCGGCGAACGGGCCCGCCGGGATTCGTGTCGTCGGCGAAAATGGCAGCGCTGCTGGGATGTTGCGGGATCCTGGTACACAGCATGGCGGATTTCAACCTGCACATCGCGGCCAACGCCGCCATGTTTTACGCGCTTGCCGCACTGGCCAGCGCCGAGGACGTCGAGGGCTCATCGCATTCGGTAGTCCGGCATGACGACAGTGGGCCTGTGCTGGTGCACGACATGACATTGAACTAACAGGGCCTGGAATGTCTCCGTGGCCCAGCGGATTCACGGTCAGCAACTCACAATGGGACTTAGGATCGTTCATATCGGCGAATCGTTGCTCCCGCAATTCGGTGGGACTGCGGCGGCATTGCGGAATACTGCGAATTTGCTGGCGGCGCGCGGGATGGAGGTTACTGTCCTGTTGCCGGACAGCGGCGATGCGCTTAGCGAACTTCGCCTGGACGGTGGTGTGCGGCGGGTGACATGCGCGCCATGGGGGCCCCGGCGTTTGGGATTCAGCTACGACTTGAAGCGCAGGATTGCGGAAGTCGGCAAGCCCGACCTGATCCACCTCCATGGGCTGTGGCGCCTGTACTGCCGGCAGGGGTGGCAGTATGCGGTCCAGAACAACATACCAACTATCCTCAGCACCCACGGAATGCTTGAGCCGGCGGCGCTGTCACAGAAAAAATGGAGGAAGAGCGTGGCGCGGTGGCTGTTCCAGGACCGGCTGCTGAACCGCGTGGACTGCCTGCATACGACTTCGGCGGCCGAGGCGCACCGCGTGCAGGCGATGGGATTCAAGCCGCCGGTGGCGGTGATACCGCTGGCGGTGGAGGTGGACGCGTGGGCCAAGGCTGATGCAACCGCGGCTGCGGCGGATTTCGGCGGCAAACGAATGGTCCTTTTGATGTCGAGGTTTCACCCGCACAAGGGGATCGATTTGCTGCTCCACGCCTGGAAGTTAATCGAAGGGGAATTCAAAGATTGGACACTGGGCCTGTTTGGATACGACGAGAATGGCTACCGCAGCAGGATGCAACGCCTGGCCGCCAAGTGTGACATTGCAGACCGCGTGGTCTTCGGCGGGCCGGTGCAGGGAGAAGAAAAACGTCGCTTGATGGCTCGCGCCGAGGTCTTTATTCTGCCGTCCCGCTCAGAGAGTTTCGGACTGGTGATCCCCGAAGCACTCGCGGCCGGCGTGCCGGTGATCACGACCACGCGCACACCGTGGGAATGCATTGCCCGGCAGGCGTGCGGCTGGTATGTCGAACCGACGCCCGCAGCCATAGCGACTGCGCTGCGCCAGGCGATGAGCCAGCCCGCGGCTGCGTTGCGCGAGATGGGACGCCGAGGATCGGCGCTGATTGCTGAAAACTATTCTCCGCAGGCGATCGGAAATGCCTTGGTCCAAACCTACGCCTGGATGATCGATAATGAAGCTCGGCCGTCGTTCGTGCTGCAAGAGGGGGACAACGCGCCGTGTGCTTACCGTCCACCGTCTTCACCGGGCGTCGATGTGGAACGGTTGGACGCGACCAACGACGCAGCCACAGCGCTGGCAATGCCGCGCACGGGCCGCCGCCGCTAGGCCGGCAAGTCCGCTGGCAGCCCATAAATCGGCTATCATTAGTTTCAGTTTCCACCTTATCCTAGATGTCACCAGTTCAAACAAGGCATCGGGCGCATGTGGCCGGTCTGGGCAGCGCGATCATCGTCGAGCGTGCGGTCAAGTTCTTCCGCCACCGCCCGGCGTTGTTTAACCTGTTTGGCCACGAACGCTCCGGACGGACGGTCGCTTTGAAAGAGGTGTCGCTAACCGTCACTTCGGGTACGGCGGTCGCCGTTCTTGGGCCTAACGGCAGTGGGAAGACCACTTTGTTGAGGTTGATTTCGACCATGCTTCTTCCCGACTCAGGCAGGGTGCTGGTTGGAGGCGCCGACACGCGCACCCAGGCGGAAGAGGTGCGGCGCAGAGTCAGTTTCGCGGTTTCGCACGAGCGTTCTTTCTTCCCGCGACTCACGGCGCGCGAGAATCTGGAATTTTTTGCAACCCTCGATGACGTTTCGCGCACAAAGCGGCGGGAACTTGTGCCCCAGTTGCTGGAGTTGAACGGGCTCTCGTGGGCGGCCGACACTTTGGCCTACAAATTCTCCAGCGGAATGTTTCAAAAACTTGGGATTGCAAGGGCGCTGGTGAAACAGCCGAAGGTCTTGCTGCTCGACGAGCCGCTC
>DASWAR010000217.1:0-2444 GCA_036391015.1 Terriglobales bacterium
CCACCATGCGCAGCGCCAGCGCCACCAGCACGGCGAGCCACAGGGTGCGGCGTGCCTCAGCGGCTTCTTTCAGCGCCGGAGATCGCTGGGGTTCAATCGAGGCTAAGCCCATGGATGGTGGCGAAAAACCTACCACACCTCGCGCGCCTATGAAAAACCCTCCCGGCCGGGCCGAGAGGGTGAGATCCGGGTGTCCCCGGGGTGGTTTTGCCTGGTCACGCTATCCGCGGACGACGTTCGCCGCCTGGAATCCCTTGGGCCCCTTCAAGAGGTCGAATTCCACCGTTTCTCCCTCGTTGAGCGTGCGATAACCGTTTTCCTGGATGGCGGAGAAATGCACGAATACATCCTCCCCGGTGGACCGCTGAATGAAGCCATACCCCTTGGCTCCATTGAACCATTTCACTGTACCCTTCTCTCTCACAACAGCACTCCTTTCGACTCCGTACAGGTGAGTAATCTCCCTCGCGGCGGCGGGTACCCGATGGCAATCGGGCGCCCATGCACCGTGACGGGAGTGGCAAACGAGCGGGCCGGCAGTTCGAAGCCGCGCAAAGGGAAAGGGCCCCCGATCGCCGCGCCCGCCTGCGACGGGCGGCGAAGCTCGGGAGCCCAGAACTCTTGATGCGTCGAATCCGGCTGCCAGCACCTACACATCAACTCAAATCCCTAAGCACGCCTCGTTGTTTTCGGCCGCCATCCCGCCCAAACCCCGGTTTGGCAGCGCTTGTCGCGCGGCGAGCAGGGCATAATAGCAGCAACCTCCCGATTCGCAAGAAAAAATGCTCGCGGGCACCGCCGGAATAAATACGCAATTTCCCTGCCCCCGGAGCGCGCCTGAAGCCTGAAGCCCGCAGCCTGAAGCCTCTTCAGTGATAGCATCCAGCTACATGGGCTCCGAACCGCGCGCCACCGCCGAACCCCCGGACTCCGCCACTGCCACAGCGGAGACCCGGTCTGTCATCGCCCCGAAGACGAGTGCCGCCGGCCTGCCACCCGTGATTCGCCAGATCGTGCCCACCGCGAAATTTCTGATGCGCACCGAGGTCCATACCTTCGCCTTCTCCGTCGCGGCCAATGCCATCCTGTCATTCTTTCCTTTCGTCGTACTGCTCCTGGTGGTCACCCGGCGCGTCTTTCATTCGCAGATGATGTACGACACCGTGTTCCGCCTGCTGCGCGACTACCTCCCCACCAGCCAGGACTTCGTCATTCGCAACCTGAAAGCCATGGCGGGGGCGCGCCGCGGGGTGCAGATCTTCTCCGTCGTCATCTTGCTGATCACCTCCACCGGCATCTTTCTGCCGCTCGAGGTCGCGCTCAACCAGGTGTGGGGATTTGCCAGGAACCGCTCGTATCTGTGGAACCAGGTGGTGTCGCTGCTGCTGGCCATCGGATGCGGTCTGCTGGCGCTGATCTCGATCGCGCTGACCGCCGGCAACACGCTGCTGCTGCAGCACGCGCTCGGCGCCACCTCCTATTACGGCTGGCGCGGATGGCTGGTCGCCCACATTTCCCAGATCGTGATGAAGGTTTTCGCCAGTGCCGCCAGCGTAGCAATCTTTTTCCTGGTTTACTGGGTGCTTCCCAACGGCAAAGTGCCGGTTCGCGCCGTGCTGCCGGCCGCCTTCATCACCGGCCTGTGCTGGGAACTGGCCAAATACGCCTATGTCGTCGCGCTCCCCTGGCTGAATTTCCAGGAAGTTTATGGCCCGTTCTCCATCTCGGTCACGCTGATCTTCTGGGCCTTTCTTTCCGGCCTGCTGTTGCTGGGCGGCGCGCACCTGTCGGCCGCCGGACGCGAAAGTGTCGACCGCTAGGACTTCAGTCCATCCTTGAAGTCCGCTCGTTCCTATTTTGGGACGTTGTCACACCGGGAAGTGTCCCGCCTCACAGACCCTCGTGCTAACGGCTGCCTAGAATAGCGCTCCCCCAGAAGTGCCTGGCTCCTGTGAGTTTATATCGCAATGCGATACATGCTCTCGACCGCCCTCCTGGCGCTTCTGCTCGTATCCCTGGCGTCGGCCCAGGACACTGCTGACCTGCGCCCGCTGGCCCGCGATGCCGGCATCATCTTCAGCGGCACGGTGCGGAAGATTGAAGCGGTAGCCTCCAACGCCCCCGGTGACATCGGCCTGGTGCGCATTACCTTCCGCGTCACCGACGCCCTGCGCGGCGCGACTCCCGGCGAACCGCTCACCATCAGTGAATGGGACGGGCTCTGGACCTCCGGCGACCGCTACCGCGTCGGCGAAAACCTGCTGCTGTTCCTGTACCCGCCCTCGGGGGACCTCGGTCTCACCACCACGGTGGCAGGCACGCGCGGGCGCATCTCGCTTGCGGATTCGCCGCTTTCGATGGCGGCCGTCGCGCGGCAGATTGCCAGCGAGCCAACCTTGGCTGTACCGACCGCTCCTCCCCCGCACAACCCAATTCGACCTCCC
>DASWAR010000218.1:0-7372 GCA_036391015.1 Terriglobales bacterium
TCGGCCAACGACCTTTCCCGCCTGAACGCCGCCTTCTTCACCATGAACGGCGTGATCTCGATGGTGTTCCTGCTGTTTGTAACCGCGAATTTTCTGCTGCGGACGCAGTGAGTTCCGGACGTTAGCAAACGGGATCAGTGCGGTCGTAAGACTTTGCGCCTCCGTTCCAGCGATTTCCGGATGGAGATCCTGATTGCTATCGATTCCCGGCTCAAGTCAGCAGCCGTAGCGCAGAGAATACGGCTCCTCTCGATCAGCCGCCTGGCTTCGTCGATCGTGGCGCACGTTTTGGCTCGCTGGCCCACTGCAACAAACCTGTCCAAGACACCGAAATTTTACGGATTATCGCAGCGAGGCGGAGTATGCCAAAAAGCGCCAAAGTGCGGCAAGTTTGCCCACTCCGAAAGGCTGAACCGGGCTGCAGGCACCCATTTCGGGATGGGGGGTATGATCTTGCCATGGCGCAAGCACCGGCAGCGGAATTCCGGCGGCGGGTCCTGCTGGTTCATGGCGAGCAGAAGTTTCTGGACGAGTGCTCGGCCGAATTGCGCAAGCGGGGCTATGAAGTGCTGCTGGCGCGGGAGGGGTTCGAGGCATTGTGTGTGCTCCGGGGCGCCGTGCCGGAGGTGCTGATTTCGGAATTGGACTTGTCGCGGATGTCAGGATTCGAGCTGCTATCCGTGGTCCGTACGCGCTTTCCGCAGGTTGCGGTGATCGCCACCAGCGGCGAATACACCGCCCATAGCCTGCCGATCGAAACCACGGCCGACGCATTCGTGGCCAATGGACCGAACATGATCTTCGAGCTGATGGAGGCGGTGAATACCGCGATCAGCGATTCTCCAGTCCGCGGATCGAAGCCGAAGTCGCAGTCGGCGTCGGTGTGGATTCCGCGTTCCTCGACCGGGTACATCATCCTGACCTGTCCGGAATGCCTGCGCTCGTTTTCCGTCGTGCAGCCCAAGGCTGAGATGGACAAAACCCTGCAAGAAGCATGTATCTCGTGCGGGGCGAGGGTGCGGTTCTCGATCAGCACAGGGGCCATGGTGCACCCGCCGGGCAGAACCGACAGCAACCTCACATCGCGTGACAGGATCAAGCAAAGCGAGGCCACAATTTCCGCCAGCAAAGAGGCACTTGCGGCCAGCAGGGCGATGATCGCGAAGAAGAAACGGAAGTGACTGCCTCTCGGCAATCGCGGCAGCGTGGGGTATCATCAAACCCTCTATGTCCGTAAGGCACGCCTTCACCACCGACGACCCGCGCCTGGGGCCGGTCGCCGAAAAAGTGCTCGCCCAGCAGCGGCTGGAGGCCGCCGATGCGCTCGCGCTGTACGCCTCCAGCGACATTCTTGCCGTCGGCTGGCTGGCCAATCACGTGCGCGAGCGGATGCACGGCGACAAGACCTATTTCAACGTCAACCGGCACATCAATCCCACCAACGTGTGCGTGGCCGCGTGCCGGCTGTGCGCTTTCGGGCGGAAGAAAGACGCGCCCGGCGCGTACACCATGGCACTGGAAGAGGCGTTTCAGACTGCCGGCGCCGGCTACAGCGATGCCGTGACCGAGTTTCACATTGTTGGCGGGCTGCATCCCGACTTGCCGTTCCAGTACTTTCTCGACCTGATTTCCGGCCTCAAGCAGCGCTTCCCGGCGGTGCACGTGAAGGCGTTCACCATGGTGGAGGTCGCGTTCCTGGCGAAAATCGCCAAGCTGAGCATCCGGGATACGCTGCTGAGGTTGAAGGAAGCGGGGGTGGATTCGCTGCCCGGGGGAGGGGCGGAAATTTTCACCGACCGCGTGCGGCACATCATTTGCGACCACAAGATCGACGGCCAGCAGTGGATTGACACGGCCAGGCTGGCGCACCAGATCGGCCTGAAGTCGAACGCAACCATGCTCTACGGGCACATCGAAAACGATGAAGACCGGGTTGATCACCTGCTGAGGTTGCGCGCCCTGCAGCAGGAGACCGGCGGATTCCAGACCTTCATTCCGCTGGCGTTCCACCCGGCAAACACGCCGCTGCAGCACCTGATGACCACCACCGGCTTTGCCGATATCAAGAGCATTGCGGTGTCGCGGCTGGTGCTGGACAATTTCCCGCACATCAAGGCGTACTGGCAGATGATGACGCCGAAGATTGCGCAGATCGCGCAGCGGTTCGGGGCCGACGACCTGGACGGGACGGTGATTGAAGAAAAGATCTACCACGATGCCGGCGCCACCACTCCGCAGGGCCTCCGCCGGCAGGAGTTGATTAGGCTGATCAAAGAAGCGGGCCGCGAGCCGGTGGAGCGGGACACGTTGTACCGGGCAGTGACACGGACGGAAACATCGGTCACGGTTGCGGTTTAGGGAAACTTGACATTGGACGAGCGTCGTCAAGCAAGAAATCCTTCTGTTCGCAACCCATTCCGGGATTCTTGCCTTCCCGGTATTGCACGTTTTGTGCCGCATTTCGTCCGTACAACCCTTGACTCTCTGCTTGCCTCTTGTGTCTCAGGTGTAAAATTCCATTAGTAACAGCGGTAGGGTCACAGGTGCTCAAGCTTGTGTACGAGGCTCCGCATGAATGTCCACATCAGCTATAAGGTTTCCAAAACTCCCGACCTCGATAAAGAATTCAACCAGCACATCGAAAAAATGAGGAAGCGGCTCCAGTTCTTCCGCCCTGAGCTGGTGCATCTGCATGCCATCATTGAGGAAAAAAGCGCGCGCGAAGGGCCATCGGTGGCGCTGAACCTGCGGCTGCCGTCGGGCCAGATGGCGGCGAAAGAAAACGGGCACACGCCGACCGCGGCCATCAAGGCAGCGTTCGAGCAACTGGTCGAGCAGCTCACCAAGCACAAGGACATGCTGCGGAACGCGCACAAGTGGCCGCGCCGCAGGCGGGTTGGGGGCACGCGCCCGCAGCCGCAAGTGCCGTTCGAGGAGACGCTCGCGGCGGTGCAGCCGCCCACCATTTCGGGCGAAGACGTGCGCTCGTTCATCAATGCGAATTTCACGCTGCTGTTCCGCTTCGTGGAACGCGAGCTGCGGTACCGCGAGAACCTGGGGCTAATCCGCCGCGACCAGGTCTCGCCGGAAGAGGTGGTGGACGAAGCCGTCGCCAACGCGCTCGACAACGGCGAGGACAAACCCGAACTGGTCAGCCTGGAACCGTGGCTGTACCGGCTGGCCCGGCGCGCCATCGACCAGTTGGCCAGCCGCAACGGTGAGCAAGTGCCGCAGGTGCCGCTCGATCACGCTTATCGCCAGACCGACGTGCACGACGCCGACGAACTCCAGATGCAGTTCCATCAGCCGGACGAAGCGGTCAACAATGAAGACGTTATTGCCGATGTCCGAGTCAGCACGCCGGAGGCTTCGGCCGCCAGCGACGAAATGATCACCCTGGTGGAGTCAGCCCTGCTCGGCGCCAAACCCGAGGACCGCGAGGCCTTCCTTCTTTATGCGGTCGAGGGATTTACTCCCGATGAAATTGCCGTGATTACCAGCAGGCCGGTGGATGCGGCGCGCACCTCTATTGCGCGCGCGCGCGCGCACCTGCGCAAGAGCCTGGTTGCCCCGGACAAACTCAAGGACAAGCTGCTGCATCATTCCAAAATCGCTTAATTTCGCCAGACCTTGGCACTCAGGAGTAGTGCATGATCACGCGTGAAAACATTCGTGAACTAGCCGGATTTGAGTCCCCGGAAAGTGGCGCCCTGAGCTTTTACTATCAACCGTCCACTCCCAAAGACAAATCGCACCGGGAAGAGCTGATCCTGGTGAAAGACCTGGTGCGCAACGCTCTCCGCGAATCGGAAAAGAACGGCAAGAACGGCAGCACGCGCGAGGACCTGCAAAAGATCCTCGACATGGCGGAGCGCCTGCACGGCAACAGCGGGCGGGCGAAGGCGGTGTTCGCCTCCAGCAAACAAAATTTCTGGCGCGAATACGATTTGCCAGCCCGGCTGGCGGGTTCGCGCCTGTTCGTCAACCGGCGCTTCCACCTCCGTCCGTTGACCGCCATCGCCGACGTGCAGCCGCGCCTGCTGATCGTGGCGGCCGATAAAACCAAGGCGCGCTTCTACGAGCTGTGGATGGACGAAATCACCGAGCGGGAAAAATTCACCAACGAGTTGCCGCGCCGCGGCCGCAGCGACGGTTTCGCGGGTTACGATGCCGGGCACGCCGAGCGTCACGTGGAAAATGAGGCGCTGCACTGGTACAAGCGCCTGGCGGAACGCATGCGCGAATTGCAGGAGGGCGGCTACGAGCGGTTCCTGATCGGATGCCGCGACGAGAACTGGCCGGAAATCGAGCCGCATTTGCACCCGTATGTGCGGCAGCGTTTCGTGGGGCATTTCGCGATTGACCCGGCGACGGCCACCATCGGCCAGGTGCGGGAAAGCGCCGAGGCCATGTACAACGGGTTCCGCTCCCAGCGCCGCGCCGGCCTGGTGCGCGAAGCGATCGGGGGAGCACAAAGCAACGGACGCGGAGCGACCGGCCTGCGGCGAGTGTTGAAGGCGCTGGAAACCGGCGAGGTCCAAACCTTATTGCTGGCGCGGGATTTTGCCGCCCCCGCCGCGCAGTGCCGCAACTGCGGACATCTCGATTGTCACATCCCGGCAAACTGCGCGGTCTGCGGGCAGAGGACGGAGCACCTGGACGATGTTTCCGACGCGCTGCTGCGCGTGTCGGTGCGGAACGGGATCGAAATCATCCACATTCCGGACAACCCTGAGCTCGCCGCCGTGGGCGGAGTCGCCGCCGTGCTGCGCTTCCGTGCGGACCAGAATACGGCAGAGAAGAAAGCGGGATAGCTCTCAGCCGTCAGCTCTCAGCTTTCAGCCCTTGGCAACCGCTGAGGGCTTTTTTGTTGATGAAGCCGAGTTCCCCTCGTAACACCACTCCGCATGCTTGCACTGAGAGCCGGGAGCTAATAGCTGACCGCTAAGAGCTTTGCTATGCTGTTCCGTTTCGAGTTCATCATTGGAGCCCGCCATGGACCGCCGGAATTTTCTTACGACCGCCACCCTCGCCTCGCTCGGCCTGACGCTGGAGGCGCAAGAAGTCAAGAAGCAGGACGGCCGCGCCGCCGCAGGAAAGCACGAGGCGTCCGCCGTCGGAGGCCCGCCCAGCAAACCGGTGATGGTCTCCAGCCGCAACGGCTGGAACGGGATCGATAAGGGTTACCAGATGCTGCTCGACGGCGGCGACACGCTGGATGCGGTGATTGCAGTCGGCAAGACGCAGGAAGACGACCCCAACGACGACTCGGTCGGGCTGGGCGGGCTGCCCAACGAGGAAGGCGTGGTCGAACTGGATTCCTGCTGCATGCACGGGCCGACGCGACGGGCAGGCGCGGTAGGCGGAGTTCGATGGACCAGGAATGCTTCGCTGCTGGCGCAGGCGGTGATGCAGCATACCGGGCACGTCATGCTGGTCGGGGAAGGCGCCGACCGGTTCGCCAAGGCAATGGGTTTCCCCAAAGACGAGCTTCTCACCGAGCGCTCGCGGAAAGCCTGGTTGCTGTGGAAGGAGAGTCATCGCGACAGTTGGTGGGGGCCGGGCCTGTCCGACCCGAACTACAAAGTCCCGCCCGACGTGACAGCGCCGGCAGTGCCCAGCGCCGCGTGGCGGGAAAAGGAAAGAAGAAAACTGGAGGAGCTTGCCGCGGAGCTGGCAATCCCGCCGGCATGGCGGGCGCACTGTATTGATCGAGTGCTGTTTCCGGCCCACGGGACGATACATTGTTCGGCAGTCACGCCCAAGGGGGAGATGTCGGGCATGACCACGACGTGCGGCCTGTCATGGAAAATTCCCGGCCGCTGCGGAGACTCGCCCATCATCGGCGCCGGATCCTACACCGACCAGGATGTGGGCTCGGCCGGGGCGACCGGCAGCGGCGAAGAGAATATCCGCGTGGCCGGCGCGCATACGGTGATCGAGAACATGCGGCACGGGATGTCACCGCGCGAATCCGGGCTGGACGCGCTGCAGCGGATCGCCCGCAACTACCAGCACAATCCCGCCAAGCTGCGCTACGTGGACATGCAGTGCTACATCGTTCGCAAGGATGGTGCGTACGCCGGGGTCAGCCTGTGGAGTCATTCGGCCAACAAGGCGCGACGGCAATATCTGGTGCACGATGGGACGAAACACCTTGAAGACATGGCGTTCCTGTTGCAGGGATCTCCGTTGCCGTTTCCGCCGCAGGCGCGCGAACCTTTCCAGCGGCCGAACTACGGGCCGGAGAAGAAGTAGCGAGTACCGAGACCCGAGTCGGGAGCTGCGGGTGCATGGCTCGGGATTCGCAACTCGGGACTTTGAGCACAAGAAACGGATAGCGACGTTTTTCATGCCCGCGTAATCTCTTTCCATGGGAAACAACATGGCGAAGATGCCCAGGCACATTGGACCGGGAGAATTCTGGGAGGCGGTGCTGCAGCGCGACCGCCGCTTCCAGCATTTGTTCGTGTACGCGGTGCGCTCCACCGGCGTGTACTGCCGCCCGACCTGCGCCTCCCGCCGGCCGCGGCGCGAGCAGGTCAGCTTCTTCGCCGGGCCGGAAGCGGCCGAGCGCGCCGGGTTCCGCGCCTGCCGCCGTTGTCGGCCGCGCGAGAACTCCTTCCGCGATCCGCACGCCGAAGTGGTGCAGCGCCTGTGCCGCTACATTGACGCGCACATCGAAGAGCCGGTGAGCCTGGCGGTGCTGAGCCGCGAAGCCGGGTTGAGCGTGTTCCATCTGCAACGCACGTTTAAGAGGGTGCTGGGCGTGTCGCCGCTGCAGTACGCGCGGGTGCGGCGATTGCTCAATTTGAAGTCGCGCCTGAAAAGCGGCGACGACGTGACCTCGGCGATGTACGCCGCGGGATACGGCTCCAGCAGCCGCTTGTACGAGCACGCCGCGGGACAGCTTGGCATGACGCCGGGCGCCTACCGCAGTGGCGGCGCAGGAACCGAGATCCGCTACGCGCTGGCCGGCTGCAACGTCGGGCGGGTGCTGGTGGCAGCGACGGAACGCGGCGTTTGCGCGGTGCGCCTGGGCGACTCCGATTCCGAGTTGGTCGCCGAACTGCACCGCGAGTTTCCCATCGCGGACGCGCGCCAGGATGCGACGTCGCTGCAAGACGTGGCAAGACGGGTGGTGGACTGCGTCAATGGCAGCGACGCGCACCCCGACATCCCGCTCGACATCCGTGGCACCGCCTTCCAGGCGAAGGTTTGGGAGACGTTGCGGCGCATCCCCCGCGGCGAAACCCCCAGCACGCGCTTGAACGTGCGTTGCAGATGGAATGCGCTCAGCCCGGCTTCTCGGCCGAGCACCGCGAGACTCACCGGTTCTCCGATGTGCGCGTCAATGTAGCGGCAGACACGC
>DASWAR010000219.1:0-7543 GCA_036391015.1 Terriglobales bacterium
GCGATCTCGGCCGAACCTTCTCCAAAACCCCCGGCGTTCGAACTGGACGAGATGACTATCGCCGATCTGCAAAAGGGCTTGTCGTCGGGCAAGTTCACCGTTCGCGGCCTGACCGAGAAATACCTCGCGCGCATTACGGCACTTGATAAAGATAAGCACGGCCCCGCCGTTAATGCGGTCATCCAGATCAATCCCGACGCTCTCCAGATCGCCGACGCCCTGGACAAGGAACGCCGCACCACTAAGCCGCTTGGCCCGCTGCACGGCATCCCGGTCCTGATCAAGGACAACATCGGCACCGCCGACCGCATGATGACCACCGCCGGCTCGCTCGCGCTGCTCGGCTCAATTCCCTTAAACGACGCCTTCCTGGTCAGCCGGCTGCGCCACGCCGGCGCGGTAATTCTCGGCAAGACCAATCTCAGCGAGTGGGCCAACATTCGCTCTAACCGCTCCACCAGCGGATGGAGCGGCCGCGGAGGCCAGACCCGCAATCCCTACGCCCTCGATCGCAATCCTTGCGGATCCAGTTCCGGCTCCGGCGTGGCTGTGTCCGCCAATCAGTGTGCCGTGGCCGTCGGCACGGAAACCTCCGGCTCCATCATTTGTCCGTCCACCACCAACGGAATCGTCGGCATCAAGCCCACCCTCGGCCTGGTCAGCCGTTCGGTCATCATCCCGATTTCCCATTCCCACGACACCGCCGGCCCCATGGCGCGCACCGTCGCCGACGCCGTCGCGCTGCTTTCCGTGCTCGCCGGTTACGATCCCCACGACAGCGCCACCGCTCCCCTGCTCGACAAGCCCGCGGTGGACTACACCCGTTTCCTCGATCCTGCCGCTCTGCGGGGCGCGCGTATTGGCGTCGTCCGCAAGAATTTCGGTTTCAGCGACGCCGTGGACCGCCTGATGGAAGACTGCCTGGCCGAGATGAAGCGTCAGGGCGCCGTGCTGGTGGATCCCGTCGAAGCCGGACCCGCCACCTTTGGCGACTCCATCCTTGAAGTCTTCCTCACCGAACTCAAAGCCGACCTGAACGCCTACCTCGCCGCCCTCGGTCCCGCCGCCCCCGTGCACTCGTTGAAGGAAGTCATCGAGTTCAACGAAAAGCACCGCCAGCAGGAGATGCCCTACTTCGGCCAGGACCTGTTCGAGAAAGCGGAAACCAAGGGACCGCTTACCAACAAGGACTACCTGGCCGCGCTGGAGAAAAATCGCGAGCTGTCGCGCACCAAGGGAATTGATGAGGCCATGGACAAGCACCAGCTCGACGCCCTTCTCGGACCCTCCGGCGGACCTGCCTGGACTACCGATTTGCTCAACGGTGACCGCTCCCGTGGCGGCAGTTCCGGCCTTCCCGCCATCGCCGGATACCCGCACATCACCGTGCCCGCCGGATTTGTCTACGGCCTGCCGGTGGGAATTTCATTCTTTGGCCGGGCTTGGTCCGAGCCTGTCCTGATCAAGCTGGCCTACGCCTTCGAGCAGGCAACCCACCACCGCAAGCCGCCGCAATTCGCCCCGGTGGCCGACCTGCGGGACTGACGATTTACGTCCGAGCGAGAAAGCTATTCAAGAATCTAGAACGCAGTCATCCTGAACACTTTCAAGCGGCCGTCATTCCGAGCGAGGCGTCGCCACTGGAGCCTGCCCTGACCGAGGTCGAAGGGCGCCCCCGCGTGTGGTTTGACCACGCAAATTTCAGCGGCTGTCATCATGAACATCGTCAAGCGGCTGTCATCCTGAGCGAGGCGTCGCCGCGACGCCGAGTCGAAGGACCCCTATTCCTTTCAGTCCACCCCAGATACCAATTGGCACTTCCGTCCGAAATGTCCTAGACCGCTCGCTTGCGCTCCACTCAACAATCGGCAATGCTTTAGTTCCCCAATCGCCAGTCACCAATGCAATTCCCCCCTCCCCCACAATTCCGCGCTACCGGTGTATCCTGTTTCCAATCGCCTCGAGGCGTCCCCGACGAGGTTACGTGTTCCCTTCTTTCCCTTATCCGCGGCAGCGCCACCTCGCCACGCCGGTTCGCACTGTCTTGTTTACCCGACTCTCCATCGTCCTGGCCGCGTATTTTCTGGCCGGCAGGATCGGTCTCGCCATTCCTTTCACCAGCGGCAATGTTTCCCCCGTTTGGCCGCCGGCCGGTATCGCTCTGGCCGCCATGCTGGTGTGGGGTTATGGCATGTGGCCCGCGGTTCTGGCGAGCGCGTTTCTGGTGAATTTTTTCAGTCCGATTCCGCACACCGCTTCCCTCGGCATTGCGATAGGAAATACCGGCAGCGCGCTCGTGGCTACCTGGCTGGTGCGCAAGACTCCGGGATTCCGGGCGGCTCTGCCCCGTCTTCAGGACGTCCTGGCGCTGGTGCTTCTCGGCGGGTTGGCCACCACCATTGCGGCCACGGTCGGTGTTACCACACTCAATCTCACCGGAGTGAAGCCCTGGTCGGGGTTCACCTCGGCCTGGCTGATCTGGTGGTTGGGCGATGCCATGGGCGTCATCGTCGTCGCTCCCCTGATCCTGAGTTTTTCCCGACTCGCGCGCTTGCAGTTTGAAAGTCGCCTCGAATTCGCCGGATTGGCGGCCGCCGCCTCGGGAGTTGCATTCCTGGTCTTCGGCCATCGCTTCGGCTTGGGTGCCGCCGACAACGTGCTCGTCTTCCTGGTGTTTCCATTTGTCATCTGGGCCGCCATCCGATTTGAAATCGCCGGCTCGGCCGTCGTCGGTGCTCTGGTTGCCGCTGTTGCCATCTGGCAGACCGCCACCGGCTCGGGACCTTTTGTTCAGCCGAATCCCATCCGCGGCGCCACCTTGCTGCAGGTGTTCCTGGCCGTCATCTCGGTCAGCGGACTGACGCTCGCCGCCGTGATTGCCGAGCGTGAAGCCGCCCAAGGTGCCTTACATCTGGTCCAGGAACTGGCCCGGCGCCGCGAGCTGGCCGAGCAGGCTCTCCGCAGCAGCGAGCAGCGCCTCAGCGGTATCGTCAATTCCGCCATGGATGGCATCATCACCGTGGACCGCTTCCAGCGGATCATCCTCTTCAACTCCGCTGCCGAGCGCATCTTCCGCTGCCCGGCCGCCGACGCCATCGGTCGCGATCTCGATCATTTCATTCCCCCTCGTTTCCGCGACGCCCATCGCCATCACATTCAGTCCTTTGGCGAAACCGGCGTCACCAATCGTTCCATGTACTCTCCCGGGGTGCTGGCCGGGATACGCTCCGATGGCGAGGAGTTCCCCATCGAAGCCACCATCTCGCAGGCGGAATCGGAAGGTCAGAAGCTGTACACCGTCATCCTGCGCGACGTGACCCTGCGCCGGAAAGCGGAAGAGGCTCTCGTCAAATCGGAAAAGCTGGCTTCCGCCGGCAGGTTCGCCGCCACCATCGCGCACGAAATCAACAATCCCCTGGCCGCCGTCACCAACCTCCTCTACCTGGCTCGCGCCGCTGAGCAACTCCCGGAAGCAGCCTGCCGGCACCTCGATCTCGCCGATACCGAACTCCAGCGCGTCGCCCACATCACCAAGCAGACTCTCGGTTTTTATCGTGACCAGAGCGCGCCCGTCCGCTTTGACCCGGCTGAACTCCTCGATAATGTTCTCGCCCTGCTGCATACCAGGATCGAAACCCGGAACCTCGCGGTCGACCGGCGATACCGCGCGCATCTTCAGGTTCTGGGCTCGCAAGGTGAAATTCGTCAGGTTTTTTCCAATGTCATCAGCAACGGCATCGATGCGGTCCAGCCCGGTGGACGCCTTCGGATCAGGGTCGCCTCGTCACCGGATTGGCGCTCGCCCGCGAATCGTGGCGTGCGCATCACCGTTGCCGACACCGGCCACGGCATCGCGCCCGAAAACCTCGCCCGGATTTTCGAGCCTTTCTTTACCACCAAGAAGGACGCGGGCACCGGTCTCGGACTCTGGGTCTCGCGCCAGATCGTGGACAAGCACGCTGGCTCCATCCGCGTTCGCTCCCGCACCACCCCGCATCACTCCGGCACCGTCTTCTCCATCTTCCTGCCCGTTGCCGCCGCCTTCGAAAACCAGAACCCGGCCGCCAACCAGTCGTGAACGCGTTTCTCCACTGATCAGTTCTAAGAATGAGTTATCGGAGGGGTACGGCTTCAGCCACGCCGGCCCGCGGTTGCATTTTTCATCCTGTTGGGCCCTGGAGCACTCCCCTCAACCCCTCAGGATCCCTTGACAAACAGAATTCCTGCCGTTTACACTTAGCACTCGATAGGTGAGAGTGCTAACACTCGAAGCAGCATAGCCTCTTGCCATGGTACAGATTTTGGCGATATCAAGTTGTAAGCACAGCCACTTAGCGTAAGACAACAAGACTAAAACCAGTGTGTAGCATCTGAAAAAGGAGGTCGTTTCATGGCTAAATTCACTCCCCTGCATGACCGCGTTCTGGTCCGCCGGGTGGAAGAAGCAGAAACCACGCGCGGCGGCATCATCATTCCCGACTCCGCCAAAGACAAACCGCAGGAAGGCGAAATCATCGCCGCCGGCAAAGGCAAGGTCAACGAAGAGGGCAAGATCCGCCCGCTCGACGTAAAAGAGGGCGACCGCGTTCTGTTCGGCAAGTACTCCGGCACCGAGATTGTGATTGACGGCGAAGAGCTGATCATCATGCGCGAGGAAGAAGTGCTCGGCATTCTCGTCGGCTCGAAGAAAGAAAAGGAAGAAAAAGCCGGCTCGCGGCGGTAGGAGCGTTTCGGTTTTCGGTTGTCGGTTGTCGGGCAAAACCGGTGAAACTGAGAAACTGACGAACTGAAAAACTGAGCGGCCGACAGACCGAGAGACCACAAGACATTTCCGCGGGCGAGGGCGCCCGCGCCACAAGCAAGATTTCAGCTATCGAAGAGGAGATACACAGATATGGCGAAACAGATTGTTCATGGCGAGGAATCGCGGCAGGCGATCCTGCGCGGCGTCAATATACTGGCGGATGCCGTCAAGGTCACGCTCGGCCCCAAGGGCCGCAATGTGGTCATCGAAAAGAAATTCGGATCTCCGTCCATCACCAAGGACGGCGTTACCGTAGCCAAGGAAATCGAACTCAAGGACCCCCTGGAAAACATGGGTGCGCAGATGGTGCGCGAAGTCGCCAGCAAGACCAGCGACGTCGCCGGCGATGGCACCACCACCGCCACCGTGCTGGCGCAGTCCATTTTCCGCGAGGGCGTAAAGACCGTGGCTGCCGGCGCCAACCCGATGGCGCTGAAGCGCGGCATCGAGAAGGCCATATTCGCGGTCACCGGCACGATCGACAAGGACGGCAACCGCGTCCCCGGCGCGCTGGACAAATACAGCAAGCCGGTGGCGGGCGACATGAACGCCATCGCGCAAGTCGGCACCATCTCCGCCAACAATGACGAGACCATCGGCCGCATCATCGCCGAGGCCATGAAGAAGGTGGGCAAGGACGGCGTCATCACGGTGGAAGAATCCAAGACGATGGAGACGCAGCTCGAAGTGGTCGAAGGCATGCAGTTCGACCGCGGCTACCTGTCGCCTTACTTCGTCACCGACCCCGAGCGCATGGAATCCGTGCTCGAGGAGCCCTACATTCTGATCAACGAAAAGAAAATCAGCTCGATGAAGGACCTGCTGCCGCTGCTGGAGCAGATTGCGCGTTCCAGCAAGCCGCTGCTGATCATCGCCGAGGACGTTGAGGGCGAAGCCCTCGCCACCCTGGTGGTAAACAAGCTGCGTGGCACGCTGCAGGCCGTCGCCGTCAAGGCGCCGGGCTTCGGCGATCGTCGGAAGGCCATGCTCGGAGACATCGCTACGTTGACCGGCGGCAAGGCCATCACCGAAGACCTGGGCATCAAGCTGGAGAACGTTCAGCTGGCCGACCTGGGCCGGGCCAAGCGCGTGACCATCGACAAGGACAACACCACCATCGTCGAGGGCAAGGGCAAGCACAGCGAGATCGAAGGCCGGGTGAAGGAAATCCGCGCCCAGATCGAAAAGACCACCAGCGACTACGACACCGAGAAGCTCCCGGAGCGCCTGGCCAAGCTGGTGGGCGGCGTGGCGGTGATCAAGGTGGGCGCCGCGACCGAGACCGAGATGAAGGAAAAGAAGGCTCGGGTCGAGGACGCCATGCACGCCACCCGCGCGGCAGTCGAGGAAGGCATTGTCCCCGGCGGCGGCGTGGCCCTGTTGCGCTGCGTCGAGGCCATTGACAAGCTGAAGCTGACCGGCGACGAGCACATCGGCGCCAACATCGTAAAGCGCGCGCTGGAAGAGCCTCTGCGCCAGATCGTCGGCAACGCCGGCGACGAAGGCGCGGTGGTGGTCGGCAAGATTCGGGACAGCAAAGACCCGAACTTCGGCTACAACGCGCAGACCGGCGAGTTCGAAGACCTGGTGAAAGCCGGCGTCATCGATCCGACCAAGGTGACGCGCACGGCACTGCAAAACGCGGGCTCGATTGCCAGCTTGATGCTGACCACCGAAGCCCTCGTCGCCGAGATCCCGGAGGACAAGAAGTCTCCTTCGATGCCCGGCGGCCACGGCGGCATGGGAGATATGTACTAGGCGCGCAAAGCGCGCCGGCTGTCAGCTCTCAGCTTTCAGCCATCAGCTAGAGCCCCGCTCGCGAGAGCGGGGCTTTTTTGTTTTGACGCTGATTACCGCGGATGAACCGCTACTTATTGCCTGTTTGCTTGGGGGCAGTTCGCGGTGCAGCGCCAGGCTTCGATTTTCACATCGAAGACCAGGTGAGGTCGTGTTCCTGGATAGTTGACCAGCAGAAAGGCTTTCCGGTTGGGCACGTCGCACTCGCGAGTCGTCTCGACGACCTGTGTCTCCGCGCACGCGAGTTGACCGAAGTCGAATGTCGTTAGGCTGCTCGTGTCCACCTGCTGCGCAACCACCCCAAAGTTGACCGGATCCTCCGACTTCACCGTAATTCGCGCTTTATCGGTCTGGAGAATGTGCAACGTGGTGAAGCGGCCGGCGCCGATGGTTAGCCTGTTGCTCCACATGTTGACCCAGCCATACACTGGTTGCGGCGATACGACCGCCACGGTCGGGGCGGCTGGGGCACCGCGCTCTTTCAAGTACACGACCCCGGCAATCAGCAGACAACTGATTCCAAACAGCATTTGGAGCCCTTTATTCATTGCTCCTCCCCGAGCTTGTGCCGCGATTTTAGCCCGGCTTGCTTCCCTGCTGGCGTGCCTAGATGGATGCCGGCCGGCAGCAGCGGCACGGGAGATATGTACTAATTGCAGCTATTAGCAATTAGCGATTAGCTGTTAGCGAAAGGCTCCGCTCGCGAGAGTGGGGCTTTTTTTGTTTGCCATCGAGCGGCACGGCTGAAGCCGTGCCCTACCCAAAACTCGAAACTGAAATTCGCAATTCCCTCACTTCCTTTCCGCCCTGCGCTTGATGCCGTCCAGCCACATGACGCGAATCCAGGAACTGCCGGGATAAATCACGCGCCAGTAAGTGGCAAAACGGCGAGCGGCGGCGGAGTCCGTGGCATAGACACGCGTCTCGGTGGTCAGCAGGGTG
>DASWAR010000220.1:0-2961 GCA_036391015.1 Terriglobales bacterium
CCTGAAGTTCGCCTTGATCCACACGGCCGCGTCTTCTTCGGCGCTGCCACCGATTTCGCCGATCATGACGACGCCTTCGGTCTCCGGGTCTTTCGCGAACAGCTCGAGCGCGTCGATGAACGTCGTGCCGATCAGCGGGTCGCCGCCGATACCGATGCACGTGCTCTGCCCCAGCCCCACCCGCGTGAGCTGATGGATCGCCTCGTAGGTGAGCGTGCCGCTCTTCGACACGATGCCGATGCGGCCTTCCTTGCAGATGTGGCCCGGGATGATGCCCGCCTTCGCCTTGCCGGGCGAGATGATGCCCGGGCAATTCGGCCCGATGAGGCGCGAGCGCCGCGTCTGCAGGAATTCCCAGACGCGCACCATGTCGTTGGTCGGCACGCCCTCGGTGATGCAAACGATCAGCTCAATCTCGGCGTCGGCGGCTTCCATGATGGCGTCGGCGGCAAATGCCGGCGGAACAAAGATGACCGAGGCATCCGCGCCGGTCTTGTCCACCGCTTCCTGCACCGTGTTGAACACCGGCCAGCCCTCGTGCGTGGTACCGCCTTTGCCGGGCGTCACCCCGCCGACGATCTTGGTGCCGTACTCGGCGCAGGTCTTGGCGTGGAACGTGCCTTCCTTGCCGGTGAGGCCCTGGACCAGAACTTTCGTATTTTTATTGATCAGTACGCTCATGATTTAGCTCTTCGCTGTCACTGAACCTGACTTACGCTGCTTCTTGTCCTTAAATAAGCCGATGGTGTTTCCCTCGGGATCGATGAACCAGGCGAAAGTGCCGCTTGGAATCTCCACCGGCGGCACCTGCGTTTTTCCGCCCAGGCTTTCAGCGCGGTTCAACGCGGCCTGCACATCATCCACCTGCACATAAAACATCGTGTACTGGAAGGGAGCTTGACCCAGCGCGATAATGTGCCCGCCGACTTCACCGCCGGTGTGAATCACCGTTGCCGGCCCCATCTCCTCCATCTTCCAGTCAAACAGCCTCGAGTAGAACTCCACCGCTTTTGCCTGGTTCTGGCAGCCGATTTCAAAATGAACAACCTTATTGCCCATGATTCCCCATGTGTTCGGTCTTGGAATTACGAAGCCCCTGCTGCTGCAACCACTTTCTCGGCCGCGTCTTTCATGGTTTCGGCGACGACAAAGTTCAGCCCGGAATTCTTCAGGATCTCGCGCCCCTTCTCGACGTTGGTGCCTTCGAGCCGCAGCACGATCGGAAGCTGGATGTTGGTTTTGCGCGCCGCCTCGACCACACCGTTGGCCAGGGTGTCCACGCGCAGGATGCCGCCGAAAATATTGATCAGCACGGCGCGCACGTTCTTGTCGCTGAGCAGGATTTCGAAGGCGTGCGTCACCTGCTCTTCATTGGCGCCGCCGCCGACGTCGAGGAAGTTAGCCGGCATGCCGCCGGCGTACTTGATGATGTCCATGGTCGACATTGCCAGCCCGGCGCCGTTGACCATGCAGCCGACGTTGCCGTCGAGCTTGATGTAGTTCAGCCCGTACTTGCTGGCTTCCACCTCCAGCGGGTCCTCTTCGGTGATGTCGCGCAGATCGCGAATATCCTGGTGGCGGAAGAGCGCGTTGTCGTCGAAGTTGACCTTGGCGTCGAGCGCGAACAGGCGATTGTCCTTGGTGGTGATCAGCGGATTGATCTCCACCATGGACGCGTCGGTGTCGAGATAGGCCTTGTACAGCCCGCTCAGAAACGCGACTGCCTGGCTCACCAGCGCAGGCTTCAAGCCGAGGCCGAATGCGATTTTGCGCGCCTGGTACTGCGCCAGGCCGACCGCGGGCTCGATGTGCTCTTTCAGAATGAGCTCGGGATGCTCGGCGGCGACCTGCTCGATTTCCATGCCGCCCGCCTGCGACGCCATCACCAGCAGCTTGGCCTCCTGGCGATCGAGCAACATGCTCAAGTAGAGCTCGCGCTCGATGGGCAGACCTTCCTCGATCAGCAGGCGGCGCACCACGCGCCCTTCCGGCCCCGTCTGGTGGGTGACCAGCGTCATGCCGAGTATCTTTCCTGCCAGCTCACCGGCCTCTTCCACCGACTTGGCGATCTTGACGCCGCCGCCCTTGCCGCGGCCGCCGGCGTGGATCTGCGCCTTGACCACTACCACCTGCGAGCCGTTTTCCATCAGCCGGCGCGCGATGCCCTCGGCTTCCTGGACGGTGGTGGCCATCTCGCCGCGCGGCACCGCGACGCCATACTTCGCCAGAATTGCTTTTGCCTGGTACTCGTGAATTTTCATGATATGAATCCGCTCTACATCGAGTTCCTGAAACCGGCGCGAAACCCGTGATTGTATAAAACCCGGCGCGATGCGTAAATCGAATAACGGCGCGTAATGGCGATCACAATGAGGTGTGACGCGTGGGGTTGCGCCGACAATCGCTACTTCTTCACCCGCTTCGCCGACGCTTCGATGTAGATTTTGAACTTTTCCGGCGCCTCCGGTGGCGCGATTTCGAACGTCAGCTTCAAATCGTTGTCGCCGGTCTTCACATACGTCAGGCGGTAGCGCGGCCCAGTTTGCCCGGCTTCGCTCACCATCACCAGCTTGTGCGCGCCGTCGGTGAACTCGACGACGTAATGGATGACGTGCCCTTCATTGTCCCAATAATCGGCGCGCGTTTTCTTGACCGAGGCATCGGGATAAATGACCATCAGGTCGTCATGGCGGTACGCCGGCTTATCCTTGGTGGCGGGATACCGCGCGTAGTTGTGCCGCACCAGCACCGCGCCTTGCAACTCCGGGGTGAACGTGAAGCTGCCGCTGCCCTGCCCCGGTCCTCCGCCACCGGCGCCCTCCCAGGCGCCCAGGAACGGCTGCCACTCCAGCCATTTATCTTTGGGCAGCTCTTGCGTGAACGCCGTCGAAAGCGCTGCCAGAACCAATACGACGATCAGACGCTGCATCCGTCCCCTCCGCTAACAAGACAGCGGATTAT
>DASWAR010000221.1:0-3127 GCA_036391015.1 Terriglobales bacterium
TTGGGCTTATGGCGTAATCCGGCGGCATTGGTTCTCGGCCTACCTGTTTGAGTTGCCCGGGCTGAATCCGTTGAGAGTAGCTCAACAGTCGGTACTCTTGGTCGTTACCTGGGATGACTACGAGGAGGGCACCGTCATCGAGCGCGGCGTGAGACATTGCCGGGAGTCGGGGCAGCCACGGCGCGCGGGCCCTGGCGCGGCGCGGTTACGATGTCGTGATCTACGACAATCTCTCCACCGGCCATCGCGAACTGGCCCAGGGCTTCGAACTGGTCGAAGGCCACGTGGGCGACGCGTCCACGCTGGCGCGCGCCCTCCGCGGCGCTGATGCCGTGATGCACTTCGCGGCACATTCGCTGGTGGGCGAATCGGTGCAGAATCCGCGCAAATATTTCGAGAACAACGTCCGCGACGGTCTGGTGCTGCTCGACACCTGCCTGGAAGCCGGCGTCCACCGGTTCATCTTTTCCTCCACCGCAGCGGTGTACGGCGATCCGCACGAAGTGCCCATCGTCGAAGACGCGCCCAAGGCGCCCGTGAACCCCTACGGCATGTCGAAGCTCGCCTTCGAATACGCCATGCAGTCCTACGATGCCGCCTACGGCCTGCGTTTCATGAGCCTGCGTTACTTCAACGCCGCTGGATGCCACGACAGCGGCGAGATCGGCGAACTTCACAACCCGGAAACGCACCTCATTCCCGCGGCCCTGCAATCGGCCACCGGGGCGCGCGCGGAGGTGCAAATTTTCGGCGACGACTACGACACGCCGGACGGCACCTGTGTCCGCGATTACATCCACGTGGAGGACCTTGCCGAAGCTCACGTGCTTGCCCTGGAATGCCTGGCCGGCGGCGGCGGGTGCGGAATCCTAAACCTCGGGACCGGAAAAGGCCACACGGTGAAAGAGGTGGTGACCACGATCGAGCGCGTGATCGGGCGTGAGCTGAAGAAACGCATCGCGGGCCGCAGGCCCGGCGATCCGCCCGTCTTGCTCGCGGATCCCACCCGCGCCGAGAAGCTGCTGGGATGGAAGGCCACGCGCTCGCTGCAGGATATGGTCTCCAGCGCCTGGAAATTCACGCGGCTCCACGGCCAGCGAGCGCAGGCCGTCTCCGAGCCGTAAGACCCGTGTGGCACAAGCGCCCCCGCGTATGCGCGCGACGTGTGCCCCGCGCGCCTCGGTGTTCAGGTGACATGTGACTCAAGGCGCCTTCGCGTGTGGACGTGAGGTGCGGGACGGCGCTGGCGCTCAGCCGCGTAGCGGCAGATGAAAATAGCCCGGCACTTCAGTGCCGGGAATGAATCCTAATGAACACGAAGTCCCGTAGGGACGGCTGAAACTCAGCTCTTCCGCACTTGCAGTAGGGCGAATCGAACTCTGCAACCTTCGCCGCTTCTCCGTCCCAGAACGATTGCGACTTCATGCTTTGCAGGTATGAATAGGAATAGCCGAACTTGCTCCACATCTCCTGCTTGTAGCGGAAGAGCCGGCGCGGAAAATGGCCTTTATTTTCCTGCGGTTTATCCGTCCGTTCCTGGACAATAAATCTACATCAACTCGATGACGGCGGAGTGGCCAGACGCCGAAGCCATCTTCCGATCGCAGGTGATAAGCGGTGCACCTAGCACTTCCGCCAGTGCCACGTAGCCGCGTCGTATGCCGTCAGAGCACGCCGCAGATCCCAGATGCGCCAGAGCAGCCAATTGTGCGGATAGCGAGTGAGCGGGAGGTCGAGCAGGTCTTGCATAGCCTCCTCGGCGCGGATTGCCGTCATATGGCGCGCCGCGACATAGCGCCGGAGTACCTGAGCGACCTCGATGTCCAGAAGATGAGGAGCGTGCAGGCTTGGGACTGCTGAGAAGATCCGCTGTTCAACCCTGGTTCCAGTCGGAGTTTGCAGCAGCCATTCGATGACAGCGGAAGCATCGAGCACGATCACCGTGAATCGCGCTCCGGCCGAACGGCGCGCGCAGCCGAAAGCGGCGCCGCCACGGGCGCCCGTCTGTGTAGGCGCTCGCGTAGCTCGCTGAGCGCCGGCCGCTCAGCGATCTGGCGAATCTCCGCCAGTAAGTAGTCTGACAGCGATACGCTTGCCATGGCGGCTCGGACCTTTAACGTGCGATGCAATGTGTCGGGAACATTTCGCACTTGAATCATGCGCGACATGTGATGAGCGCAATTGCATGTCCTCCACATGTCAATAGCCTCGATCAGGTGTCATGGAAAAGAACGCCTTTTCGTCTCGGATACCGGCGCCGTGACACGGCAAATCCGTTGCATGCGCGCACGTAGAGACCCGGGATGCGTTGCGTCTCAATCCTTGCTATCGGGGCTTGCAGCCCGGCGGGGTGTTTCAGCGCTAGCGCGCTGCCGATTGCGTAACAGCAGGCTTGACGTACTTACCGCTCATGCCGTTCCAACGGATGCTGAGCAGTTCACCGAACATCTTGACGCCATCCGCGACGGGATGGATCTTCGAGTCTCCCGCGTGAGCCCACTCGACGGGGACCTCGGCAACGCGCAGCTTGTACAACTGCGCCAAGAACAGCAACTCGGGATCAAAACCCCAGCGTTCTATCTTTTGCGCCGAAAAGATCAGGCGAGCCGCATGGCGCGTGAACGCCTTGAATCCGCATTGTGTGTCCCTGTAGTCAAGGCCGAGGATGACCCGGAGCAGCAGGTTGTAAATGCGGCCGTACAGTTGTCGCAGCAGGGATTGCCGCTGCGTTTGCACCTCGGAGTTGAGCCAGCGTGAGCCGATGGCGAGGTCGGCGCCGTTCTCAATGGCGGTGAACAATTTGGGTGCTTCAGATATCGGGGAGGAAAGGTCCGCATCACTGAACAGCAGTACGTCGCCATGCGCATGGAGCATCCCGTTTCGTACGCTGTAACCTTTGCCGCGATTGCCAGGGTTCTGTACCAGCCGCACGATGGGATTGCGGCGTGTGTATTCGCGCACGATGTCGGCAGTTCGATCCGTGGAACCATCATCGACGACGATGATCTCCGCCTTCCAGTGCTGCTGCGACACGTAGCTCAGCACAGTATCGAGAGTCGGGGCCAGCCGCGCACTCTCGTTAAAGGCAGGAACGATAAGGCTGTACGTTGCCATTTCCAGATACGTT
>DASWAR010000222.1:0-11129 GCA_036391015.1 Terriglobales bacterium
GAGGGATCGCCTTTGATGACGACGAGGTCGGCCTGCTTGCCGGGGGCGATGCTGCCGATCTTGTCGGCGATGCCCAGCCATTGCGCACCATTGAGGGTGGCGATCTTGATGGCCTCGACCGGGGTGAAGCCGGCCTCGACCAGCAGTTCGACTTCGCGGTGGTCGCCGAAGCCGGGCACGACGCCGCCGTAGCCGGTGGGATCGAGACCGGCGAGCAGCAGCCCGCCTGCTTTCGCAAATGCGTACTCGAACTGCATTTCCTTCTTGAACAGCTCGGGCCAGGGCGAGTCCTTGGCGCCGGCGATGCGCGCGCGGGTAGTGAGATAGTCGTTGCGCGATTCGGGCAGCATGCTATCGAGCACGCGGCGCATGTAGGACGAGAGAGGCGGCGGCGCACCCGGCGTTGAGGGCGGCAGGGACATCGGCGGCCGATTGGGAACAAAGGTCTCGAAGACCGGCAGGGTGGAGGTCACGGCTACCCTGTGCGCGAGCAAGTCTTTGATGATCTGCTGGATTTCCGGCCCGTTGACGTCGAGCTTGAGCAGGGCGTCGCGAATGGCGGTCTGCTCGGGACACTTGTCGGGTTGTTTGCCGGGCGCTACCTCTCCGTCAACAACCAGGCCGTGCTCGAGGTCGTCAATGCCGAGCGCGGCGGCCTCGTGAAAACCGATCGAGCACAGGTGACCGGTGACTTTGAGCCCGCGCTTGTGCGCTTCCTCAATCGCGGCGCTCAACTCGGCGCGGGTGATGTGCATGTACGCCTTGAAATTGTTGGCACCCTCCTCCGCCCAGTAGGCGACGGTGCGGCGCGCGTCGTCGGCGTCCTTAAGTTCGTGCATCTGCGCCGTGTAGGCGCCCGCGCCTTCCAGATAAGGACCGGTAGGAAACATCTTGGGACCGGGCGCACGGCCGGCATCAATGTCGCGCTTGATGGAAAGGTCGGTATAAGCATCCAGCGAGCCGGTGGTGCGAATGGTGGTGACACCGCCGGCGAGATACAGGCGCGGCGCACTGAAATCGAGCTCGCTGTAGTGAATGGGATTCAACGCGCCGGGATAAATAAGGTGATCGTGCATGCCGACCAGGCCGGGGATCACGGTGTAGCCGGTGAGATCGAGAACCTTCGTACCCTGCGGATAGTCTTCTTGCAGGCCCAGTGTGCCCACGAACTGAACCTTGCCCTGCGAGATGACGACGGTCTGATCCTCGCGCGCGGGCGCGCCGGTGCCGTCAATGACGCGCACGTGGGCGAGCGCGATGGCGGGGGCATCAACGGTGACGAAAGCTTTGACCGCGGGGGAGAGGGTGGGCGTTTGGGCGAAGGCGGAAGCGGTCCACAAAAGTAAGACGAACAGATGTTTCATCATTCACCCCGGCGGCTAAATAGAGTACCGGAAATGAGCGGTCGTAGCGAGAGGCGGGCGAGGCCGTAGGGGTCCTTCGACTCGGCATCGCAAAAGCGGCGATGCCTCGCTCAGGATGACAGCCGTTAAAATCCGCATCACCTCCACGAACGCGGGTACAGCGGCTACGGATGCTAGAATCAAGTGTTCAGCATCGCTAGCCGAAGTCACCTTTATTCCATACTCCATGGATCGCCAGCACATCCGCAATTTCGCCATCATTGCCCACATCGATCACGGGAAGAGCACGCTCTCGGACCGGCTGCTGGAGCTGACGGGAGCGCTGTCGGCGCGCGAAATGGAAGGACACGAGCAAGTGCTGGACGCGATGGATCTGGAGCGCGAGCGCGGGATCACCATCAAGGCGCACTACGTGCGCATGAATTACACCGCGCACGACGGCGCAACCTACCAGCTCAACCTGATTGATACCCCCGGGCACGTGGATTTTTCCTATGAGGTGTCGCGCGCGCTGGCCTCGTGCGAGGGCGCGCTGCTGGTGGTGGACGCCACGCAGGGAGTCGAAGCGCAAACGCTGGCCAATTCCTACCTGGCGATCAATCACGGGCTGGAGATCATCCCGGTGATCAACAAGATTGATCTGCCGAGCGCCGACGTGGAGCGCACCAAGGAGATGATCGAAGGCGCGGTGGGGCTGGACGCGTCGGAGGCGCTGCTGATCTCGGCCAAAACCGGGCAGGGCGTGCCGGCGGTGCTGGAAGAGATCGTCAAGAAAATCCCGCCGCCGAAGGGCTCGCCGGAGGCGCCCCTGCAAGCGCTGATTTTCGATTCGTGGTTCGATTCCTACCGCGGGGTCGGGGTGCTGATGCGGGTATTCCAGGGCACGATACGCAAGAAACAAAAGATCCGGTTGTGGTCGAACGGCAAGGTGTTCGAGGTGGAGGGGCTGGGGGTGCAGTCGCCCAAGCCGGTCGAGGTGGATGAGCTGGTGGCGGGCGAAGTGGGGTTCCTGTTCGCCAACTTGAAGAACGTGGCGGACACCAAGATCGGCGACACGATCACCGACGACGACCGCCCCGCGATCGAGCCGCTGGCGGGCTTTGAAGAGCTGAAGCCGATGGTGTTCGCCGGCATGTACACGGTAGACGCGCACGAGCACACCATGTTGCGCGAGGCGCTGGAAAAGCTGCGGCTGAACGACTCGTCATTCTTCTTCGAGCCGGAAAGTTCGGTGGCGCTGGGCTTCGGATTCCGCTGCGGATTTCTCGGGCTGCTGCACATGGAAATCATCCAGGAGCGGCTGGAGCGGGAATTCAACCTCAACCTGATTAGCACCGCGCCGGGCGTGCGCTTCCGGGTGACCAAGACCGACCGCGAGGTAATGGAGGTTGACAACCCGTCGAAGTGGCCGCCGCAGGGCGAGATCGAGAAGATTGAAGAGCCGATCATCCTGGCGACCATCATCTCGCGCGAGGAATACGTCGGCGCGATCTTCAAGCTGGTGGAAGAGAAGCGCGGCAAGCAGAAAAATTTCGAGTATCTCACCGGCGGGCGGGTGATGCTGAGCTACGAGCTGCCGCTGAACGAGATCGTGCTCGATTTTTACGACAAGCTGAAGAGCGTGTCGCGCGGGTACGCGTCGCTGGATTACCACCTCGCCGGGTACTGGGAATCGGACGTGGTGAAGCTGGACATCCTGGTGGCGGGCGACTCGGTGGACGCGCTGTCGATCATCGTGCATCGCGAATTCGCGTACGAGCGCGGGCGCGCGCTGGTGTCGAAGATGCGGGAACTGATTCCGCGGCAGATGTTCGAGGTGGCGATCCAGGCGGCGATCGGCGCCAAGGTGATTGCGCGCGAAACCGTCGGCGCCATTCGCAAGAACGTAATTGCCAAATGCTACGGCGGGGATATCACGCGCAAGCGGAAGCTGCTGGAAAAGCAAAAAGCGGGCAAGCGGCGGATGAAACGAATCGGGAAAGTGGACATCCCACAGGAAGCCTTCCTTGCGGTATTGCGCGTGGGCGAAGACTAGACGAAGAAAAATTAGCGGCTAACTTTCAATTCCGGTCTTAAAAACCGCGTCAAATAAAGAAATTCTGCCTGGCCCGTCCCAGCCGGGTGGCTGCCGATTGCCAAATTTTCATCTGATTGAAATGTGCAAAACTGCAATTGGTAAGACCACCTAGGTGGAACCCGGTTGCGGCAGATTAAGGCGAAATACAACCTCGGCTAAGGTGTTGATTCCTGACTGAATTGTCCGTTGCCACAGTAACAATGCAGACTGTGTAAGTAGCTGTTCCGTGGTGGGTTGTCAGAAGCCCGGCAAGGAATTGCACAGAGATTTGCACAGAGTTGCGGAAAACGGAAGCAAGGTTCGAATGCGACATTCGGTTTCAAAATGGGAAAGCAACGGCCGAGAGCAGTAGTCAGGCAAGAAAAAAGAAAAAGGCCGCCAGGGATGGCGGCCCTTGAATTTTCAGCAATCGGCTAGGGCTTTGGCGCCGGCGGTTTGGGCGCGGCAGGCCGCGCCGCAGCGCCTGCCGGTTTAGCAGCAGCGCCACCCGGTGCGGGAGCGGCAACGCTGGACTGGGCGTTGTAGGACTTGACGATTTCCTGGGTGACGTCGGTGGTCTGCGCGGCCCAGAGCACCGGGCTCTGCTGGCTGGAAACGTCGAGGATCAGCGAGTAGCCGTTCTGCTTGGCAAACTTATCGAGCACCTCGAGCAGCTTGCCGCCGATCCGATTGGCGATTTCATTCTGCTGGCCCTGGAAATCGGCTTGCGCGTCCTCGGCCTGACGCTGCAGGGTCTTCTGTTTGGCCTCGATGCTCTTGACCATGTCAGCGCGGGACTGCTCGTTCAGCTTGTCGCCCTGGGTCTGGAGCTGCTTTTTCAGGTTGTCGATTTCCTGGTTCAGATTTGTGAGCGTGGACTGGGTGGGCTCGAATTTTTTCTGCAACGACTCAAAGTCGCGGCGGCCCTCATTGGTCATCACGATCGCATTCTGGATGTTGATGATGCCGATGCGAGTGGTGGCGGAGGGAGCAGCGGAATTCGCGGCAGCAGCGGTGCCAGTCTGAGCAAGCGCGGTGACGGTCAACAGTGCCGCCGGCAAGATGAAGCGGAAAAGCTTACGTATCATGAGTTGGTTTTGGACTCCTTGGAGTGACTCTCTCGGACTTCCTCAGAAACACCTCAAAACGGGCACATCCGTGCAGAAGGTTTCACGGGAATATTGATTATAGGGCGAGCAGGGGCCAGCGTCAAACCGGGAACTCTCGCGCGTGCCGTCCCTACGGGACTCTGAAGCTTATTCCAATCACCTTCCCCAGGGCTAAGCGCCCTGGGCTACCAGCGTATGTGCCTGCGGGACTGCACACGGAGGTGCAAGAGCACGAATCGTCCCTAGAAAGTGGTGGCTACGGTGAAACGGAAGGTGGTCTTGGGTTCTTTCAGCTTCCAGCCGGGAGCAAAGGCACTGACCGCCTGCTGATAACTGAAATCGCCGGCGCCGCCCGCCGGGAACATGTTGCGGGTAATCAGGTTGGGCGTGTCGGTGGAGGTATCGAGTCGGAACGGGTTGTAGGCCCAGTAAATGCGGAAGGGCGCGTTGACCACCGGCATGATGACCTGCAACTCCAGGCCGGTGGAAGCGCGGGGTCTCCAGTTTGACGCGCTGACGACCTTCAGGTTCTTGCCGAACGACTGCGAGACGCCACCCACGCAATTGAAGGCGGCATCGAGCGCCGAACAGCCGAACGCGGTGGTATTGAGCGTATTCAACTGGGTGGCGTTGACCTGCAACTGGCCGGGACGGGCGATACCGTCGAAACCGATGTCGAAAAACGGCGCCAGGGTGACCGGGCCGACGATGGGAATGCGGTATTCCAGGTTGGTGACAACGCTGGTGTCGCCGCCGGGAAAGATGATGCGATGCACCGGAAGCGGAACGGTGACGACGCCCCGTCGTAGATTGTTGGGGTCCTTGGGTACGGCGGTTCCATCGGGATTGGAGAGGGGGAAGTCCACCCGCTCGACAAAGAAGGCGACCGGCGAAATAGCACGGATGTCAAAGCCGCGAATGTCGGTGTCACCGCCCATGAAGAAGCGCTCAAAGGGCGGCGTAACATGGCCGCCGTATCCGGTGATGAAGGAACCCTGCACGCGGATCCCCAAGCTGTTGCGGCCATCTGAATTGGGCTTGAGGCCCTTCATCGGCGTCCAGCGGGTGAACGCCAGCACCGGGCGGACGAAGGCGACGTTGCCGCCGATGCCGGCGATATCGCCGCCGATGAAGATGTTGCGTCCGCGGTGCGGATGAACCGGGCTGTCCACCGTGTTCCAGGTGAAACTGGGAATGAGCTTGCTGGTGACGATCCCGGTCAGCGAGTTGGGCCCGGAGATATTGCGGAAGTTCAATTCCTGGAAATATAGCTGCGAGAACTGGCTGAACACGCTGATGGAGGAGATGTCAAATGAATACCCCAGGCTAACGCGCTTGAACGAGCGCCGGATGGGATAACTCACGCTGGTGGAGAAACCGGTGCGGGACTGGCTGAAGTTCTGCAGGGATTGCAGAACGTTTTCGGGAAGATTCAGCTTCTGGCCGGCGACGAGGCTGGCCTGCTGGGCTTGGTTGAAGTTGAAGCGCTGGTTGAACACGGTGAAGCCGAACTGCAGGGGACGGTCGAACAAGTAGGGCTCGCTAAAGCCGAATGACAGATTGCGCTGGCGGCTGCCGACGCTGGCCTGCAGGGTGAGGGTTTCACCGAGGCCGAGAAAATTGTTGGTCTCGTAGGTGAGGCCGATGAAGGAACCGGCCAGGCCGCTGACGCCGCCGCTGAGACCGATGCTGTTCTTGCCCTTCTCCTTGACCTTGAGGGTAATGTCAACCGTACCTTCCTGGTTGTTCTGCTTGACCTCGGAATCCTGCTCGGGCTTGAGGGCGTCGAAATAGCCGAGCTGGTTCAGCCGCAAGGTGCTGAGTTCCCACAGGCGGCTGTTGTAGACCTGGCCTTCCTCAACGGCGAGTTCACGGCGGATCACCTTGTCGCGGGTGGTGGTATTGCCCTTGAACTCGATGCGGCGAACATAGAACGGCTTGCCTTCGTCGAGATCAATGGTGAGGCTGATCAGCTTCTTCTCATCGTCGAACTGGGTGTCCGGGACAGGGGTGAAGTTGATGAACCCGAGCGCTCCATATGCGTCGCGGAGGTTCTTGAGGCCCTTGCGCACCAGTTCGATGTTGAAGATTTCGCCGTCTTTCATGGGGATCAACCGGCGGAGCGCCGCGACGTTGGTGATGGCCTTGTTGCCGGTGAAGGTGATCTCCTTGAGGTGGTAGCGGTCCCCTTCCTCGACGGGAATGTTGATGTCCACCACCTTACCGGGGCCGCGCATGATGAGCGGAATGTGGAGGCCGGGGCTGCCAACGTCGCGGGTCTTGGTCTGGGGATCCTGGACGACGGCCTTGAAGTAACCCTGGCGCTGAAAGGCGTCGCGCACCAACTCGGTATCTTCGCTGAGCTTGGCTGCGTTGTAGGTGCGGCTGAAAATGTTTTCAAGGATTATGGAGTGCGGGATGCCAATGGGGCGCATGTTGCGCATGGCATAGCGCAGGGTGCGGCTGTTGATGTGCTTGTTGCCCTCGAACTTGATCTTGCCGACCTTGATTTTGGGGCCTTCCTTGACCACAAAAGTGATGCCCACGGCGGCCGGAGGAATGGGACGGACTTCGGTGCGGATGGTGGCAAACTGGCGGCCGTGCTCGGCCAGAAGTTCCCTGATGACAACCTCGGCGCGCTTCACGCGAGTGGGATCGTACTGGCTTTCCTGGGTGAGCGATACCTTCCGTTCCTTGAAGCGGTCGAGCACATCGCTTTGCGAAACCGAATTGAGTCCCAGGTACTTGATTTCACGGATGGTGGGTTTTTCCTTGACGTAGATGTGGATGACCCACCCTTTGGGGGTCTGCTCGCGCTCGAAACGGATGTCGTCGAAATAGCCGGTATTCCACAGCGAGTTGAAGTCGCGTTCTAAGGCGGCCTGGTCGTAAACGTCTCCCGGCTTGGTGAAAATGCGGGCCCGGATTGTCTCAGCAGGGATACGGCGGTTGCCATGCGGGATGGTGTCCACAATCAGGTCCTGCTGGGCCAGGGCGGGAACGGAGCACCAGAAAAACGAGGCAAACAGGACGAGCAGTGGCAGCAGGCGCGGCGCCACCGCCGCCCGATGAAGGCGCGTAAGTGGAGCCTTTCCATCGCGTACGACGGCCAGAGCATGGTCCAGAGGATAAAAAATAGTCCGACCCTCAATCACAAGTAGAAGCGGAATTGGCCATTATACAAGGCGGCGCGAGTTTCACGCCAAAGAGCGTCGCGCGGCCGGCGATCATCCCACGTATCCAACCCGCATCAAGGGACAATCTCTCGACGGTGGACCGTGAAGCTGTGGCGGGCGATGAGGCGGCGCGACCGGCGGAGTGCCACAACGGCCGGGATCAGGCGGGCGGTGCGGGTTGGACTTCCACCAAAACGGAATAAAACGTACCGCCGCCGCCCATGTCGGTGAGCCGCTCCGAGGTCAGGACGTTGATGTTGCGGGCTTGCCCGGTGAGCTTGGCCCAGTTCAGCCGCGCCGCCACCACACCCGCGCGAGTGGCGTCGTTGACCCGCGCCGTCAGAAGAATTTCGCCGCGGGAATTGAACACGCGCACGCGATCGCCATCCGCAATGCCGCGCGCTTGGGCGTCGGCGGCGCTGATCTCCAGCAGATCGGGATTTTCCATTTTCTGTTGCGGCGGAAGATTGGCGAAAGTGGAGTTGAGATAGTTGTCGCACTTGCGAGCCAGCAGTTCGAGCGGGTAGCGCGCATCGCCGCTGTGACGCGATTCCTTGGGCGGCGTAAAAGAGACCACCGGATCGAGTCCTTGCGCGGCGAGTTCTTCGTTGTAGAGCAGCGCTTTGCCGGTGCGGGTCGGAAAACCGTGGGCGAAGGGGAGATAGTAGGCGGCGCCAGGTAGGGGTCCTTCGACTGGCCCGCGCAACCCCGGCGCGGGCTCGCTCAGGATGACATCCCCTGAGTTCTGCGCGACCCCGCCACTTCCTGAGTTACGGGTAGCGTGTTGCGAAAAGTTGAGCCGCACGTGGGATTCGCGTTGCAGACGCACACGATCGATGCCCGCCAGGTGCGGATGCTCCGACGAGAGCGCCAGATCAATCATGTCGTCCACGGATTCGCGGAAGCATGCATCGCCGAATCCCATGCGCAGCGCCAGCGCGCGAAACATTTCCACGTTGGAGCGGCACTCGCCGAGCGGCTCGATGGCCTGGTTGGAAATCTGGATGTAGTAATGGCCGTAGCCGGTCTGCAGGTCCTTGTGCTCGAAAAAAGTAGTCGCGGGCAGGATGATGTCGGCGTAATCGGTGGTGTCGGTGAAAAACTGTTCGTGCACTACGGTGAACAGGTCAGTCCGCAGCAGGCCGCGCACCACGGAATTGTGATTGGGAGCGACGGCCGCGGGATTGGAGTTGTAAACGAACAGCGCTTTCACCGGCGGATCGTTCACCACATTCAGCGCGCGCCCCAGCTCGACCATGTTGATGACGCGCGTGGAACGCGGCATGAGTTCCGCTCCCTTGAGCGCATTCTTGTTCAGGTTGTGAGCTTCGCTGGTGGAGAGCTGCAGTCCGCCGCCGACTTGCTTCCAGGCCCCGATGAGGCACGGCAGCATGCAGACGGCGCGCACCGCCATGCCGCCGTTTTCGCAGCGCTGGACGCCGTAATTGAGGCGAATTGCGGCGGGACGCGTGGTGGCATATTGGCGCGCGAGCTCGACGATGTCGCCGGCGGAAATGCCCGTCCAGAGCGCCACTCGGTCAGGTGAATACTCCTGCACGCGGGCGCGAAGCTGGTCGAATCCGAAGGTGTGCTGGGCGACGGATTCGGCATCGAACAGGTTCTCATTCATGATGACGTGCATCATGCCGAGGGCGAGCGCGACGTCGGTGCCGGGATTGATGGGCAGATACCAGTCGGCGCAGGCGGCGGTGCGGGTGCGGTAAGGATCAATGACCACCAGCTTGGCGCCGTTGCGACGCGCTTCCTCGATGAAGGGCCAGAGGTGGACGTTGTTGCCGTGGATGTTCGCGCCCCAGGCGATGATGTAGCGGGAGTGCGCGAATTGCTCAGGCTCGGTGCCGAGCTTGGCACCGTACACCGACTTGATGCCGACTTCTCCGGCAATAGAGCAGATGGTGCGATCGAGTTGTGAGGCGCCCAGGCGATGAAAAAAGCGCCGGTCCATGGACGCGCCGTTGAGCACCCCAAGGGTGCCGCCGTAGGAATACGGAAGGATCGCTTCGGCGCCGTGCTCGCGCGCGATCTGCTGGAAGCGTGTGGCGATTTCATCGAGGGCTTCGTCCCAGGAGATCGGTTGGAAGTCTTGCTGGTTGCAGGCGCGCGAGCCTTTGGGACCGATGCGGCGATAGGGATAGAGGACGCGGTCGGGCGAGTAAACGCGATCCAGATACTGGGCGACTTTGGCGCAGAGAAACCCGCGCGTGACCGGATGGGCGGGATCGCCCTGAATGCGAATCGCGCGTCCATCTTCTTCCCTGACGGTGATCAGGACGCCGCAAGCGTCGGGACAGTCATGAGGACAAGCGGCGTGGACGACCTTCGTTGTCATAGGCCGGTGTGACAACCAGCATACCAGCACCCCATCACGCGCAAAAGCGGCGCGCAATGCCACCCCACGGCACCCAAAAGCGGGGTGCCGTGGGGACCCCGGTGCCGGGGACCCCGCATCGCGAAGGGATGAAACTAGCGATAGCGGTAGTCACAAACCGGACAGTGGAGCGCGAAGGGGTCGCTTTCGAACTCCACCAACTCGGCACTGCACACCGGGCAGAATTCCTGATCTTCGCCGGCGAGGAGGTCGAGTTCGTCGTCCACGGCTACATCCCCGGAGGAGTCGTTGATGGCGTAGACGGCGAGCGCGGAATCAACATCGTGACGCATGGCGCACCCCCGATTTGGCTTATTGTCCGCTCAAGGCAAGCATTGCGCTGAAATTTCTTACGCCAATTTGAGCCGTGAGTTTTATTTTGGGAAAAAACGTTGCGAGTTGTAAGCGGGCCCAGGGCTAAAGTCCTGGCTTCTTCGCCGGGCTGAAGCCCGGCGCTTCCACCGGCACGCGCGAGGGCGCCCTTCGACTGCCCCTTCGGCTCCGCTCAGGGCTCGCTTCGCTCGGCAAAAGCAGGGCAGGCTGTGTGCCACACGCCTACACGGTCATGACTTCTTTTTCCTTGGACTTGCTGAGCTCTTCCATTTTCTTGATTTCGTCGTCGGTGAGGCGCTGGATTTCGTCGAGGGCGCGGCGCTCGTCGTCCTCGGTGATTTTCTTGTCCTTGAGAGTTTTCTTGATCCCGTCGTTGCCGTCGCGGCGGATGTTGCGGACGGCGGTGCGGTGCTCCTCGAGCATCTTGTGCAGGTGCTTGACCATGTCGCGGCGGCGCTCTTCGGTGAGGGCAGGCACCGGGACGCGGATGAGCTTGCCGTCGTTCATCGGGTTAAGTCCGAGATCAGCGGAGCGGATGGCCTTCTCGATGCCGCCCAGCGAACTGGGATCGAAGGGCTGCACGGTGATGAGCTGCGATTCCGGAGCGTGCACCTGCGCGATCTGGTTGAGCGGCATCGTGGAACCGTAGTACTCCACCTGGACGCCGTCCAGCATGTGGACCGAGGCGCGGCCGGTGCGCAC
>DASWAR010000223.1:0-5982 GCA_036391015.1 Terriglobales bacterium
ACGTAGGAGACGAATTTGCCGGCAGCGCCGTAGATGGCTTCCGGCTCACTGAGTTCGGTGCTGTACCAGGCGTCGCATTTGGCGGATTGCAGCAGCGAGGTAGGCAGATTGATCTGCACCAGGAACTCCGCCAGTTCCTGGTACCGGCTGGCCTCGTCAACATAGAGAAGCAGGTCGGGACGGCGCTTCAGGTCATGGTAGCGCAGTCGCCCGTCGTCGGAGGACCAGGGAATGGCGAGAGTGGGATCGCCGGCCGCGAGTTCGACGGTTAATTCGGCATCCATGGCGTGCGAGCGAGGGAATTGTACGCGCGCGCGCACCGAGTACCTAGTGTCGGGAGCAGACGCTGCAACTGACGCGTATGAGCTCAATCGTTCCCATGTTCGCGACGCTCGCCGATGCGTTGGCGGGCTTCCAGGTAGCGATGCGGGCTTCGTGGTAAATCCTCAAATTCCAATATCTTCGTCCCACAGAGCAGGATGGGCGGCGATGAAGGAGCGCATCAGTTCGATGCACTCGGGATCGTCCATCACATTCAAAGTCACGCCGCGCTCCCGAAACAAATCTTCCGCACCACGGAAATTGCGGTTCTCGCCGATGATGACCCGCGGGATGCGGAACAGCAGGCTGGTGCCGGTGCACATGATGCACGGGCTGAGCGTCGAGACCAGGGTGAGCTGCGGCCAGTCGCGTCGGCGTCCGGCGTTGCGCAAGCAGACGATTTCGGCGTGGGCGGTGGGGTCGCCGCTCTGGACGCGGAGGTTGTGGCCGCCGGCGACAATGCGGCCGTCGGCATCGGCGAGCACGGAGCCGATGGGCAGGCCGTCTTCGGCCAGGCCGAGCCGGGCTTGGGAGAGAGCCGCTTGCAGCAGTTCGTCGTCATTCATCGGCGGCATCACGCCTGCGCCTGCAGGTCACAAGCTTCGCGGCATTCCAGGCAGTAGTACAAGCCGTCCTGGCAGAGGCGGACATCGTGGCCGCCCTGGCACATGGAGCAGTACCTGTCGCACTGGCAGCGAGACTCTTCCAGGTCGCAGAGGGTGCAGTGAAATTTTTCTGCCATGGCGCGAATGTAGCGCGAAACCGGCTGCGTGAAAAGGGCGGGGGTACGGCCGCCATGGCCCAAAATGGATTTAAGCAGGTGTTTGACCCGTCCCAGAGCGCGTGATACCTTACCCCGTTCATCGCTTCTCATCCGCCCCGACAGAGGCCCTGGAGAGAGATACCGTGTCTTCCTCGTCCGACGTTTCAACTGCAAAGGTTCGCAAGACGGCACTGAATGCGGTCCATCGCAAGATGCGCGCGAAGATGGTGGACTTCAACGGATGGGACATGCCGGTGGAGTATCCGGCGGGCTTGATCGCGGAACATCTGGCGGTGCGCTCGGGAGTAGGAATTTTCGACGTCAGCCACATGGGCGACATCCGCGTCTCCGGCCGGCAGGCGCTACCGGCGGTGCAGCACATCACGATGAACGACGCCTCGAAGCTGCAGATCGGGCAATGCCAGTATTCGGCGATGCTGTATCCGCAGGGTACGTTTGTGGACGACGTGATCGTCCACCGCTTCGGCGAGAGCGACTTCTTCTTTGTGATCAACGCCGGGACGCGCGAGAAGGACATCGCGTGGGTGCGCGAGAACACGCGCTCCTTCGACTGCAAAGTCGAGCACCTGAGCGATGACTTCACCCAGATTGCCATCCAGGGCCCGCGCGGAGTGGACGTGCTGCAGAAGCTGACCGACGCCGACCTGTCGAAGGTGAAGTTCTACTGGTTCACGCGCGGCACGGTGTGCGGGCTGAAAGACACGTTGATCGCGCGCACCGGCTACACCGCCGAGGACGGGTTCGAGATCTACGTTCCCACCGACGAAGCCACCAGCGAGCGGGTGTGGAATGAAGTGCTGGCCGCGGGCAAGGAATTCAATCTTCTGCCGTGCGGCCTGGGCGCGCGCAACACCCTGCGGCTGGAAGGCAAGCTGGCGCTGTACGGGCACGAGATTTCCGATTCCATCACGGTGTTGGAAGCGGGGCTGGACCGGTGGCTGAAGATGGACAAGGGCGAGTTTATCGGACGCAGGTCGCTGGAGCGCCAGCAGGCCGACGGGATCACGCGCACGCTGGTCGGGTTGGAGATGATCGAGCGCGGCATCGGACGCGACGGTTACAAGGTGCTGGACGACTCGGGCAAGCAGATCGGATACGTGACCAGCGGCTCGTATGAGCCGTTTTTGAAGAAGAACATCGCGCTGGCCTACGTGCCGCCTTCACAGTCAAAGCTGGACACGGTGGTCGGGGTGGAGATTCGCGGTAATGCGGTGAAGGCGAAGGTGGTGCCAACGCCGTTCTACAAGCGACCGAAGAAAGTCTAGGCTTCAGGCTGCAGGCGTTAGGCTTCAGGCAGTCCAATTCGAAGTGACGAAGTCATTCTATTTTTTGCCGTAATTGGAGCACGACAAAATGGCCTATCCGGCGGATTTGAAATATACGAAAGAGCACGAGTGGATCAAGGTGGTAGGCGATACCGGCGTGATCGGGATCACCGACCACGCGCAGAAGGCGCTGGGCGACATCGTGTTCGTCGAGCTGCCCAAGCCCGGGGCGACGCTGACGCAGGGCAAGAGCCTGGGGACGGTGGAATCGGTGAAGGCGGTCTCGGACATTTACGCGCCGGCCTCCGGCACGGTGGCCGAGGTTAACCCGGACCTGGCTACTGCGCCCGAGAAGATCAATGCTGACCCGCACGGCGCCTGGATGATAAAGGTGAAGCTCAGCAATCCGTCGGAAGTGAAGAAGCTGCTTTCCGCCGCCGATTACGAGAAGTTCGTCGCCGAGGAAGCGGGGCACTGATTTAGCAGGACTGATAGCACAATGGAAGTTGCCGCGGATTTGTAATTGGTAATTTGTAATTTGCAATTGGCCTGGACGGCAGCCGGCCAACGGCGAGCATTCGTCATGTTTCTCGCCCGACGGAAATTACAAATTACAAATTACTCAATTACTAAATCCTATGCGCTATCTTCCGAAGTCCCCAGCAGACCGGGAGTTGATGCTGCGCGAAATCGGCATCCGCTCCGTCGACGAGCTTTTCGCTCCCATTCCGGCGGAATACCGGCTAAAACGCGAGCTGGATATTGCGCCTTCGATGGCGGAAGCCGACATCCTGGACTGGTTTCGGCAGCGCGCGTCCGACACCGCCGCGTCCGCCTACGCCAATTTCCTGGGCGCCGGCGCCTACCACCACTATCGCCCGGTCCTCATTGACATGCTGATCTCGCGCGGCGAGTTTTTCACCGCCTACACGCCGTATCAGCCGGAGATCTCGCAGGGGACCCTGCAGGCAATCTTCGAATTTCAGACGATGGTCTGCGAGCTTACCGGCATGGAGGTGGCAAACGCCTCGATGTACGACGGCTCGACCGCCGCCACCGAAGCGGTGATGATGGCGGCGCGTGTGACCGGAAGGAAGGGAGCGGTGGTGGCGCGCAGCGTGCACCCGGAATACCGCGAGGTGCTGGCCACCTACGCCAAAAACCAGGGCATGCTGATCGCGGAGGTCCCGTTCCTCGATACCGGGCGGTTGAACACGGCTGCCCTGGAGAAGGCGATCACCGACAACACGGCGTGCGTGTTGATCCAGTCGCCCAATTTCTTCGGCACGGTCGAAGATGTGGCCGCTGTCGCCGAGATCGCGCATCGCAAGGGCGCGCTGCTGGTGGTGGCCATCGCCGAGGCGGTCTCGCTGGGCATCGTCAAGCCGCCCACCGAGGCGGACATCGTGGCCATGGAGGCGCAGTCATTCGGCGTGCCCCTCAGCTTCGGCGGGCCGTACGCGGGCGTAATCGCGACCAAGGAAAAATTCGTCCGCCAGATGCCGGGCCGGCTGGTCGGGCAGACGGTGGACAAGCGCGGCAATCGCGGTTTCGTGCTGACGCTTTCCACCCGCGAGCAGCACATCCGGCGCGAGAAGGCGACTTCCAACATCTGTACCAACCAGGCGCTGATCGCGCTCATGGCGACCATCTTCATGACCGTGTACGGGCGCGAGGGGCTGAAGGAACTCGCCACCCACAACCTGGCGAAAACGGCGTACGCGGTGAAGCAGTTCGGCAAGACGGCCAAGGTGCTGTTCCGGGGCGCGCCGCGGTTCAACGAATTCGTGGTGCAAACCGGCGAAGATCCCAAGGCGCTGAACGACCGCATCCTCCAACAGAAGATCATCGGCGGATTCCCCTTGAAGAAGTTCTATCCCGAGCTGGGGAATGCGTCGCTGTGGTGCTGCACGGAGTTGACACGCAAAATTGCGATTGACGCGGCGGCGAAGGGGGTGGCGCGATGAGCGGCAAAATCAAGAAGGCCACCACCCACGTTATCCAGAATGAAGGCCTGATCTTCGAGAAGTCATCGCGCGGAAAGAAGGGGTACAAGCTGCCCCAGCTCGACGTTCCCGACGTGAATCCCGCCAAGCTGTTGGGCAACGCGGCGCGCGCCGACCTGGGGAACATGCCCGAGGTCAGCGAGATCGAAATCATCCGGCACTTCACCCGCATTTCCACGTGGAACTACGGTGTGGACACCGGGCTGTACCCGCTCGGCTCGTGCACCATGAAGTACAACCCGCGGATCAACGAGATCGTGGCGCGCCTGGACGGGCTGGCGAACGCGCACCCCTACCAGCCGGAGAAGGTGTCGCAGGGCGCGCTGCTCATCCTGCAGGCGCTGCGCAAGGCGCTGATGGAAATCTGCGGCATGGAGGCGATCACGCTGCAGCCCGCGGCGGGCGCGCACGGCGAGCTCACCGGCATCCTGCTGGCGCGCGCGTATCTGCAGTCCAAGGGCAATCCGCGGAAAAGGATTTTGATCCCCGATTCCGCGCACGGCACGAATCCGGCGACGGCGGCGATCGCGGGCTATGAGGTGGAGAACCTCAAATCGAATGCGCGCGGCATGGTGGATATCCCGTCGCTGGAAGCGCAGATGAACGAAGACATCGCGGCGCTGATGGTGACCAATCCGAACACGCTGGGAGTGTTCGAACAGGAGATCCACAAAGTCGCCGACATCGTGCACCGCAAGGGCGGGCTGGTGTACATGGACGGCGCCAACATGAACGCCCTGGTCGGCAAGGTGCGGCCGGGCGATTTCGGCATCGACGTGATGCACCTCAACCTGCACAAGACGTTCTCGACACCCCACGGCGGCGGCGGGCCGGGTTCGGGTCCGGTGGCGTGCAAGAAAATCCTCGAGCCGTTCCTTCCAGTGCCGGTGGTCGTGACCAAGAAGGACGGGACACTGGGCTTCGACTACGATCGCCCGCAGTCCATCGGCCGAGTGCGCGCCTTCTACGGCAATTTCGGGATGCTCGTGCGCGCGCTGGCGTACATCATGGCCAACGGGCGCGACGGCCTGCTGCAGACCACCGAGGATGCGGTGGTCAACGCCAATTACATCCGGAAAAAACTCGAAGGCGTGTACGAACTGCCGTACTCGACCCCGAGCATGCACGAGGTGGTGTTCAGCGACCACAAGCAGACGGCGAAGGGCATCAAGACCGGCGACATCGCCAAGCGGCTGATCGATTACGGATTCCACCCGTACACGGTTTCGTTCCCGATGATCGTGCACGCGGCACTGATGATCGAGCCGACGGAGAGTGAGTCGCTGGAAGAGTTGGATTTATTCATTGATGCGATGAAAAGCATCGCTGAGGAATGCGAGAGCGAGCCCGAAACCGTGCTCAATGCGCCCCACACGACGCGCATCGCGCGGCTGGATGAAACCAGAGCGGCGCGGCAACCGGTCCTGCGCTGGAAACCGCAAGCGTAATCGGCAAAAGGGCGATTAGCCACAGAGGGCACAGAGGAACACAAAGGCCGGACACGAATCCGGCCTTGTTTCTTGCCCTCGTGTACCTTCGTGCCCTTCGTGGTTAGGATTTCTTGGAGGTCACGGCGAAAAACGCCGTTGCTTCCTGGTGGACGTGT
>DASWAR010000224.1:0-8035 GCA_036391015.1 Terriglobales bacterium
TCTATGGCGCATTGCGGCGCCGCCTGGGCTTCTCCGTTCCGGTTATTATTACCGACACCTTCGGGCGTCCGTGGCGCGAAGGATTGGCGGAGGCGGCCATCGGCGTGGCCGGCATGAAGGCTTTTCGCGATTACCGCGCGCAGCGCGATCCCTACGGTTACCCGCTGCGGGTTAGCCTGGAAGCCGCCGCCGACGAGTTGGCCGGGATGGCCGGGCTGGCCTGTGGCAAGCTCTCGCGCATGCCGGCGTGTATCATTCGCGGGTTCGACTACGAGCCGGGACGCGGCCGCGGTCGCGACCTGATCCGCCCCGCGAAGCGCGATTTATTTCGCTGAAAGAAGTCGGCGGTCGATGGCAACCGGGTGGAGCAGGCCTTTAGGACTGCTGTTTGCCTGGCATCAAAAGCCGGGCTTTAGCCCCTGAGGTACTTCGCGCGAGGAATTATGACAGCGCAGAATTTCGATGCACTCGGAACCATCGGCTGGACAGACATTGCCGCCAAAGCCTCGCCCGATGTCCGGGCCTCGCTGGAAGCCGTCCTCGAAACCCACGACGGCGCCTGCCTCACGCGCCAACAATATCTCCACCTCGCCGCCGCCGAAAATCATGACCTGCTTGCCCTGGTTGTCGCCGCCGACGAACTGCGCCGCGCGATCGTGGGCGACGTCGTCACCTACGTCGTCAATCGCAATATTAATTTCACCAACGTCTGCTTCGTCGGCTGCAAGTTCTGCGCCTTCAGCCGCGGCCCGCGCGAACAAGACTCCTATTCTCTGACACTCGAAGACGTCGCCCGCCGCACCCGTGAAGCCCGCCTGCGCGGCGCCACCGAGGTCTGCATCCAGGGCGGGCTGCCGCGTGGTCTGCCGCCCTTCTACTATCGCGACATTCTCCGCGCCGTCAAAAGCGCCGTGCCCGACATGCATACCCACGCCTTCTCGCCCATGGAGGTCTCCTACGGGATTGAGCTCACCGGCATGAGCACGCGCGATTACCTCGCCATGCTGCGCGACAACGGCCTCGACACCCTGCCCGGTACCGCCGCCGAAATTCTCGACGACGACGTGCGCACGCTCATCTCCCGCAACAAGCTTTCCACCGCGCGCTGGCGCGAGATCATCACCACCGCGCACCAGTGCGGCATCCGCACCACCTCAACTTTGATGTACGGTCACATCGAGACCACCGAACACTGGGTGAACCAGTTGCTGCTGCTGCGCGACATCCAGTCGCAGACCAGCGGCTTCACCGAGTTCGTGCCGCTCGGCTTCGTCCACCAGAACACGGTTTTGTTCCAGGAGGGCATGGCGCGTCCCGGCCCCACGCTCGCCGAGCATTTGAAGATCCACGCCCTGGCCCGGGTGATGCTCGCCGGCGCCATCCGCAACGTGCAGGTGTCGTGGGTGAAGCTCAGCCGCGAGACGGCGCAACTCTGCCTGCGCGCCGGCGCCAACGACTACGGCGGCACGCTGATGGACGAAAACATTTCGCGGCTGGCGGGCGCCACCTTCGGCGAGTACCTCAGCCCGGAACAGTTCCACGAGCGTATTCGCGAACTCGGCCGCCTGCCCGCCGAGCGCAATACCACTTACACGAAATTGGAATATCGCGACAAGGCTGTGGAGACAGGTGCGGCGTTAGGTGTGAACTGACCATTGTGGAACCGAAACTGAAACTGAAACTGTTTTGATCATGATCGCCACCGTTGCCATCGTCGGCGGTACCGGCCCCGAAGGACGCGGCCTGGCTTCGCGCTGGGCGCGCGCCGGGCTGCGCGTCATCATCGGTTCGCGCGACGAGAGCCGCGCCCGCACCACTGCCCAGTACCTCTGCGGCAGTCTTGGATCGGACGCCGTCGTCGAAGGCATGGAAAACTCCGCCGCCGTCCGCGCCACCGATGTCGTGGTGCTGGCGGTGCCCTTCGAAGGTCAGGCAGCAATCTTGAAGCAGTTGCGCAATCACTTCCGCCCCGGCACGGTGCTGGTCTGCGCCACCGTACCGCTGGCCAGCGGCGTCGGCGACCGCGGCTCGCGCGTGCTCGGCGTGTGGCAGGGTTCGGCGGCGCAGCAAGCGGCGGAAATGGTCCCGCAGGGCGTGGCCGTCGTGGGCGCGTTTCAGAACATCTCGGCCTCGCTGCTGGAAACCGACTTGCCCGTCGAATGTGACGTCATCGTCTGCACCGACCACGAGAAGGCTAAAGAAGTCGCCTACGAACTTGCCCGCAAAATCCCCGGCGCGCGCCCGCTTGACGGCGGCAAGCTGGAGAACTCCCGTATCGTCGAGCAAATCACGGCCTTGCTCATCACCCTGAACATCCGCCACAAAGTCCATTCTGCCGGCCTGCGGATCACGGGAATCGAAGAAGATTTGTGATTTAGTGATTTGTGATTTAGTGATTTCGATAGATCGTTACATGGCAAACAGAAATCACTAAATCACAAATCACTAAATCACCAATGCCATCGCCCCGTCCCCGCCCCCTCTCTCGTTTATAATGAAATGACTGCGCACTCATTTCTGGAGCAAATAGACACATGATTCGATTTCTGCAAACTCCCGGCAAGACGAAGAAGATCGTGCTTGGCGGGCTGCTGATGGTCATCTGCGGGGCCATGGTCATCACCCTGGTTCCGGGCGGCATCCTCGGCGATGCCTTCGGTTTCGGCAACCCGCAGGGCAACATCATCGCCAAGGTCGGCGATCAGGAAGTCACCGTCAACGAAGTGCAGGACGCCGCCCGTCAAATGGGCAAGCAGCAGTTCCCGCGCGGCTTCCCGCAGCAGTTCATGCCGTTCCTGATGCAGCGCGCGGCGCAGCAGCTCATCGTCCAGAAGGCGATGGTCGCCGAAGCCCATCGCATGGGCTTCAAAGTCACCGACGCCGAGCTCCAGAGCGAATTGCAGCACGGAAACTTCGCCTCGGCACTGTTTCCCGGCGGTAACTTCGTCGGCCAGGACAATTACGAGAACTTCATCCAGCAGAACTTCAGCATGGGCGTGCAGCAGTTCGAGCAACTGCTCAAGACCGACCTGCTGATCCGCAAGCTGCGCGCCGTGATCGAGGGCGGCGTCACCGTCTCCGATCAGGAACTGGCGCAGCAGTACCAGCGCGAGAATACCAAGGTCAAGTTCGACTATGCCGTGGTCACCCTTGAAGACGTCATGAAGCAGGTCCATTCCACCGACGCCGAGTTGAAGGCCTACTACGACCAGCACAAGCAGCAGTACGCCAACGCCATTCCCGAGAAGCGCCAGGCGCGCTACATCGTGATTGACACCAACAAGGTGCGGCAGCAGGTGCAGGTCGCGCCCCAGGATCTGCAGCAGTACTACAACGCGCATCGCGACCAATACCGCGTGCCCGAGCAGGTCAACGTCCGCCACATCCTGATCAAGACGCCGGCGCCCGGCCCGGACGGCAAGGTGGACGAGGCGGCGGTGAAGGCGGCGCGCGAGAAGGCCGAATCCGTCCTCAAGCAGGTCCAGGCCGGCGGCAATTTCGCGGAGTTGGCCAAGAAAGTTTCCGAAGATTCCGGCAGCAAGGACAACGGCGGTTCCATCGGATGGATCCAGCGCGGCCAGACCGTCCCCGAATTCGAGCAGTCCGCCTTCTCGCTTCCTAAGGGCCAGACCAGCGGCATCGTGCGCTCCACCTTCGGCTTCCACATCATCCACGTGGACGAGAAGCAGGAAGCGCACGTCAAGTCGCTCGACGAGGTCAAGCCGCAGATCGAGCCGCAGCTCGCCTCCGACAAGGCGGCCAGCCGTGCCGACGCGCTCGCTTCCAAGGTGCAGAACGAAGCCCGCACCGCCGGCCTCGACAAGGCAGCCAAAGGCAACGGCTTCGAGGTCGTGGACACCGGCCTGTTCACCCGTACCGATGCGCTGCCCGGCATCGGCAATGCGCCGGAGTTGATGTCGGCCATCTTCGGGGCGCGCGACAAGAGCACGCCCGAAAGTGTCCACATCCCCCAGGGATACGTCATCTACCAGGTCACCAAGGTCGAGCCGGCGCGCAGCCCCAGCTTCGAGGAAATCCGCGCCCGCGTCGAGCAGGAGTTCAAGGGCGACAAGTCGGCCCAGATGCTGCAGCAGAAAACCGCTGAGCTATCGGAGAAAGCGCGCTCGCTGCACGACCTCAAGAAAGCCGCCAAGGAAGCCGGCGCCACGGTGAAGACCAGCGATCTCGTGGGACCGTCCGGCCAGGTGCCCGACCTCGGTTCGCTCTCCGGTCCGGCGCAAGTCGTCTTTGAGATGAAGCCGGGCGAGATCAGCGCGCCCATCAACACCGGACGCAATGGCGTCGTCGTCGCCCTGCTGGAAAAACAGGAACCGCCGCCGGCGCAGTTTGCCGCCTCCAAGGAGCGGCTGCGCGGCCAGCTTCTGCAGAAAAAGCGCAATGAGTTCCTCGAGGTCTTTGCCACCAACCTCCAGAAGCAGATGGAGAAAAGCGGCAAGATCAAGATCAACCAGCAGGAGCTCAAGCGTATTACGACGCCGACCCAGGGCTCCGATACCGGCTTTTGACGTACTCATTAACCACCAAGGACACGAAGGATCACGAAGGGATTCCTGGTCCTCGTGTCCTTCATCTATCGCAGGCCATCTAAACGCAAGCGTAAAGCTGATAGCTGAAAGCTGAGAGCTGTTTTTGACCATTGAACGCGCCTCCGGAATTCTGTTGCATCCCTCGTCGCTGCCCTCGCATGGGGGTATCGGCGACCTCGGCCCTGCCGCCTATGAATTTCTTGACTTCCTCTCCGCGGCCCGCCAGACGCTGTGGCAGATTCTTCCTTTGGGGCCGGTGGCTGTCGGCAACTCTCCCTATTCTTCCATCTCCACCTTTGCCGGAAATCCGCTGCTTGTCAGCATGGAACGCCTCGCCGATGCGGGCTGGATTGACCGTGGCCGCCTCGCGGTTTTGTCGGAACACCACGGAGCGATTGACTACGACCACGTGCGTGCCACCAAGTTGCCGCTGTTGCGGGAAGCGGCTGGCAACTTCCTGGCCAACGCCGGCGCTGCCGCGCACAGCCGCTACGAAAAATTCTGTTCCGACAACGCCTGGTGGCTCGACGACTACGTCCTCTTCGTTCGTCTCCGCGACCGGTACCCGCACGGCGCCTGGAACCAGTGGCCGCGCGACCTCGCTCGCCGCGAACCGCAGGCGCTGGCCCGTGTGCGCGAAGAGCTCGGCGCTGCCCTCGATGTTTCACGCGTTACCCAGTTCGCATTTTTCGAGCAGTGGCGCGCCCTCCATCAGGCCGCACGCCGGCGCGGCATTCGCGTCATCGGCGATGTCGCCATCTTCGTGGATTACGACAGCGCCGACGTGTGGACGCACCCCGATATTTTCCAGCTCGACCGCGATCTCAATCCCACCGTCGTTTCCGGCGTGCCGCCCGATGCTTACAGTTCGACCGGGCAGCGCTGGGGCAATCCCATTTATCGCTGGGACGTGCTGCAAGCACGCGGCTACGACTGGTGGGTGCAACGTATGCGGTGGGCGCTCGATCTGTGCGACAACTTGCGTCTCGACCACTTCCGCGGCTTCGAGTCCTATTGGGAAATCCCGGCTCATGAGCCCACCGCGGTGCATGGCCGCTGGGTGCGCGGTCCCAACGACGACATCTTCCACGTCTTGCGCCAGGCGCTCGGCGGCTTCCAGTTCATCGCCGAAGACCTCGGCATGATTACGCCCGAGGTCCACGCCTTCCGTGAGCGGCTCGGCGTACCCGGAATGAAGGTGCTGCAATTCGGATTCAGCCACCCCGAAGCGCACATCTACCTGCCCCACCACTACCCGCCCAACAGCGTCGTCTACACCGGCACGCACGATAACGACACCACCCTCGGCTGGTTCAACTCCACCCGGGGCGAGGAACGCCGCGCCGCCGAAGACTACGTCGGCACGGATCCGGCGGGTATGCACTGGGCTTTTATCCGCGCTGCCATCACCTCGCCCGCGCGGCTCGCCGTTGTTCCCCTGCAGGATGTTCTCGGGCTGGGCAGCGAGGCCAGAATGAACGTTCCCAGCCGCCGCGACGGCAACTGGACCTGGCGTTATCGTCCGGGGGATTTAAAGACGGAACATGCCGAACGTCTGGCGCGGCTTTCCGCGATCAGCGACCGCAACTCCGCCGCTCCATCCGCCGATCAGCAGCGCCACCGGGAAGCGAGCGAAGATTTCGCAGCATGACGTGTGACTTTTCATGTTGTCATTCCGGGGGGACTTCAGTCCCCAAGGAACCTGCTTTTCGGAGGGCGCGTCAAGAACCCGCAGGGAAGCGCCAACCCTAGCCCTAACCGCGAAGCTTTTTCCTCACCAACTCTTCTGCCCTCTCCACCACCTGATCGATCGTGAGATGCGTTGAATCCAGAATCACTGCGTCTGCCGCCGCCACCAGCGGCGACGCCGCCCGCGTGCGGTCCCGCTGGTCGCGTTCCTGAAGCTCCGCCGCGACGTTCTTTCCCTCGCTGCTGAACTGCTTCAACCGCCGCTCCACCCGCACCTCGGGCGCCGCTTCCAGGAAGATCTTTACGTCGGCGTTGGGGAACACCACCGTCCCGATATCGCGCCCTTCCATCACCACCCCGCCGCGCTCGCCCATCTCCTGCTGCCGCGCCACCATGTAGGCGCGCACCGCCGGGTGCACCGACACGCGCGACGCCGCTGCGGTTACATCCGTCTCGCGAATGCGCTCGCTGACATCGCGCCCGTCCAGCAGCACGCGGTTGCCGTCCACCCGCGGCTCCAGCGCGATGCGCGAATTGCGCGCCAGCTCCAGCAGCGCGCCTTCGTCGTCGAACGAGACGTCGTTCTCGATCGCCTTCAGGCCCAGCGCGCGGTACATCGCTCCGCTTTCCAGGTTCACGTAGCCGAGTTTGCGCGCCAGCCGCGACGCAATCGTGCTCTTGCCCGCTCCCGCCGGCCCATCAATCGCGATCACCAGGTTCTTGCTGTCTTCCGCCATTCCTATCGAAGCCGCAAAACCTTACCCGTTGTCATCCTGAGCGAGGCGTCGGCCGTTTTCGCCGCCGCCGAGTCGAAGAGCCTGCCCTGAGTGAAGTCGAAGGGACCCCTACTTTGTCCATCGCTTCACAAATTCTTATGCCTCTCCAAAGCGGAAACGCATCCTCGTCGCCAGCTCCCAGCCCCTAGCCCCTGGCTTTCCACCGTGGTTTCGGCACGAACGCCTCTCTTTTCTGCGCCACCTGCACCATCGACTTCTTCCCGACATTGACGAAACTCAACTCGCGCGCCGCCAGCAGCGCGTTGATCGACTCCTTCACCCGCGATTTCGGCACCATGAGCCCGAAAAATTCCTCCACCTCCAAGTGCTCCGCCGCCACCACCGCCTCCAGGTATTTGGACACCAGCGCCGACAGCGCTTCCGGCAGCGAGATGTGAATTCCCGCCCGCACCCGGTCCGGCGCCCAGCGATACAGCGCGTCCCACTTCGCGCCCTCGTCCGCAGTGTAGTCCACCCTCGTGATCCGCAGCCGCGACCACAACTCGTTCAGCGCACGGTCCAGCGCGGGCGCCGATGGTTCGCCGCCAAGCAGTTCGCGCAAGCGCGGCTTGGACGTCGCACCATGGGTTCGGATCGCCTCAAACGCGTCGCGCGCCAGCGGGGAATATTCCGAGTGCGCTCCTGGCTTCGGCGTCTGCCGGGGATTCTTGTCGCCGACGGCGCCGAACAGGTAAGGGAAAACCGCCTCCGACACCAGGAATCCGGCTTCGCCGAACACATAGCCCTCGAACGCCGACTTCTCGCGCAGCAACCGCACCATCAACTCGATCGCCTCGCGCGCCCGCGCATCGGCAAATGCCTGCTTCGCCACCGGCAGCCCCTCGTCCGTCCCCACCAACGCCCCCAGGAACGTCGGCGCCAGCACCGGCGGCTTCGTCGGATACAGCAGGCACATGCCGACGCTTTCCATGAACTCGCGCGCCTCTTCCACGGTGTGCATGCCGCGCCCGTCCAGGCGCCACTTTTGACGTCGAGCTTGCTGCAATTCCTGTTCAGTCATGG
>DASWAR010000225.1:0-29290 GCA_036391015.1 Terriglobales bacterium
GAACACCTGCGCCAGCGAGTGGCCGATGCGGTGCCTGACCGTGCCCTCGCCCAGCCGAAAGTAGCGCGGGTCTTCCTTGAGCAGCACGGGATAGAAAAAGCCGCTGAAGAGGTTGCTGGAAACGCTGTCGGCGAACGCGGCGCCGTAGCGTTTGCCGTATCCTTCGGCGCCCTGGCCATAAGCAGGGAACTCATTGTTGGCCTGCCCGATGCCGGCCTCGATGCCGGCCGCCACAAATTCGAAGGGATCGACTGCATCTTTCACGAAGAGGTGGAACTTCTGCCCCGGAGTGAGCGGCGGCGCGTTTTGCCGGCTGGTGACGCCGAACATGGGAACGACGCCGAGGATGCGCCGCGACTGCTCTTTTTTCTGGATCTCTTTTTCCGACTCGCCCTGCGAAGCGCTGGGCGCGTTGGGAGGGAGCGTGTTCTGCGCGGCGGCGAGGCAGGAAGCGAGGAGACAAATAGCGGCAAGGCGATTCATGGGGAGTTTCCTGCTGCGCAATTCAACCCTAGACGCGGTGAGATGACGCGGTGAAATGAGAGGGTTGTACAAGACATTCCGGCGCGGGCGAGGGCGCCCGCGGGGGCAAAGATTTTCGTGGGGTCAGATGCAGCCGTGTCGTCCCTACGGGACTAGAAGTGTCTCTTTTGCCAGTGTCCCAGGGCTGGCGCCCTGGGCTACCAGCGCGTCGCCCCTGCGGGGCTGGAGCTCCCGCCGGTTAACCTTGGTGCTGGCCTCGGCGGTTAAGCGGTGGCGATGCCCAGGGCCTGCATGGCTTCACCGACCACGTAAATCGAGCCGGTGATCACGACCACGGCGCCGGCGGGAGCGCGGCGGCGGGCGGCTTCGATGGCGTCACGGACTGAGGCCGCAAGCTCGATTTCGGCGCCGGTGCGAGCGGCGGAGTCGCGGATCTCCTCAGCGGTGGCGGAGCGCGGATTTTCGGCGCAGGTGGCGAAGACGCGTTCGGCGAGGGGGAAGAGGATCTCCGCCATCTCGGCAATCGCCTTGTCGCGCATGGCGCCAAAGACGAAGAGCAGGGGACGCCCTTCAAAGCGCTGCGAGAGCGCCGAACGGAGCGCCCACGCTCCGGCGGGATTGTGGGCGACGTCGAGGACGAATTCCTGCGAGCCCTCGCTGCCCAAACCCGTTGTGGGACGTGGCACCGAGACGCGCTGGAAACGTCCGAGCCAGCGGGTTTCGCCAATGCCGCGCTCGATCTCCCGGGGCGTGATGCGCAGGCCGGCGCTATTCAACTCCACCGCGGTGGCGATGGCGAGCGCGAGGTTGCGCCACTGATGGCGTCCGAGGAGGGGAGATGCCACCGTGATTTCTTCGCCCATGACGGTGAGCGGGTACGCGAGTCCCGAGTCGCGAGACCCGAGTCCCGAGTGAGCTTCCGCTCCGGGTGAGACGGGCGGAACGTAGGGAACGGCGCTGACGGTGCGGGCGTCGCGGTGGAGGATGGTATTGCCGATGACGTCGTTGGCTTCGGGATGCTGCGGCAGGGTGACGACGGTTCCGCCGGGACGGATGATGCCCGCCTTTTCGACGGCGATCTCGCGCACCGTGTTGCCGAGGAATTTCTGGTGGTCGAGCGAAATGTCGGTGATGACGGACACGAGCGGCTCGACAACGTTGGTGGCATCGAGTCGCCCGCCCATGCCGACCTCGAGGACAGCAAGATCCACAGGATGCGGCGCAGTTTCCCCGGGCCGGAGAGCCGGGCCACACCCGCCCGAAAAGTGCAGGAAGGCCATGGCGGTAAGCACCTCGAAAAAGCTGGGATGCCAGGGCAGCTTGCCTTGCTGGACGAGACCAACGGCGGCGGTTTCGACCTGGTGATGGGCGCGGGTGAAGTCGGCATCGGAGACGGGCTCGCCGTTGATGCGAATGCGCTCGTTGATGCGCACCAGGTGCGGCGAAGTGTACAGGCCGGTGCGATGGCCGGCGGCGCGCACAATGGAAGCCAGGGTGGCGGCGGTGGAGCCTTTGCCGTTGGTGCCGGCGATCAGCACCGAGCGGAATTGCCGCTGCGGAGAGCCGAGCGCTTCCAGCAGCACGCGCATGTGCGCCAGGTCGAACTTGTGCGACGGGGTGCGCGCCAGTTCGTGGCCGAGTTCGTAGAGTTGCGCAACTGCGGAAGCGTAAGACATCAGTCTTCAGTCTTCAGTCGCCAGGCTTCAGGCGTGAACAGCGGAAGAAAATGGAAGATCACATCGGTTCATGCGGTCTTGCTGTTGGGCGTCATGAAGTCCAAGGCGCGGGCGATGTAGTTCTTCAAGTTCTTGCGATGAACCACGGCGTCGAGCATGCCGTGCTCGAGCAGGAACTCGCTGCGCTGGAAGCCCTCGGGCAATTTCTGGCGGATGGTCTGCTCGATGACGCGCGGTCCGGCGAAACCGATGAGGGCGCCGGGTTCGGCGATATTCAGGTCGCCCAGCATGGCGAAGGACGCGGTGGTGCCGCCGGTGGTGGGGTCGGTGAGCACGGAGATGTAGGGCACGCGGGCGTCATCCATGCGGGCCAGCGCGGCGGAAATTTTTGCCAACTGCATCAGGCTGATGACGCCTTCCATCATGCGCGCGCCGCCGGAGGCGGAGACGATGATCAGCGGCATGCGCAGGTTGGTGGCGCGCTCGATGTTGCGGGTGATGGCTTCGCCGACCACCGAACCCATGCTGCCGCCGATGAAGGCGTATTCCATGGCGCTGACGAACACCGGGCGTCCGTTCAGCTTGCCGCGCGCGTTGAGGATGGCGTCCTTCAGGCCGGTGTCCTTCTGGGTTTTCGTCAGGCGGTCGGAATATTTTTTCAGGTCGGTGAATTTCAGCGGGTCGGTGGAGGCGAGATTCAAATCGTCGGTGGTGTACTCGCCATCGTCGAGCAATTGCGCCAGCCGAGTACGCGCGTCCACGCGGAAATGGCGCTGGCACTTGGGGCAGACATAGAGGTTGGCGTTGAGGTCCTTTTTCCAGATGATCTGGTGGCAGTCCTCACACTTCACCCACAAGCCCTCGGTGCGGACCTTCCTCTCGCCCCTGGTATCCAGATCGCCGGATTGTCGTTTGAACCAAGTCATGGCTATCGGGTGATTTAGTGATTTCGTCGGAGGCCGCGGTGCGATGCGCGTTTCCGGCCACCTGACACAATCACTCAATCACCAAATCACTCAATCACTAAATCAGTACTCGATTCCGCGCTGCGCCTCGACGCCCTTTTCGTAAGCGTGCTTCACCTGACGCATTTCGGTAACGGTATCGGCCAAATCAACTATTGTCGGGTGCGCGTTGCGTCCCGTCAAGATGACATGCACCATCTCGGGCCGTTTCTTGAGCGCCGCGGCAACCTTGGCGGGGTCGAGCATGCCGTAGCTGATGGCGTAATTGATCTCGTCGAGGATGACCAGGTCCCACTCGCCGGACAGGATGGCCTTCTCCGCTTCCGCCCAAGCTTGCTCGACCATGCGGATGTCCTCGGGATCAGTTTCGGCGCCGCCGACCTTCACAAAGCCGCGCCCCATCTGCTTCATGACGAAGCGATCGCCGAAAGCGAGCACGGCGTCGAGCTCGCCATAATGCCACGAGCCCTTGAGGAATTGCAGCATCAGCACCTTCATGCCCTGACCGACGGCGCGCAAAGCGGTGCCCATGGCGGCGGTGGTCTTGCCCTTGCCGGGACCGGTGTTGACGATGATCAAGCCTTTACGGATGTCGCTCATAAGTTTCAGTTTCAGTTTCAGTTTCAGTGGCGAGCCGTCTTGCTCGAGACTGAAACTTGAAACTGAAACTGCTTCAGTGTCCCAGGTGGTAGGGATGGCCCTTGAGGATTGTAAATCCTCGATAGAGCTGTTCCAGCAAAACCACGCGGGCGAGTTCGTGCGGGAGAGTCATTTTGCCCAGCGAGAGCTGAAAGGAGGAGGCAGCGAGGGCCTGGTCGGAGAAGCCGTCGGGGCCGCCCACGGCGAACAGCAGCGACTGCGTGCCGCGGTCTTGGTGGCGGCGGAGGAATTCCGCGAATTGCTCGGAGGAGAGCTGCTTGCCGCGCGCGTCGAGCAGGACGAGCGTCTGCGGCGCGCGGGATTTCTCGAGCTGTTTGAGCAGCGCGGATTCGTCGGCGAGCGCGAGTGACTCGGTGGGGAGATAGCGCGCGAGGCGGGTGAGGTAGTCCGAGGTGAGGGATTGGATGGCGGAGTCTTTGGTTTTGCCGATCCAGGCGATGCGGAGTTTCACGGAAAGAAGCTATCAGCTTTCAGCTGTCAGCTTTCAGCTTTTTGCGGCGACCTCTTACCGCGCTCCGGAGGCGAGGACGAAGTCGGCGGTCATGTTCACTTTTTCGCCGTCCCAGTAACGGGAAAACGCGGCGTGGACCTCGCGCGTGATGGGCTCGACTTGTTCGGGGCGGACCTGATCCAGCAACGTCCGGAAGGGGACGGTTGCGGCCTGGAAGTACTCCCACAATTCCTCGATGGAAGCGGGCCACACCCAGGGCACGGTGCGGAGCTCTTCCTTTACCTCGCGAAATCCGGCGGCGGTGAGGGCGGCGGCCAGCGTGCCGCGCTCGCCGAATTTGACGATCTGCTGCGCCGCGGGAGGAAGCGTAGCACCGGTGTGGCGCATGATCACTTGGCCGGTGGATTGAAAGTAGGGCTGGTCGAGCGGACCCCAGGCGAGCATGGCGACGCGTGCGCCCGGTTTGAGCACACGGCGCATCTCGCCGAGCGCGCGCGGCAGGTCGGAGAAGAACATGACGCCGCAGCGCGAGGTCGCGAGATCGAAGCTGGCGTCGGGAAACGGCAGGTGGTGCACGTCGGCGACTTCGAAGTTGATGTTGGTGAGGCCGCGCTGGCGGGCCCGTTCGGCGGCAATCTTCAGCGGTTCGGGAGAGAGGTCGGTGGCGGTGACGTGTCCGGCGGGCGCGACGGCGCGCGCAATCTGCAGGCTGGGGGCGCCGGTGCCGCCGGCCACATCGAGCACGCGCATTCCGGGGTGAGGTTGCGCCAGGGAGACGATGGCTTCGGTGGCGCCGCGTCCCATTTCCGCCGACGGACGCTCCCAGCGGGTGGCGGCGTTCATGCGCGCGTGCGTGGCCCAGTCGGGGGAGGGAGAGGGGTTGTTTTCCACCAAGAGAAAATAGCAGAAAGAATCAGGAGTTGCGAAATCGGCCGATTGAAGATTGAAGATTGCCGATTGAAGATTGAAAAACACGTCGCACGTGCATTCCACAAGAAGGTAGGGGTCCTTCGACTCGGCATCGCAAAAGCGGCGATGCCTCGCTCAGGATGACAAGCTCTAGATTTCTTTCCTAAATCTAAGGGTGGGCTTTCCTGGGTTCATGCTTTGCGGGTGCGGGGGTGCGAACGATGAGGGCGGCCGGGCGCAGGGGGCGAACGCTTGGCGGGGGCGCGTTTCCGGGGCTGGGAACGCAGCTCCCCCAGGGTCCATTGTTTTGCCGACTTCCAAAGCCGCTCCAGGTTGTAGAAGTGCCGCGCTTTTTGCGAGAACACGTGAACCACGAAATCCACGTAGTCCAGCAGGACCCACTCCGCCTGGGTGTAGCCCTCGACGTGCGTAGGCCGCAACCCGGCCCGGGAGAGTTTCTGCTCGACTTCATCGGAGATGGCTTGAACCTGCCGGGGATTGCCACCGGAGCAGATGACAAAAAAATCGGTGAAGCCGCCGGAGGCCTTGTCGAGCTCCAGCACGGTGACGTCTTCCGCCTTTTTTTCCTCGGCGGCGGCGATGGCGTCCATGACCTGGCGTTTTAAAGCGTTTTTCTTAGGCATGAAACCTCGGCGCGTGCGGCGGGGATGTCTTGTACAGATGCATCTTGGCAATATAGGCGGCCACAGCGTCGTCCAGGAAACGGGAGACGCCGCGGCCGTGGGCAAGGGAGGAGCGGACCTGGGTGGCGGATACGTTTTCCTTGACGCCGGCGAGGATGTGGAGGGTGACGCGGCCGAGAGCGAGGTCGCCGGTCGCGGGCTGGTGGCGGAATGGCACCGCGTCCTTGGGACGCATGGACCGGGGCAGGGCGCGGGCAACGTCGGCGAGCGAGAATCCGGGGCGGCTGGCGACGATGAACTCCACCTCGCGCAGCAAGGCCTCGGGCTGGCGCCAGCTGGCGATGGTCAGAAAAGAATCGATGCCGAGGAGGAAAAACAGGCGGTCGCTTTTGGGCAGCAAAGCGCGGAAGCGGCGCACGGTATTGATGGTGAAACTGGGCGTGCGGCGGGCTGCTTGGCCGGGCGCTTCCATCAGCGAAGGGATGAATGCCTTTTCGTCGCGGGTGGCGAGCGCGAGCATGGCGTAGCGATGATGATAAGGCGTCACGGGCTGGCGCTGCTTCAAAGGCTGGATATCGGCGGGGACAAAATAGATGCGGCCGAGGTTGTAGGCTTGCTGCGCCGCGCGGGCGACATTGAGATGGCCGCGATGTACCGGATCGAAAGTCCCGCCGAAGATGGCAACGTTCATGAAATGCAGTGGCCAGTGGTCAGTGATCAGTGGCCAGTCTCAGTTTCCAGTTTCCGGTTTCCAGTTGCAAGCGGGAATGGATGATAAAGAGGTGTCTGGTGATGTTCCCGTTCCGATGCAAACCGCTATTCACCACCGAGGCACCGGGTCTCGGTGGTCAGAATAAGATTTCCGAACTGGCCACTGGCCACTTATCCCGCGACGGGTTCGACATTCGGGGGCGTGGCGGCGGCGAGTTCGGCCTTGCGCACCTCCATGACCCTTTTGGCGATGGCGTGGGTCAGCTTTGCGATTCCCTCGCCGGTCACGGCGGAGATGGGGTAGAGCGGCAGGTTGTGCTTCTTGCAGTAGCGGCGCAGCTTGGCGAGCTTGTCCTTGTTGGCGACGTCAATCTTGGAGGCCGCCACCAGCACCGGCTTTTGCTCCAGCCCGGCGCCGAAGCTGGCCAGTTCGTTGGTGATGACCTTGTAATCCTTAGCCGGGTCGGGACGGCCGCTGGAGTCGGAGATATCCACCAGGTGGACCAGGAGCCGGGTGCGCTCGATGTGGCGCAGAAACTGCGTGCCCAGGCCGGCGCCGGCGTGCGCGCCCTCGATGAGCCCGGGAATGTCGGCGACGACGAAGCTAACGTCGTTCGGCTCCTCGCCCACGACCACAACGCCGAGGTTGGGCTGGAGCGTGGTGAAGGGGTAGTCGGCGATTTTCGGGCGGGCGGCGGAGATGCGGGAGATGAGCGTGGACTTGCCGGCGTTGGGATAGCCCACCAGCCCGACATCGGCCAGCAGCTTGAGTTCCAGGCGCAGCGTGCGTTCTTCGCCGGGATGTCCGGCCTCGCACTCGCGCGGCGCTTGGTGAGTGGAGGTGGCGAAGCGCGCGTTGCCGCGTCCACCGCGCCCGCCGCGGGCGATCACGATGCGGTCGTCGGCGTGGGAAAAATCGTGGACGCGCTCGCCGGTGGCGTCGTCGTAGACAATGGTCCCGACCGGAACCTTAAGAATGACGTCGACGCCTTCGCGTCCGGTGCAGTTGGAGCCCTCGCCGTGGCGTCCGCGCTCGGCCTTGTATTCCGGATTGAAGCGGAAGTGGACCAGGGTGTTGTGGCGCTCGCTGGATTCCATGATGACGTCGCCACCCTTGCCGCCGTCGCCGCCGGAGGGACCGCCGCGGGGAACAAACTTCTCGCGGCGAAAGGCCATGCAGCCGTTGCCGCCGTTGCCGGCTTTGATCTGGATTTTGGCTTCGTCGATGAACATAGCTCTCAGCTTTCAGCCATCAGCTTTCAGCCGATCAACTCCAGTGCGAAAGGAAAAGGCACGGCAACGCCGTGCCTATATTACGAGCGATTCAACTGCCGGTGCCTTAGCGGCCAAGCTGATAGCGGACAGCTGGCAGCTCGATTACGCTTCCACCGGCTCGACCAGCACGAACTTGCCCGAGCGGCCTTTGTTCACGAATTTCACCTTGCCGGTGATTTTCGCGAACAGCGTGTCGTCCTTGCCGCGGCCGACGTTGAGGCCGGGCTTGAAGGGCGTACCGCGCTGGCGGACGATGATGGAGCCGCCGGGCACAGTCTGCCCGCCGAACACTTTGACACCGAGCCGCTGCGAATTCGAGTCGCGGCCGTTGCGTGAACTGCCTAAACCTTTTTTATGAGCCATATCAACACCAGTTGTCAGTTGCTAGTTGTCAGTTGTCAGCGGCCGTCGGCTATCGGCTTTCGGCCATCGGGAACTATTTCTTCTTGGGAGACGAGCCGCCCTTGGACTTGGATCCCGCCTTCGAGCTGCCGGCGTGATGAGCCGCCTTGCCGGCTGCGCCGGCTGCTTTAGCGGAGGCGGCTTTCCTGCCCGACGCCTTCTTTTTCGGGGCAACGGCTTCTTCCGGCGCCGCTTCGACCGCGGCAGCCTTGGGACGCTTGACGACTACCGGCTGTTCCGCGGCCTTGAAACTCTGGCCGTCAAAAGCGATTTCGGTGATGCGGACCGCGGTGTACTGCTGCCGGTGTCCATTGAGCTTCTTGTATTGCTTCTTGCGCTTGTAGTGGAAGACCAGCACTTTGTCGCCGAGGACCTGGTTCACGACCTGGCCGACGACGCGGGCTGCGCCCTGCGGCTTGCCCAGCTCGCCCTGATTGGCGGAGACGGCGAGCACGTCGCCGAATTCCACCTGCTGCTGATCGCCGCCGAGTTTCTCCACCCGGATGACGTCTCCAGGCGCGACACGATACTGCTTCCCCCCGGCGCGAATGACCGCGTACATAAAGCCTCCATCATGACAGCCCGGCGCCTTAGCGCCCGCGGCCCATAAACATTGCGTGCTCTGCTCCGCTCACCAGGACGGCGGCGGCAACCCCTGACGGGGCCCGGCAGTACAGGCAAACCAATAGATTTTAGCGGTTTAAGCGAGGGAGCGTCAATTGATTGCCGATTGACGATTGCCGATTTTCGATTTCGATTGCCGATTGGCACAGCGTTCGTTCATTCCTGATAAACGTAGGGGGCCTTCGACTCGGTCGCAACGCGCCCAAAAGCGGGGCGCGTTGGCCCTCGCTCAGGATGACAGCCGTTCAATTTTGGAGTTGGTTTGCTTAAGAACCAGAAAACTTATTGCGCCGCCGGCGGAATGGGCCAAGAATCGCGGCAGGGGGCACGCGACCCCGCTTGGATCTTCATGACCAGGAACATCTGCGTATTCAGTTCGTCGAGCGACGCGGTGGATCCGGCCTTCTTCGCGCTGGCGGAGGAACTGGGCGCGGAGATGGCGCGGCGCGGACACGCCCTGGTGTATGGCGGGACCAACGTCGGGCTGATGGGCGCGGTGGCGCGCGCGGTGCTGCAGGGCGGAGGCAAGGTGGTGGGCGTGATTCCCAAGTTCATCGCCGACCGCGGCCTGGCCTACGAGGCCGCCACGGAGCTGATCATCACCAACGACATGCGCCAGCGCAAGGCCACGATGGAAGCGCGGGCGGACGCGTTCGTCGCCATGCCGGGCGGTTTCGGCACGCTGGAGGAGGTGCTGGAAATCATCACGCTGAAGCAGTTGCAGCAGCACACCAAGGCAGTGGTGTTCCTGAATCCCGGCGGCTATTACGATCCCTTGAGCGTGCTGTTCGAGCACATGTACGAGAAGCGCTTCGCCAAGGCCGCCTACCGAGGCATGTACCAGTTCGCCGCCGACGTGGGCAGCGCGCTCGACTACATGGAGCAATACCAGCCGCCGGTATTGCCCTCGAAATGGACTGGCGCAAGGCATTGAAGAATTGGAGAATTGATGGCCGGCGTTGTCGGTGCGCCGTGGACAATCTCAAGTCCGACAGTCCATTAAATATCCGACTGGAAGTACTGTTGCGTGTACTCGCGGTGCTTTGAATTTGCTGGTAAGTTGCTGTAGGTAGCGCGCAACCGCCGCCGGTCCGCTTCCACCCCAACCCCGCGCCCTCGCGGCCTGAGGTGCGCGCGGTCCACGGAACGAGTCAGGCTATGGAAAGAATCGGCCGCTACGAAATCATCGGTGAAGTGGGCAAAGGCGCCATGGGAGTGGTGTACAGGGCCGCCGATCCCAACATCGGCCGCACCGTGGCAATCAAGACCCTGCGCATTGACATTCACGGCACGGAAAACGAGGAGATCCTGGGCCGCTTCAAGAACGAGGCGCGCGCCGCCGGGATGATGAACCACGCCAACATCATCACCATTTACGACGCCGGCGAGCAGGAGGGAATGTTTTATATCGCGATGGAGTTTATCGAGGGGCAGACGCTGCAGGGCCTGCTGAAGCAGGCGCATGCGCTGCCGGTGGAAAAGGCTACCAACATCGTGCGCCAGGTCTGCTCCGGACTCGATTACGCGCACGCGCGCGGCATCATTCACCGCGACATCAAGCCGGCCAACATCATGATCACCGGGGACGGCACGGTGAAGATCATGGATTTCGGGATCGCCAAGAGCGGAGGCACGGGGATGACCTCCACCGGACAAGTGGTGGGGACGCCCAACTACATGTCGCCGGAGCAGGTGAAGGGTAAGCCGCTGGACGGGCGCACCGATCTATTCAGCGTTGGTGTGGTGCTCTACGAAATGCTGACCGGCACCCGGCCGTTCGGCGGCGAGAACGTCACCAGCATCATTTACAAGATCCTGCACGAGAACCCGCCCGCGCCGCGCGACCTGGTGGAAGGAATTCACCCCGGCCTCAGCGCGGTGGTGATGAAGGCGCTGGCGAAATCGCCGGAAGAGCGTTTTGCCACCGGCGCGGAATTTGGGCGCGCCGTGCAGGAGTACGGTTGGTTCAAAGCCGAGACGGTGAGGCCGGCGCCGGAAGTAATTCGATTTGACTCGAAGAGCGATGCCATGGCTTCGCCATTTGTATCGGCACCGGGCAGCGCTGTGGCGGCGAAGCTGCCAGTGAAGGCTGAACCCGCGCCCGATGCGAGGGCGGCGGTCAAATCAACCCCAGTGCTGGACAGCACGGTATCGGCGCCGCGACAGCCGGACGGCCCGCCGGCGCCAGCCAAGAGCGGGCGGCTGCCTGCCATCGCTGCCGCCGTATTGCTGGTCGCGCTGGCTGTGGGCGCGTACGTTGGACTGCATCGAAGCGCGCCGCCTGCCACTCCGCCTGCCGCGGACGTGAACGCAGGCAAAGTGTCGCCTCCAGCCGCCACCGAGGCCGCGAACGGAAGCACGGCAAGAGCCGGCAAGCACCGGTCCGGGGGCAAGGAAGTGGCGAGGGGAGCGGCCGATGGCGCGAAAGCAACGCCCGCTGACTTGGGCGATCTGCAAATTTCATCGACGCCGTTCGGGGCTAAGGTCACGATTGACGGTAAGACCGATCCGGACTGGGTGACGCCATTCGCAGCGAAGAGACTGAAACCCGGGCGGCACACCGTGGGATTCACCTTCAAGGGATACCAGCCGGCAACGCGCCAGGCAGACGTGGTGGCGGGAACGAAGTTGCCGCTGTACGTGCAACTGCAGGTGGCGCAAGGATTCCTGGTGCTGAACAGCGATCCGGCGGGAGCGGCGATCTACATTGACGGCAGCGACAGCGGCCAGGTGACGCCGGCGCGCATCACGGTGAATGCGGGCAAGCACCGTGTCGCGCTGCGCAAGGAGGGGTTCAAACCGAGGGTCACGTACGCCGACGTTGCCCTGGGCGAATCATTCAACTTTGCGCCCGCACTGGCTCCCGGCGGCGAACAGGGCGGTCAACCAGCCATGAGCAGCGCTCCCGCGGGCCAGGGGTCCAACCCATTCCGCAGGCTGCGTCGATTATTCGGGAAGGATCCATCCGACAGCGGCGTGCTGGAAGTGCGCACGCGACCGCGGGGCGCGGATATCCGGCTGGGCACTACGCCGGCGCCGTCGAAGAGTCCGGCAAAATTTGCGGTGGCGCCCGGCAACTACACGCTGACCCTGAGCCTGCCCGGGTACAAGCCGATCACGCGCCCGGTGCAGATCGAAAAAGGAAAAATGATGGGCGTGGACGAAGTGTTCGAGCCGCAATAATTTGCACTTTTTGTCCCGAAAAACTGCACTTTCTTTCACTCCACAAATTTTTCTCGAAAATCACTGCTTTTGTTGTAGCGGGCGGTCTAGTATGCGTGCGCGTTTCAGCGTCAGCCTACGCAGCCATAATGAGTAGCCAGTCGGGTTAGTACTCGGGTTGTAAGCCGGCATGATCCGTGGGTCCCCCCCGCTGAAGCATTGTTTCGCGACTTCAAAGCTCCTGTGGAGGTTTGTCTATGTTCAGGCCTTTGAGCGGCCCACGACTTTTTCTCCTCACGATGATCGCGTACTTCACTTCATACCGAGATAACGAAAGGAGTTGTTCGATGAAACGCCTTACTGGTGTCATCGCTGCGCTCGGCATTCTGCTGATCGCAGCGGGTGTTCACGCGCAAGTTTCCGACCAGGAATTCGGCCGCAAGAAAGCCAGGGCCGTTAACAACATCTACGTAGTACAAATGATCGAATCACCTGTCGTGAGCTATAAAGGTGACATCGCTGGACTGGCCGCCACAAAACCACGCAAAGGCCAGAAAATCGATCCGAACAGTCCGCAGGTCCTGGCCTATGCCGCATATCTGGACGATCATCACAATCGCGCGCTGAACGCCGTTGGCGGCGGGCGGAAGATTTACGACTACCGTTACACGTTCAACGGCTTTGCCGCCGAACTCACAGCGTCGCAAGCGGAAGGGATGAAGAGCGTGCCCGGCGTCTTGGCGGTTACGAAAGACGAACTGCGAGACGCCGACACATCGTCGACGCCGACCTTCCTTGGCCTGACCGACTCCGGCGGGTTATGGGACCAGCTTGGCGGAGTAGGCCGCGCCGGCGAGGACATCATCATCGGCGACGTCGACTCGGGTATCTGGCCGGAGAGCCTCAGCTTCTCCGACCGCACCGGGCTCAACGGCAATGCCAGTAAGGACGGGAAGATGAGTTATCAGCAGATCCCGGGGTGGCACGGGAAGTGCACGCCCGGCGAGCGGTTTCCAGCGTCGGACTGCAATCAGAAGCTGATCGGCGCGCAGCGCTTCAACGCTGGCTGGGGCGGCGATGCCGGCCTCAAAGCGCAACGGCCGTGGGAGTTCGCCTCGGCGCGTGACTACAACGGCCATGGCACGCACACGGCGTCTACCGCGGGCGGGAATCATGGCGTTCCGACGACTGGTGCGGCCTCTGTATTCGGACCCATCAGTGGCATGGCGCCGCGCGCCCGCATCGCCGCCTACAAGGCCCTTTGGTCTCTCCAAGACGGGTCGCAGGCCAGCGGGTACACTTCCGACCTGGTCGCTGCCATTGACCAGGCCGTTGCCGACGGCGTGGATGTGATCAACTATTCCATCAGCGGGACAACAACCAACTTCCTCGAGCCGGTGCAGGTGTCCTTCCTGTTCGCCGCGGATGCGGGCGTGTTTGTCGCGGCCTCGGCCGGCAACAGCGGCCCGACGACAGCGACGGTTGCGCACCCTGGCCCGTGGCTCACGACAGTGGCTGCAGGCACGCACAATCGTAACGGCGAGGGCACGGTGACCTTGGGCGGCACGGATTACCATGGCGCGTCGATTGCCACGGCCGTTGGCCCGGCGCCGGTAATCGATTCCACCGCGGCGGGGTTGGCGGGCGCTGACCCTACAAAGGTAGCGCTGTGCTATGCCGCGATCGATAACGTCGTCAGCGGGACGCCCACACCCGTGCTGGATCCGGTCAAGGTAGCCGGCAAGATCGTGGTCTGCGACCGCGGGATCACCGCTCGCGTCAACAAGAGTCTCGCGGTGAAGGAAGCGGGTGGCATTGGCATGATCCTGTTGAATCCCACTGCCAGTTCGCTTAACGCTGACTTCCATTCTGTCCCCACGGTGCATCTGCAGAACACTGATTACGCTGCTGTACACGCCTATGCGGCCACGGTGGGACCGACGGGAACGATCCAACAAGCGACAATCGTTTACAACGTCGCGGCGCCGTTCACGGCTTCCTTCTCTTCGCGCGGTCCGCTGCAAGCCGGCGCCGGCAATCTGCTGAAACCCGATGTCATCGCTCCCGGGCAGGACATCCTGGCAGCGGTGGCGCCTCCGGGCAACGGCGGGCTGTCGTTCAACCTGTACAGCGGTACGTCCATGTCCAGTCCGCACACGGCGGGCCTGGCGGCCTTGCTCAAGAACCTGCATCCGGACTGGACGCCGATGATGATCAAGTCGGCCCTGATGACCACCGGCTATGATGTGCTCGACGGACCCAACACCAACCCGCTGGTGATCTTCCGCCAGGGCGCGGGCCATGTTCGGCCCAATTTGGCTGCCGATCCCGGCTTGGTGTACAACGCCGGCTTCAACGACTGGCTGGCCTTCCTGTGCGGCACTACGACCGGGGTTTCGCCCTCGACCTGTAGCGCACTGAGCGGCTTGGGCTATTCTCTCGATCCCAGCAACCTCAATGTCGCCTCGATTGCCATCGGTGCGATGGCCGGCGCGCAAACGGTGAAGCGCAGCGTGACCAACGTCGGCAAATCGAACGCCACATTCACGGCGTCAACGACTGGGCTGGCGGGAATCACGACAACGATCACCCCCAGTTCGCTGACGTTGGCTCCGGGGCAAACGAGGTCGTTCACGGTAGGCCTCACACGGACGACGGCCGCGTTTAATGCCTACACCGGCGGCCAGTTGACCTGGACTGACGGCACGCACAACGTGCGAATTCCGGCCGTAGTGCGGCCGGTCGCGCTGGCGGCGCCGGCGGCGGTCTTCAGCAACGGCGGCCCGATCAACTACAACGTGAAGTTCGGATATGACGGCCCGTTCACGGCGACGGCGCGGGGTTTGGTTCCCGCTGCTACAACCACGGACGTCGTGGCAGACGATCCTACGGATACCTTCGCTCCAGGTGGGCCGGGCACGAAGTCTTACATCCTGGTCATTCCAGCCGGCACCACCTACGCCCGCTTCTCGTTGTTCAATTCCAACGTCAACCCCGCCAGCGACATCGACCTGTACGTCTATCGTGGGACAGATTGCCAGGCACCCGGCAATACATGCGTGCTGGTCGGTGCCAGCAGCGGCGGAACGTCCGACGAGGAAGTCAATCTAATCAACCCGACCGCGGCCACCTACACCGTGTACGTGCATGGTTTCGCCGTGCCGAGTCCGGCCACCTTCACGCTGTTTACGTGGGTGCTTGGCTCAGCCGACGCCGGCAATATGACCGTGAATGCGCCGACGACGGCAGTAACCGGAGCGACGGGTACGATCAATCTGACGTTCAGCGGACTGACCTCGGGTACGAAGTACCTGGGTTCGGTTGCATACTCCGGTGTGAGCGGTTTGCCCAATCCGACCATCGTGCGGGTGGACCCATAAGCTGAGTGAATCGCGCGGCCGCGCAAGCGGCCGCATAACTGCACGAGCCCCGGGCGGAATGCCTGGGGCTCGTTTTCTTCACGCCCTGCACGGCAGCTTTGCAGGAACTGAACGTGACGGCTGAAGCCACCACTCGAAGAGAAAAAGGATTCAGGCGTGGCGCTTGCTTTTTGCTTTTTCCCACGGCTTTTTCGGGCGCGCGGCGGCCGGCTCATCGCGGTGCTGGACGCGGTCGTAGATGTAGTTCCCGCTGACCGTCCCCAGCGACTCGTTGTAGAGGCTGGGGGCACCGATGGCCTCTTTCAGCTCCTCGGTGAACTGGTGCAGCGCCTTGAGCTGGTCGGCGGTGGCGGGCACTTCGGATTTCGTGGTCATGAAAAACTGCTGGTAACCGCGGTTGATCAGCTTGGCGATCTCGCCGCCGATGAGGTAACCGGGATAGGCGAAGATTTTCAGGCCGTCGCCGGACTTTTCGATGGCCGCCGAACAGTTGTACTGCTTGATGAAGATGCGGTTCTGCACGCCGGGAGCTTCCAACAGATCGAAACCATGATCGCGCAGCCAGGCGATCGCTTCGTCGTAGGTCTTGGGAACCGGGGTCTTCGCCATCTTCGGAGCCTGCCGTGGCGGGCGGGAGTCGCAACCAAATGTAACGCCGAACCACCCTACCACATCCAAGACGGTAACGGTTACGGACGGCGCTCGCTGCTGCAAATCGGCCGCTGGGGACGAATACGATACCTCCCGCCTCGCGATTGTTGCCCGCTGTCCCAAGAATCCGTTAATTTTAATGCCGTGGGGACACAGCCGAAACCCGTGCCTATGACGCAACTTTCCCCCAGCACGCGACGGAAGCCGGTCGCCCGCGAGGCGGGGCCGGAAAAGCTGGGCCGCAGTGTGCTGGAGCGCATCGGCAACACGCCGCTGATCCGGATGGGTCGCATCACGCGAGAGCTGCCCGGCGTGGAGGTGCTGGCGAAGGCGGAGTGGTTCAATCCCGGCGGGTCGGTGAAAGACCGCGCCGCGGCCAGCATCGTGCTCGAAGCCATTGATGCCGGAGAACTGCCGCGTGGCCGCGAGCTGCTCGATTCCACCAGCGGCAATACCGGTATCGCCTACGCCATGATCGGGGCTGCGGTTGGATTCGGCGTCACACTGTGCATGCCGTCCAACGTCTCGGTAGAGCGCAAGCGCATTCTGAATGCCTACGGAGCGAAGATCGTGTACACCGATCCCGGCGAAGGAAGCGACGGCGCCATCCGCAAGGCGCGCCAGATGTACGCCGCTGATCCCGCTCGTTACTTCTACGCCGACCAGTATTCCAACGACGCGAACTGGCGCGCGCACTACGAGACCACGGCGAACGAGATCTGGCGGCAGACCGAAGGACGCATTACCCACTTCGTCGCCATGCTGGGCACGAGCGGAACGTTCGTGGGCACGGCGCGCCGGCTCAAGGAACTGAATCCGCATATCCGGTGCGTGTCCCTGCAGCCGGATTCGTCGTTCCACGGCATTGAAGGCACCAAGCACATGGCCACAGCGATCGTACCCAGGATCTATGATCCGGAACTGGCCGACCTTGATCTCGGGGTCTCCACCGAGCGCGCGTATGAACTGGTGAAGCGAATGGCGCGCGAAGAAGGAGTACTGGCGGGGATTTCCTCGGGCGGCGCGCTGGCGGGTTGCTTGGAAGTGGCGAAGACGGCGCCGCGCGGGTCGGTGATTGTCACCGTGTTCCCCGACAGCGGCGACAAATACCTGAGCGAAAAATTCTGGGACGAGTGAAGAAATTGACGGATTGACGAATTTTCGAAATGACGAATTTTGTAGCGAGCGCCTTGAGGAATTCGACAATTCGCAAATTCGACGATTCGTAAATTCTGGCATGCTGCGAATCGCCCAACCCGAGTTCAATGCCCTCCGCGCGCACGGCGAGGAGACCTATCCGCACGAGTGCTGCGGCGTGCTGCTGGGGCGGATGGAAGACGAGGAACGGCAGGTGGTGGAGACGGTGCGCTGCGGCAACACGCGCGCCGACCGGCCGCAGGACCGCTACAACATTGATCCGCACGAACTGGTGCGCATCCAGCGCCAGGGACGGGAGCGCGGGCTGGACATTGTCGGCTTCTACCACTCGCATCCCGACCATCCCGCGCGCTGGTCGCAGACCGACCTGGCGGAAGCGCACTGGATCGGATGCTCCTACATCATTACCAGCGTGGAGCAGGGCCGCGCGGTGACGACCAACTCCTTCGCGCTGCTCGGCTCGGGCGAAGAGGACAAGCGTTTTGAAGACGAGCAGGTTGAGGTGGTGAGCGAAAAGGTGCTGGTGCGGGAGTTTGAGGAAGAGTAAGTCGATCGGGTGATCTGGTGATCGGATGATCCGGCGATCACCGAGCGCCTGAATCCGGCCGCGGCTGGCGGGCATCAATAACAGTCTGGGAAGCCTATGAAAATCATGATTCCGACGCCCTTGCGTCAATATGCCGACAAGAAAGACGCAGTTGAGGTGAATGCCGGGACGGTGGCGGAGGCGCTGAGCGGGTTGACTTCGCGCCACCCGGAGCTGCGCCAGCACCTCTACACCGATGACGGGCGCTTGCGCGCCTTCGTCAACGTGTACCTGAACGACGAAGACATTCGCTACCTCAGCAAAGAGCAGACCCTGGTGAAGGACGGAGACACGCTGTCGATTGTGCCGTCGATCGCAGGCGGAATCGGGTGATCTGGTGATCGGGCGATCTGGTGATCTTTCCCGATTTTCGATCATCCGATCACCCGATCATCCGATCATCGGATAGGACTTATGGCCACCATCACCCAACTCGAACCCGTCACGCTCTGCAAAGAGGAAATCCTGCGCTACTCGCGCCACCTGATCATGCCCGAGGTGGGCATGGACGGGCAGACCAAGCTGAAGGCCGCGAAAGTGCTGTGCATCGGCGCGGGCGGGCTGGGGTCGCCGCTGGCGCTGTACCTGGCGGCGGCCGGCGTGGGCACGCTGGGCGTGGTGGATTTCGACGTGGTGGATTTCACCAACCTGCAGCGCCAGATCATTCACACTACCGCCGACGTGGGCCGGCCGAAGCTGGACTCGGCCGCGGAAAAGATCAAGGCAATCAATCCGTACGTGGAAGTGCGGCCATTCGAAACGCGGCTGACCAGCGCCAACGCGCTCGATCTGTTCCGCCAGTTCGACATCGTGGTGGATGGCACCGACAATTTTCCCACTCGTTACCTGGTGAATGACGCTTGCGTGCTCACCGGCAAACCGAACGTGTACGGCTCCATCTTTCGCTTCGAAGGACAGGTGAGCGTGTTCGCCACCGAAGCAGGCCCGTGCTATCGCTGCCTGTATCCGGAGCCGCCTCCGCCGGGACTGGTGCCTTCGTGCGCCGAAGGCGGGGTGCTGGGAATCCTGCCCGGACTGATAGGGGTGATGCAGGCGACGGAAGCGATCAAGCTGATCCTGGGCAAGGGCGAGCCGCTGATCGGACGCCTGTTGCTGGTGGACGCGCTCGCCATGAAGTTCCGCGAACTCAAGCTGCGCAAGAACCCCGATTGCCCGGTCTGCGGAAAGAACCGCACCATCACCGAGTTGATTGATTACAACCAATTCTGCGGAATCCGAGGCGAGGAGAAGCCCGAGGGCGGATCGAAGATGCCGGAAATCAGCGTGGAAGAACTGAAGCGCCGCCAGGATGCCGGCGAGGACATCCTCGTGCTCGACGTGCGCGAGCCGCACGAATACCAGATCTGCAATCTCGGCGGACACCTGATTCCGCTGAACGATCTGCCCAAACGGGTGAACGAGCTGGATTCCAGCCGCGAGATCGTCGCCCACTGCAAGATGGGCGGTCGCAGCGCCAAGGCGGTGGACTTCCTCCGCCAGGCCGGCTTTACCAAGGTGAAGAACCTGACCGGCGGGATCAACGCTTGGGCGGACAAGGTTGACCCGAAGATGCCGAAGTACTGAACAGCAGGAGTTAGTAGTTAGGAGTTGGTACTTAGCGTCTGCAAGAGTAAGGCCGACCTACGTGGTCGGCCTTCGGCTTTTCTGCTGTTGCGTTAACAATGGGTAACCCCATTGACTTTGCGCCCTGCTGCCCACGGTGTCCTGCGGCGGTTATCACCCTTGCAAAAATCCTCAGTTCGTGCAGAATTGCGTGGCAGTGATCTTGACTATTGTCTGGCGCGGACGAATTCCCCCCTTCCCCGTCGCCGACTCGCTTTGAAGCGATCGAAGATTTGCTGTGGAGGCTATGCATGAAGTCCAAGATTCTCTCGCTGTGCGCGCTGATGGTTTTCCTCTCGGTTTCCGGTTTCGCGGCCGAACGCAAGAAGCGTGTCGCGGTATTCGATTTCGACTATTCCACCGTCCGCAGCTACGTCTCCGCCATCTTCGGGACCGACATTGACGTGGGCAAGGGCATCACCGCTTTGCTCGTCAAGCGCCTGGTACAAGACGGCACCTACAGCGTCATTGAGCGCGCGAAGCTGGACACGATTCTAAAAGAACAGAATTTTTCCAACAGCGACCGCTTCAATCCCAACAGCGCCGCCAAAATCGGCAAGTTGTTGGGCGTGGACGCCATCATTGTCGGCAACATCACCCAGTTCGGCAACGAGACTAAGAACCAGGGTGTGGGCGGCGGTGGGGGCGGATGGGGCGGCTTCGGCCTGGGCGGCTTCAAGCACAAGGAGTCGAAGGCCATCGTGACCCTGGATGCCCGCATCGTTGACATCGATACCGCGGAAATCCTCGCGGTGGCCGACGGCAAGGGCGAGTCGTCGCGCAGCAGCACCTCGCTGACTGGCGGCGGCGGCAACTGGCACGGCTTCGGCGCCGGGGGTGTGGATTTCGGCAGCAGCGACTTCCAGAACACGATCATCGGTGAGGCGATCAAAATCGCCGTCGACCAGATGAGCACGGGAGTCATTGCCGGCGCCCCCAAGCTGGAAACGCGCGTCATCAAGGTCGAGGGCGTGGTGGCATTCGTCGATGCGGGCAAGCTGGTGCTGAACGTTGGCGCCAAGGCCGGGATCAAGGTCGGCGATCAGATGAGCGTCGAGCGCGTCTCGAAGGAGATCAAGGACCCGACCACGGGGAAGGTGCTTCGCCGCATGAGCAGCGAAGTCGGCAAGATCCAGATCAGCGACGTGGACGACGTTTCGGCGGTGGGGACGGTGGTCTCGGGACAGGGATTCAAGGTGGGCGATGTGGTGAAGACCGTGACGCAGTAGCTCGCTCGAATACTCTGTGGACGCCCCATCCTTCGTCCGGGTTCGGCGATGGGTGAGTTTTTTTATGTCTGTGCAGGCACCGCGGCGGCAGATGCAACGGTTGCGCGCGCCGCGCCATGCGAACCGAGGTACGCCACCGCCGCCGCCCATGACGATAACCGCGACATCCAACGGATCCACAGCAGCCCCTGCGCTACCACGAACCAGATGAGAATCGTGGCCACCGAGTGCTGCGGCATCCAGCGCGCGAAGACCACGTAGCCCACGATCGATAGGATGGTCAGCAGCCCCAGCGTGATGTAAATCAGCATCACCCGCCCGAAGTGCGACAGGAAAAATCCGGCCGCATGGAGGAAGGCTGCGATCGCCGACCGGTGCTCGTCCGTCACCATGTCGGCTTTGGCGTATTCCACCAGAGCGTTCACCACCAGCACCGACGCGACCAGCAGCGCTACCCGTGCCACCCCGAGCCACATCCACGGTCCGGCGGCATTCACCGTCTGCAACTTCTCTTCGAGCCTTTTTTCCAGCACCCCGTTGAATATCCAGAACGCCAGGAAGTACAGCAGCGACCCGATCAACGTGATCCGCGCAAACCGGCCGAAATATTTCCCCATGCCGCGTCCAAACGCGTGCAGTCCCGCTCCTTCTCCCGAAGCAAACACCTCAAACGCGCCGCCCGAGAGCAGCGTATTCAGCGCCAGGAACACGATGCCCGCGTACATCACTGCCACGGAGAAGTTAGCGAGGAATCCGCTGTTGACGATGGCGAACTCGGTCATCCACGCGGCGCTGAATCCCTCAGCCAGTTGCTGGCCGACGGCGCTATTGCCTACGTGATCGGCGATCGCATCGTGCATCGGCGCCGCGATGGCCGCCGCCATCAGCAGATTGCACCCAAAGAAGACGGACACCATCCACTTGTTCCGCCACGCTACTGTCAATCCCTGCGCGATTGCTGTACTCGGTTTCATCATGCATTCCCTGTTGTCAACATGCATTCCCTGTTGTCAACGGCCATTGGCCATTGACCATCGACACTTACGAGAAAAACGAAAATGCCAGCAGCGCGTTCTGCAGCCATACCACCCATCGCAGGTACCACTTCTGCGCCGCCAGTTTCACCGGCTCTTTGAGATAGCTGTCGTGGGTGCGATGCACCTGCAGTTTCCAGTTGAAATCCTGGTCAATGACCGCCGAGGACACCTTCGCCCTCCCGCCGTACTTGAACTTTGTCCACCGATACTGCCCGTCCCAGCGCTCGAGCTTCTCCGTGCCGTCCTCAAAGCGCACGTGCACCGTCACCGGGAACTGCATTTCGCCCAGCCGCCGCACCAGGACTTCAGACTCTTTCTCGCTGTCCTTGTCCTTGCCATCCTTGTCCTTGCCGTGCGGAGCGCCGACGTAGGCCGGCTTGCCGCTCTGGTCGAACAGACCCTCTTTGGATTTCGCCTTGTCGGTAGTCACCGACACTGCGTAATCGAGCATCCCCGTGCCGTACACCGTCTGGTCAAAAAACCACTTCATATCGTGACCCGACACTTCGTTCACCGTGTTCATGAAATCAATGGCGTCGGGGTGCTGGAAGCGGTAGCGCTGGTGATACGTCCGGATGACCTTCGGCCACTGGTCGCCGAGCATCGCCTCCAACGTCAGCAGCGTGACCTCCGGCTTGGCGTACGCCTGCACGCCGTAGCTCTGTCCGTCCATGTCGAGCCACGCGTAGCGCTCCATCACGTCCGCCTGCGCCCGTTGCCAGTAGCCGCGCCCGGATCGGGCATACATCTGCACCATGGGCACGCGCTCGAAGTACTGCCCCAATGGCACCGACCCCACTCCGTACCACGGATAACGGGGCACCGTCATGCGCGTCCAATCTGCCACTGGATACGGCACGCCCGCCACACGCTCGTACATCTCTCCCGGCGGATATGCTTTTTCCAAAACCTTGGTGGTGGAATAGGAATTGAATCCCTCGTCGAGCCACGCCTCTTCGAACTCGTTGTTGCCCACCAGCCCGTACCAGAACTGGTGACCGAACTCGTGTACCGTGACGCCCTCCGGACTAAGCGCGTGCTTCGCCGGCCAGTACTGCGTGCCCGCGGTAATGAACGTCGGATATTCCATTCCTCCCGACCCGCCGATCGGGTCCACCACGGTCAGCGTGTCGTACGGATACTTGCCGTAGAAGAGCCCAAACCACTTGATGGCGTTGAAAATCGCGCGGAAATGCCGATCGACCTGGTCACGGTGCTCGCGCTGGATGATGAGAGACACCTTCACGTCCTGCAGTTTCACCTCTTCCGGCGGCACTCCGGTCTTCTTCGACCACTCCGCGATTTCCGCGGGTGTTACCTGCTTGTCGGCCTCAAAGGTGCGCGTGATCTTCTCCGCGTCCGTTTTCGGCTCCGCCGTCCACGCGAAGTCGTGCACGTCTTCCTGGTAGTAGTTGTAGGTGGTAGTGCCGTCGGGATTCTGCGTCCGGCTGCGCTCCGCCCCGGTAGCCCCGATTTCGAAGTCGCTGGGCACAGTCAGGCGCGCGTCGAACACTCCATAGTCGGCGAAGAACTCGGTGAACGCGTGGAACTGGTGGCAGTTCCATCCCGCCGTTTGCCGGTGACGCTCGCCCGCGCCCTCATATACGCCCGGCTTGGGAAACCACTGCGCGAACAGGAAATAATTGTTCTGATATCCGGTGCGCGCGAAAATCCGCGGCATTTTCGATGTCCACTCAATTTCAATGGTGACGCTGCTGCCCGGCCCGACCGCCTTTGCCAGCGGCACCCGTGCGACGGTCTGGTCGTTCACGTTGTCGTCGTCGGGATGGATGTACTCCAGCTTCGACGTCACATCCTGCCCGTCCACCGTGATCCGGCGAATCTGCTCGTAGCCCCATTCTTCCGGCTTCAGCGGCCGCTCATCCGGGCGGCGCCGGCGGCCTCCGCCCTCCTTCATGAACGTAGACTGGTTGTTCTTGAAGGCGTTCAGGTAGAGGTGGAATTGCAGATCGGGCACCGGGCCCGCGGTGTGGTTCTTCCAGACGATCGTTTCCCGGCCGGCAAGCGTCTTTTTCTGAGCGTCCAGGCGCGCGTCAATCTTGTAGCGGACGATCGGGTCGGGAATAAACTTCGCCTCCGCCGACCCCGGCGCCACCATCAGCAGCATTGCTGCCAACAGCACGCCCCTCGAAACCGGACGACCGACAGTCCGATAGACCGATAGACCCTTCATCATTTGCTCCCTAACTCGACTTCAACCGCCGAGTGGCAATTCGTCGCCGGATCGTGGGTCACCGTTTTTGATTGGTCCTTGTAGGTGATGTCGAATGCAAGCGGCTTCTTGACGTCGTGCGGCAGGCCGGTGAACTTACCTTTGCCGTTGGAATCGGTGGAGAGTTCCAGCTCGGTCTTGCGCTTGCTCATGAATCCGTAGCGCACGACGGTGATGATCTTGGCGAGATAGACTGGCTTCTTCGCCGTGTCGGTGACGGTGAATTCCACCCAGCACGGGCCGGCGTCGGCGCTGAGCTGCGGTATGTCAGCGGCGGCGGCGGCTGTGGCGATCAGCAGTAACGTCGCCGTGCGGAAAATCCATTTGTGGAATGTCATTGCGAACCTCAGTTCTTGTGCTGCCGGCGTAGGCGCGCGATTACCAGCGCAATGCGGCTTGCGCGCTTCGGCCTGCAGGAGGCCGGGCCATCATAGTCGCGAACGCTGAATGATCTCAACGCCACGCCAACCGATGGCGGCGAAGATCACGATGATCCAGAGAAAATCGGTCAAGTATTGCATGCTGACGCCAGCCACTAGCCACCGATCACCAATACCACCTTCCCGTAATTCTTTCTCTCCAGCAGCAAGCGGTAGGCGTCGGCGATTTTCTCCAGCGGCAGCACGTGGCCGACGACGGGATGCAAATGCCCGGCGTCAATCCACTGTTTCAGTTGTGCCCAGGCCGGGCGCATGAGTTCCGGGCGCTGCGACATCTTCGCCAGCCACAAGCCGTGCACGCTGGTTTGCTTGTCGTACAAGATTCGCGGATCAAGCGAGGCGCGCTCGCCGGTGGCGGAGCCGTAGGTGATGACGCGGCCGAGGAAGGCGAGGCAGCGCACGCTCCTGGCGACGTGCTCGCCGCCCAGCATCTCAAAGACGGCGTCCACGCCCTCGCCGCTAGTGAGCTCGCGAATTTTTTCTTCGTAATCGTCGCGCTGGTAATTGATCGGGTGTTGGAGACCAAGCTTCTGAACCGCGGCCAGCTTCTCATCCGAGGACGAGGTGCCGTACATTTCCGCGCCCAGCACGCCGCCGATCTCCACCGCCGCCGTGCCCACCCCGCCGGCGACGGCATGGATCAGCACTCGCTTGCCGCGAGCGGCTTCGCCCAGCAATCCGGCTTTCCAGTAGGCGAAATAAGCGGTGAAGTAATTGACGGGGAAGGCCGCCGCATCGGCAGCAGACCATTTCTCCGGCACCGGCCACAGCAGGTGCGGCGAAGTAGCGATCGTTTCCGCGAATGCCTTGCTCTGGGTGTATCCCATGACGCGCTCACCGGTATCCAGGCGACGTCCGGCGAATTCGCGCCCGGCAACCAGGGGCGGCTCCGGGGTTCCGGGATAGCCGCCGCGTGCCGCCATGATGTCGGCAAAGTTGACGCCCGCGGCCTCTACTTGCACCAGCACCTGGCCGGGGTTGGGCTGCGGGCGAGGCACGTCGCGGACCTCGAGCGCCTCCGGCCCGCCATAACGCGAAATGACAGCGGCTTTCATGGAGAATGCAGAAGGATGGATTGTATAGCGAGAGGGCTCTCGGGTGTCGGCTCGCGGCGGTCGGGGAATGCGGAAGAATGGATTACTCGAACCCGACCGCCGATGGCCGTCAGCCAAAAAGAAAAACCGGCGCGGTTCTCCCCCGAGACATGCGCCGGTTCCTTAAGGCTCCAGAGAACAGCACCGAGGTAATTTTTACGGCTGGTCCCGTCGGACTCGGCGCACTGGGGGCCTTAAATGTTGCCGCCGCCTCCGACATGGTTGTGTGCGGCCCAATGGCGGCGGACTTGGGTATTGCCCGATTCCCACGTTGCGCTACTCCGGATGATGGGGTCAACCGGAAAGCGCCTTTGTGATGTTGTCAAAGTGAATAACCGCGGGAGCAACGTCGATCGGTCTTTCGGTCTCTCGGTCAATCGGTCTTTCGGTCGCAAGCCCCCTGTTCCAACTGAGAGACCAGTTAAAGCAGTTTCAGGATTAGTGTCGCCGAAAAGAGGAAAAAAACCGAGATCCCTCGACTCGGGTTTCCCGCGCTGGAAAAAACGCGCGGGAGCCCTCCCTCGCTCGGGATGACATCGGCTACACGAAGAGTGAAAGCGGCCTAGCCATCGACCACTTCTTACATGCTTTCCTTGCCATGCTTCATCACGTAGACCAACGCAAACTCGCTGCCGGAACCGATTGGCTTGACGGCCACGATGTGCTGGCGGTCGGGCGTGCCCGCCTTCAATTCCATGTTGGTACCGTGGTGCTTATCGCAAGTAAGCTCTTTGCTGTCGTCGCCGTGGCTGTAGGTGACGAAGCCTTCCTGCTGACATTCCAGGAACTTGCCGCCGAAATCCTTCATCTTGGGACGATAAAACGCCAGCACCTTGTCAGGCGGATCGTCGCTGCGGAACTTGATGGCCACCACCTTCAACCCCATGCCCGCGACCGAAAGGTTGACGTTGGCGGCGTCCTTGTCCTTCTCCGTGCCGGCAACACGTTGCGCTCCCGGATAGACCGGCAGCCCGGTGTCCTTCACGTCGACGTCAGTGTTTACGCCCAGTTTGCCAAAAGGCGTGGTGATGTCCACCTTCTTTTCGCCGCTGGCGGTGCGGTCCTCGTGGACCGTGCACCCGGCGAGGAAGGCCAGCGCGCTCACGGCAAGGATTGCCGCCAGCAACTTCTCATGGGGCTGAAACAGTTTTCGTGGTGACATTGAATTTAGTTCCTCCTCGGCCAGCCTGCTGCGGCCGGTCAATACCCTCGCCGCGTTGCGCGACGCCGGGAATGGTCACCGGCAGGCGGCCACGAATCGCGATCTCTCCGAACAGCGCGCGGATGGCGCTGAGTTCCGACACGGTGGTGAACGAATACGTGCACAGATAATTCTGCACCATGGGGAACTCGGCGGCCAGGTACGGGTTACCCATGGCAATGATCGCGGTGCGCTCCGGGGCGCGCTGCAGAATGGCCTCGATGAGCGCATTCATATCGCGCGGCAGCCCGAGCGAATTCTTCATCTCGTTGCTGACCATCGGGCCCAGGAACACCGGCGCCAGCACCACCTGCGCCTCCTCGACAGCGGCGACAATCGGCGGCGTCAAGCCGGCTGCGATGCGATGGTCTACGTAAAACACCCGCGCATCCGGCACGCGCGCGCGTAACTCGCGCTCGAACACGCGGCCGTACTCGAAGCGGAGGTCGTCGGTGACAATGACGGCCACCACCCGGTTGCGTGTTTCCTCCACCTTAAGATACGGATTGAGGATGGCCGCGGTTCCCGCGTTTTGGCGCTTGAGCGGGAGCAGTTTGCGGTTGTCACGGACCAGGGTCACGGCCGCGTCGGCCACGCGCTGCCCAAAAGCGAGGTTGCCGGGCAGCGCCACCAGTTCGGACACCTTGTCGAGGTCCACCAGGCGGGCCTTGTGCAGCCCTACCGAGGCCTTGGCGCGCAGCACCTTCAGCACCGACTCGTCGATCTGCGACTCCGGAATTTCGCCGCTGCGCACCGCCTGCAACAAACCGTTGTACGCGCCGTCAATGTCCAGTGGGATCAGCACCATGTCGTTGCCGGCCTTCACCGCCGCCACCGCCGCGGCGCCCGAGGGATTCGGCGAGCTGGAGTAAATCCGCATCAGCGCGTTCATGTCGAGGGCATCGGTGACCACCAGCCCCTGGAATCCCATTTTCGTTTTCAGCAGGCCGGTAACAACCGCATGCGAGGTGGTCGCTACCTTGTTGGGGTCGGACTCCAGGGCGGGCACGGTGACGTGGGCGATCATCACCGAATCCACGCCGGCGTTGATGGCTGCCTGGAAGGGAGGGAGCTCAACCGATTGCAGCCGCTGCATGTCGCCATTGACCTCCGCCAGGCTCAGGTGCGAGTTGGTGGAAGTGTCGCCGTGCCCGGGAAAATGCTTGGCCGTAACCAGCATCCCCGCCTCATGCGCTCCCTTGATGTAGGCCGCCGCCAGCTCGCCAACCTGCCGCGGGTCTTCGCCGTAGGAGCGCGTATTGATCACCGGATTCGCCGGGTTGGAATTCACGTCGGCGTCGGGGAAGAAGTTCCAGTGCACGCCGATGGCGCGGGCTTCCACGCCGGTGATGCGGCCGGAGGACTCGGCGTCGGCGGGGTTGCCGTCGGCGCCGAAGGCCATGGAATGGGGAAACACGGTGGTGCCGTAGAGGCGCATGGAGAGCCCGCGCTCGAAGTCGGCTCCGATCAGCAGCGGCAGGTCGGAGGCGAGCTGCAACTGGTTGGTGATCATGGCCGCTTCGTAGGGCTGGTTGCGCAGCACGAACGGGCCATCCACCGGCACGGTGAGCCCAAAGGAGCCGATGTGATACTGGCGGATCATCTGGTGCAGCCGCGTGTATTCCGGGCTGTCGAGGTTGAGAAACTCGGCCCGCGCCCAGACCAGCAACATCTGCCCGATCTTCTCTTCCAGGGTCAGCTTCTTCAGCGTCTTCTGCGCCCACTTGTCGCCATCGTGGTCCAGTTGCACCGGGCCGAAGGCGGAAAAGCGCGCCTTGCGGTCCTTGGCCATCGCGCCGCTGGCAAGCAAGACGAGCAGCGCAGTCACCAGGGCCAATTTTTTGAGCATGAGCGAAGCGTAACACAGGGCTCAAGGCACAAGGCCCAAGGCACAAGGCGCAAGCCCCAAGGCACAAGGCGCAAGGCGCAAGGCATAAGGCGCAAGGCATAAGGCGATCACTCCGTGCAACTCGCTTCCCCGCACCGGGTTAAGTAATTGACCGCGCGTGCGTTCGGGCGCATCAGGTGAGACAATAAAGAGCGAACCGTTATCCTCCGACCTGTGGCTGAAAAGGTCCGCAGCAGTTTGCGGCGGCTGAGCGTCTAATCTCGTATGCGGGCGCGCGCCTGGCAGGGAAATTTCCGTCTTCGATGGCACTGACATTAATTCCGCTGAACAAGGCTCCGGCGCCGCCGCGCAAAACGGCGCCGCAGTCGGCCCTGCCCTTGCTTCCTTTCGATTACGAGGACCTGCCGGGGGACCATCCGGTACAAGTTCCGGTTCTCCTGATCCAGCTGCAGGATGACCTGTCGCGCTCACGACTGCGGGAAGCCTTCTGGATTTCCCTGGTGGCCCACCTGCTGATCTTGATCGCGGTGGTCTTGGGGCCCAAGTATCTGCCGATGCACCGCCTGATCGCGGTGCGGTCGGCGGAAGATCTGTTGCGCGAGCGCCAAGCCACCTTCCTGGAACTGCCGCCTGACCAGCAGAAGGTAACGGCGCGGCCGAATTCAAAATTCATTTCCGATAAAGACCGCATCGCCACCTCGCGCGCGCCGCAGATTGACCGCAAGACGCTGGACGAGCTGCGCGACGCGCGCCGTCCCGGACCGCCGCAGCCTCCCGGAATGCCGACGCAGCCGGCGGCGCCCGAGATGGCGCAAGCCGCGCCGCAGCAGGCGCCTAATGCCGGGCG
>DASWAR010000226.1:0-15944 GCA_036391015.1 Terriglobales bacterium
CCCATGAGTTCGCGCGCGGGCAGCACCGGGCCCGGGGTCACCGGATGTTTGTCGGTGGAGTCTTCCAGTTCGGCCGCCGACCGCATCAGCGACACCGCGCCGTCGTTGTTGTGTTCGGCATGGGCCAGCCACGCCGCTGCCTCGCGACGCTGGATTTCCACCTGCGTGGCCCAGTCGTAGCCTTGTTTGTTCAGCGCCAGCTTGTCGCGGATCGCCTCCAGTTGCTTCACCTCCGCGCGCGCCAGATCGAGCCGTCCGGTGTGAGCGGCGCCCAGGGCGCGGGCCCAGTGGGTAATCGCCTGCGTTTCCGGAGTCGCCGAAGCGTAAGGCTGCAAGTCCGCGGCAGCGTCCCAATCGCCGCGCTCGACAGCGTACCGTGCCGGGATCGCTGCCAGGGCATAAAACGAAGTTCCTGTCGGCTGCACCGATGGCAGGCTTGTCAATTCGTTCAGCACGCCCTCCGCTTCCTTGTCGCGGCCCTGTTGCAGGTACGCATACATCAGGTAATCCATGGCGTGCAGTTGCTGGTCCCAGGCCGATGTCATGTGCGTAGATTGTTGAAATTGCTTCGCCGCCGTTTCCGCTGCCAAATTGGAGTTGATGGCATCCTGCCACAGCCCCAGCCGGGTAAAGATGTGCGACGGCATGTGCAGGGCGTGCGGCACTGAGGGAGCGATGCGCGCGTAGCTGCGCGCCGCCGGCAGCGCGTCCTTGGCCAGTCCCGGGCTGTCGAAGCTGTGGATGATGTAGTGCGCCGCCCCGGGATGATCGGGCTGCGCGGTGAAGATCTTTTCCAGGATGGCGGCGGCCTTGTGCTGGTCCTGGTAGGTCTTGTCCGCGGGCGCGGCGGTGGCCAGCAGCGACAGCGCGTAGAATGCCGCCACCTCGTCGTCCTTGGGAAAGTGCCGGTGCAGGCGCTCCATCGCCATGCGATAGTTCATGGCGCGGGTGCGATGGTCGATTTTGTCGTAATCGGTGTAGAAGGCGCGCAACGCGACGACATAGCCAGATTCACGGCCGGTCTGATGATCCAACGAGGCGGCCTTCTCAATGGCGGCGGACCCGTTGCGCAAGGCGTTGGCGTCAGGCAAGTACCACAGCGGACGCCACCAGGTCATGGCCTCGCCCCAGTACGCCATGGCGCACTGGGAGTCCTGCCCGGCGATGGCGGTGAACTCCGCCAGTGCCTCCTCATACGCGAAGGAGTGGAGCAAGGCGACGGCGTGCGGGAACGCCCGCTGCGCCGGTGCAGAGCAGGTCACGGCGAAGTTCACCGTCCCCACCTTGCCCAAACTCATGTCATGGCCGGCATGCGAATCGTCGGCCGCAAGCACTGAAGTCAGGAGAAGAACACAGAACAGAACGAGCAGCCCACGTGTCTTGCCCATACGCTCACCCCCACCCGGTGCATGAACTTTAGCCGTTAGATGTGAATGGGTCAACCGCGGACTAGTGTTTTGTGAGTTCGTCGGAGAGGAGGTGGGCCTTGAGCGCGAGGTTGTACGCGCGCTCGGTATCCCCATCCTTGTTGGCATCGCGCGATTGCTGCATGTAGCTGCGGATGTGCTGCAGCATCGCTTGTTCATCGGCATTGAGGGCCCGCGCAATGCTCTTCAGATTATAGTCGGTGGCTTCCAGCAGTTGATTGGTGTCCAGCTTCTGGTGGATCACCTTGTCGTGCGGCATGCTGGCCGAGAGCTGCGGTGTAGCCGGCTGCGTGCCGCCCTCGGTGACGACGGTTTTCGACGGCTGCTTCTCGGCAGGGGTTTCCGCTGGTTTTTCCGGCGCCGGCGGAGGCGCGGTCTTTTTAGCCGCATGGTGGGGTTTGGTTTTGGGCTTCGGGGCCGGGGCGGTTGCAGCCGGCGCGGTTTCCGGCTGTGTCGCTTCGGGTTCCGGACGATTCGGCTCGGACGCGGCTGGAACCGGAGGCTGAGCTTCGGGCTCGGGCTGCGTGATCGTCGGCGCCTGTGCCTGGGGCGGAGGCACGGCGGGCTTTTTCTTCTTGCATCCGCCCAGTGCCAGCATGGATGCAAGCAAGATCCCCGCGACGGTGGCGCGCGCGATTCGCATAGTGATGTTCTAAATCCCTTTCCACATCTTGCGCAAGCAAATCACGAGGTCTTGACTTCCTGCGCGTTGGCGCCCTGCTGCGAAGAGGCCGCGTGAAGCTGCTCGCTGGCCGGGAACCGCAGATGAAACACCGTCCCTTGACCCGGCTCGGATTCAAATTCCATCGATCCGTTGTGCAATTGCATGACACGATAGCTCATGGCCAGGCCGATCCCGCTGCCCGACTTCTTGGTGGTGTAGTACAGGTTGAAAATCTTGTCGCGGATCTCCGGCGGAATGCCAGGACCCTGGTCGCGGACCTCGATTTCGATGGCGTCATCCTCGCGCCGCGCCGCCAGGTTCAGCGCGCCGCCATCCGGCATCGCCTGGATTCCATTCAGGGCGATGTTCAGGACCGCCTGTTTCACCAGATCGGCATCGGCCTTCACCACCAGCGGTTCCGTCGGCAGCTCACAGCCCACGGTGACTCCGTGACGCGCCGCTTCCGGCGCGGCCAGTAGCGATACATCCTCCACGACACGGCGCAGGTCGGTGTCGCCGAGCCGGAGTTCCACCGGTTTGGTGAAGTCCACCAGCGTCTGCACCACGCGATCCAGGCGCTGGATTTCGCTGCCGATCACGTCCATGTGGCGCTTCGATTCGGGATCGATCTTCTTGATTTTTTCCCGCAGCACCTCGAGGTGGACCATGATGGCGTTGATCGGATTCCGCACTTCGTGGGCGACGCCCGAGGTCAGGCGTCCGATGGCGGCCAGGCGGCGTGATAGCTCGATCTCGTCGCTGATTTTTCGCACCGACTCGGCATCGCGCATGGTCAGCAGCGCCCCGATCTTGTGCCCGCCTTCCTCGATAAAATCGAGGGACACCTGCACCCGCCGGCCGTTCTCCGCGGCGACTTCGCGTTGCTCGACGGGGCGGTGCTGGTCGAACGCCTCCAGAACGGTGCGGCCCAGGCGCGTGTTGCGCGCGAAGATTTCGGTTACGCCGCAGCCCAGGATCTGGCTTCGTTCCCGGCCGACGAATGGCTCCGCCGAAGCGCTTACCAGCACGACGCGCGCGTCCTGCGTGAACAGCATCAGGCCGTCCTGCAGGTTTCCCATGATTTGGTCGAGGTTCTCCTTCAACGCGGAGAACACCTGGCCCAGCCGGTCGATCTTGGTGGTGACCAGGCCGTACTCGTCATAGCGGGCGGGGCGGTTGGCGGAAACGGGCTCGATTTCTCCGGCCGTCATGCGGTCCAGGCGCTGCCCGATTGCTTCCAGCGGCCGCAGCGCGAAATGAGAAAGCATGGCCGCCAGCAGCAGCGAAACCAGGATGGACAGAGCGGTAAACTCCAGCGCGCGCGTGATCTGCGGCTGCAGTTCGCGTTTCAGGAAAACCGTGGAAAGCCCGACGCGGATCTGGCCAAACGGTTTGCCGGCGCGGCTCAGCGGAAGGCGCACTTCGTACACCCCTGGCTTGCCGAATACGATGCGCATCTGCTGCCGGAAACCGCCCTTCACCACCGTAGCGAAGTCAGGCCGCGATGGCACCAGCTTGCCCTGCGCATCGGAATCGGTGTGCAGCAGCGCCCGCCCGCTGCTGTCGGTGAGGGCGGCATCGTAGATCGTGGGCGAGTAACCGACGATGGATTGCAACAGAGAATTGAGACCGGGATCGGTCTGCAGGCTGTCCTCGATGGCGGCTTCGACCGCCTGGGGATCGTCCGGGTCCACCCGCGCGTTGCTCAGATCGAGTTCCAGCGCCTCGCGCGCCCCGTGGTAAATCTGGTGAGCGGTGAAGTCGCCGCTCTGGTATGCCTCGCTCACCCGCTGCCGCAGCATCTGCGACACGTAGATATAGGACAGCGTCGCCACCAGCGCCACCACCATGGCGCTGATGGAGATCACCAACTTGGTTTTGAGCTTTAAGCGCATGAGTCGTCAGTCGTCAGTCTCCAGTCGTCAGGAAAGGCCGGCGCCAGACGCCTGAAGACTGGCGACTGGAGACTGGAGACTGACGACTTTACTGCCCCACATCGGCCGTGGCCACCGGACTGCTTCCGTATTCCTTCAGCTTATTGTGCAGCGTCTTCAGGCTGATTCCCAAAATTTCCGCGGCGCGCGTTTTGTTGTTATTGGTTGCTTCCAGGGTTTTCAGGATGAGCAGTTTTTCCGCTTCCCCGACGGTGGTGCCTACGCCGAGCCGTACCGCGTTGGCCTCCTGCACCGGCGGACGCGGCGTCACCTGGCCGAAACCCGGCGGCAGGTGCCTGGTTTCCACCACCCCGGCCTCGCACACGATGATGGCGCGCTCCAGCGTGTTTCTCAGCTCGCGCACGTTGCCCGGCCACGCAAAAGAAGAAAACAGCGACATCACCGAGTCGCTCACCATCTGCACCTTGCGCCCGTGTTTTTCGTTCATGTCCGCCAGCAGCGCGGTCACCAGTTCCGGCAGGTCCTGCTTGTGATCGCGAAGCGGCGGCATGGCGATATTAAAAACGTTGAGGCGGTAATACAGGTCGTTGCGCAGGTATCCCTGCGCCACCGCTTCTTCCGCGACCTTATTGGTTGCCGCCAGTACGCGCACGTCCACCGTGGTTTCCACCTTGCTGCCCAACCGCCGCAGCTTGCTGTCTTCCAGCACGCGCAGCAGCTTGGCCTGGGTGGCGATGGGCATTTCGCCGATTTCATCCAGCAGCAGCGTGCCGCCCTCAGCCAGCTCGAAGCAGCCGACGCGGCGCTCCACTGCGCCGGTGAATGAGCCCTTCTCATGGCCGAAGATCTCGCTTTCGATCAGCGTTTCCGGAATGGCCGCACAATTGATGGCGATGAAGGGCTTGCCTTGGCGCGGGCTGAGCTCGTGGATGGTGCGCGCCACCAGCTCTTTTCCCGTCCCGCTTTCGCCGGTAATCAGCACCGAGGCCGTGCTCGGCGCCACCATTTCGATCAAGTGAAAGATTTCCTGCATTTTGCGCGACGTGCCCACCATCGGGCCCATCACGCCCTTGTCGCGCAGCGTGCGCCGCGTAACTTCCAGTTCGCGCTCGGTATCGCGCTGGCTCACGGCGTGTTTCAGGATGGTGCGCAGGCGCGTTGGATCGCCGCCCTTCTGGACATAGTCGTAGGCGCCGATTTTCATCGCCTCCACCGCGCTGTCCACGCTGCCGTGCGCGGTCATCACGATGACCTTGCACTCCTGAGGCAGGCCGGCGACGCGCCGCAGCAGTTCCATGCCGTCCATGCGCGGCATCATGAGGTCGGTGACCACGATCGCCGGCGACCAGGACTCGATCTTCTCCAGCGCCTCAACTCCGTCGCGCGCGGTTTCGCATTTGAAGCCCCACAGCGAAGCCAGCTCGGCCAAGCCGGTGCGTTCGTTCTCCTCATCCTCGACGATGAGTACCTTTTCCTGGTTCATAAATAGCGTCTTGCTCCATTATTCAGGCTCGGAACTTATTCGGCAACCCGCGCGCTAAGCAACCCGCGTCCGCAGCGGAGTTTATCCGAAGCAATGATGGGAGTGTGGGTATTACCTGGTGCGGCCCGCTTCCGCGTTGCTCATGTATAGATGCGCATTTCCCGATGAGCGTAACTTGCGCCGTTTTTCCCCCCGCTAACCGCTGTCGCTTCAGGGTCTTACCCCACACAGTGGGCCGGCACGGGCGGCAACTTTCAACTGTGACCCCAATGCGATACAATTCTGCGCGCCACAATTCCAGCCATGTTGCTTGTGGCCCGGCCCCGGGTTCTGCTGGATCCATTGTCTATAAAAAAATGTAGTTGGTTCCGTGGAGTTACCGGAGGATCTATTATGTCGCTTCGCAAAAGATTTCTTGGCCGCACCTGGCTGAACGCCGCGGTCATCTCCCTTTTACTGGCATCCTCAGTTTTGTTCGCTCAGGAGGCGCCTACCCCGAAGGTCGACATCTTCGCCGGTTACTCCTGGATGAATCCGGGTGGCAGGGTCGGCACCCTGAACCTGCCGTCCATCAACAAGGGATTTGGCGTTACCTCCACCTACAATTTCAACCGATGGGTAGGCCTCAGCATTGACGCGGAAGGCCACTATGGAGACTTTGAAAGAATTTCCACGGTCATGGTCGGCCCCCGGCTCAAGCTCCGCCAGGAACACTTTGAGCCATTTGCGCACGGCCTGGTCGGGTTGCACCGGCTATCCCTGTCAAGTTTAGGCACGGACAACCGGATTGGCATCGTCGTCGGCGGCGGATTTGACATTCCGCTGACGCGAATTTTTTCTCTCCGCCTGATCGAGGCCGACTATGTCTGGGCGCACCATAATTACCGCCCGGCCGTCGCTAACACGTCGAACTTGGCGGGTGCGCGCTTACGCAGCGGCATCGTGCTCAATTTCGGTGGCGGTGCGCCGCCGCCGCCGCTGGCTGCGAGTTGCTCGCTTAACCCGAGGTCGGTGATGGCAGGTGAGCCGGTCACCATGACCGCGACCGCCAGCAACATCCGCAAGGGCCACACCGTAACTTACGATTTCAAGTCCAGCGGCGGAAGGGCGACGCCCAAGGACACTACCGTCACCATTGACACCACCGGACTGGCGCCGGGCCAGTACACCGTCAACGCCACCGCCACCGATTCCAGGGCGGCGAAGATGGCGCCGGCCACCTGCAGCGCCAGTTTCACCGTGGAGGAGCCGCCCAAGCATCCGCCAACCGTTTCGTGCAGCGCGAATCCGGCGACGGTCCAGGCGGGCACGCCTTCCACCATTACCGCAACCGGCCAGAGTCCAGACAATCGTCCGCTGACTTATGGCTTTACCTCCAGCGGCGGCCGCATTGCCCCGAGTGGCACGCAGGCCACGCTCGACACCGCGGGCGCTTCCGCCGGGCCGATCTCCGTGACCTGCACGGCGACCGACGATCGCGGGCTCAGCGGCAGCAATAGGACGTCGGTGAACGTGGAAGTACCTCCGGCACCGCCGACGGTCAGCAAGTTGAATCAGATCGAGTTCAAGAACCCGAAACTGCCGGCGCGCGTCGACAACGAAGCCAAGGCCATCCTTGACGATGTTGCCCTCCGCCTGCAGCGTGAACCCGATGCCAAGGCGGTGGTGGTCGGCAATTTCGAGCCCGGCGAAAAGAACGGGCAGCAACTTGCCGAACAGCGCGCCGTCAATACCAAGGCGTACCTGACGCAGGAAAAGGGAATCGATCCGAGCCGCATTGATCTGCGCACCGGCAGCGCCGGTATCCGCACGGCGGAGATCTACCTTGTCCCGCCGGGCGCGAGCTTTGATGTCCAGGGCACGCAGACGTTCGACGCCAGCAAGATGAAGGCGGGCAAGAACGCGTATCCGCAGGCCCCGGCGCCGAAGCCCATGAAGAAGAAGGCGGCCAAGCCGGCGGCTCCGCAGCAGTAATCGGAGCAGCGCGTTTCGCAGTTGTAGGCCCCGGCGCCCTCGCCGGGGCCGTTTTTTATGTACGACCGGAATCCTCAGGGCCGCGACCGCCTAAGCCTGCCCTGAGCGCAGCCGAAGGGGCCGCGGCGACTTCATGACAGGTCAGGCTCTCGTCCGGGAACAGGCAGCAGCGCTTCCTCCGCACCTCTTTCGTTCTGCTACTTTGGTCACCTGGCTTGGTACTATTGAGCGGTAGCGCCCGGGATAGAATTGCGGCAAGATTCGCGCATGGAAAACGTGACCACATCCGCTGCTTTATTCCAACCGGTGTCGATGGATTTCCGTCGCTGGCGCTGGGTTGTGCTGCTGCTGCTTGCCACGGTATTTGCGGCCGCGCAATCCTCTTCGTCAAACGCTCCCTGGATTGCGCTCGGTCCCGAAGGCGGCGACGTGCGCAGCCTGGCACACGATCCGCATGATCCCAGCCGCATTTTCCTGGGCACCAGCGCGGGCGAACTGTATCTGTCGACCGATGGCGGCGCCAGTTGGGCTCACTACGCCCACTTGGGCGGCAGCAACGATTACGTCCTCGACCACATCGTTGTCGATCCCGCCGACGCCAATACCATTTACATTGCGGCCTGGAGCATCGAGAACAACGGCGGCGATATTTTCCGTTCCCGCGACGGCGGCCGCTCGTGGCAGCCGCTTCCGGCAATGCACGGCAAATCCGTGCGTAGCTTTGCGGTGTTTGCCGGTAATTCGCGCACCATGGTCGCCGGCGCGCTCGACGGCGTCTTCCGCAGCACCGACGCGGGAGACTCCTGGCGGCAAATCTCGCCCGTTAATCATGCCGAGATCAAGAACATCGAATCCATCGCCCTCGACCCTCGCTCGCCGGATGTGATTTATGCCGGCACCTGGCACCTGCCGTGGAAGAGCACCGATGGCGGACGCACCTGGGCCTCGATGAAGCAAGGCATCGTGGACGATTCCGACGTCTTCTCCATCATCATCGATCAGCAGAACCCCTCCAATGTCTACCTGAGCGCCTGCTCCGGAATCTACAAAAGCGAAAATGCAGGCGAACTGTTCCACAAGATCCAGGGAATCCCGTTCTCCGCCCGGCGCACGCGCGTCCTGCACCAGGATCCCGTGAACTCGGCGATTGTCTACGCCGGCACCACGGAAGGATTGTGGAAGTCGCTGGACGCGGGCAAGACCTGGCGGCGTGTCACCGCCCCCAACCTGATCGTGAATGACGTCATGGTGGATCCGAAGCGGCCCTCACACGTTCTGCTGGCGACTGATCGCAGCGGCGTGCTCACCAGCGACGACGGCGGCCTGAGCGTCCGCGCCTCCAACCATGGCTTCTCGCACCGCCAGGTGTCTGCCGTGCTTGCCGATCGCAACGATGCCAGCACGCTCTACGCCGGTGTGATCAACGACAAGGAATTTGGCGGCGTATTCGTCACTCATGACGGCGGCGCTCACTGGCAGCAGATGAACGCCGGCCTCGCCGGACACGACATCTTCAGTCTGGCGCAGTCCGTCGAGGGCGACTTGCTGGCCGGCACCCATCGCGGCGTCTTTCTCTACGAGCAAAAACTGGCTCGCTGGCGCCCGATTAGCACCGTGCTGACGGAGAAAGTCACTACTGTCACAAGCCGGTCGCCGAAGACCAAGAAGAAGGTAACCACCACCCGGCGTGAATTCGTGAAATCGGAGATCAACGCGCGCGTGGCCGGGGTGGTTGTTTCCGGCGACCGCTGGTACGCCGCCACTTCCAACGGTGTGTACGCCAGCCACGACCATGGCCGCAGTTGGCGCGGCAGTCCGGCGGGCGCGCAGCGCAACTTCTTCTCCCTGGACGCCGATGGAGAGCGGGTGATCGCTTCCACGACAAACTCGCTGGCCTTTTCGCGCGACGGCGGAATGGCCTGGACCTCGGTGGAATTGCCTCCGTACGTCAGCACCGTGCAAGGCGTGGCGCTTTCGCCCTTCGCCATCTGGATCTCCTCGCGTGCCGGCGTGTTTTACAGCAAGGACAATGGCGCCACCTGGGAGCACATCCTGGTCGGAGTTCCGCCGCTAAACCTCATGTCGGTTCGCTATGACGGGGTGCCGCGGCGTCTGCTCGGTCTGACGCGCTCCGGCGATGTCTACTCCACCAGCGACGGCCAAACCTGGAACCGGACCGCGGTTGCCGGCGTCCAAATCCGCTCGCTCAGCGTCGCCGGCGGGCGCTTGCTCGGCATCACTCCATTCCGCGGCATCGTTGCCCAACCGGAGTCGCACGCGCAAGCTCTGCGCGCCGCTTCAGCAGGCAGTTCGAAGTAAGCGCATTGACGGTCAGGAGCTCGGTCTGTCCCGGCTCCTGACCTCTCCTCCTTGGCACACGTGATGTGGCACCCGCGCCCTCGCGTGTGCTTCTCACCACGTGAAGTCATCCGCTAAATTGGGCCTACAATCCTGGCCCGCTCGCCGCATCCCCACGATCGGAAAAAACTACACGCTAATAGATCCACTGCTCCTCGCAAGTTATTGATTCTAAATGGACAGCATTGGCATCTGGTGTGCCCCAATCCGGTGTAGGCCTGACTACAGGAGGGCCGGTTCATGAAACTAAAGCTGACGGTTGCGCTGCTTATATTCGTTATCTCGATCATCGCCCTCGGCTGCGGCTCAGTTCCGGAGAATGTCACCGCGGCTGGCGCTGCTGCGGGTGAAAGTTCAAGTCCGCCATTCTCCAAGGCCAAGCAGGAGGATTCCTTCTTGCACAAGCTGGTATCCGAGGAGGTCACCGTTCCTGCCGGAACAGCGGTTTCCATCCGCTTGCAAACCGCAATTTCCAGCGCCTCGAATCGCCCCGGCGACGAATTCGCCGCCGTGCTGGACGAGCCCATCGTGGTGGATGGCAAAACCGTGGTGGCACGCGGCGCCGCCGTCCGAGGCCGCGTGGTTGCCGCGCGCTCATCTGGGCGCTTGCATAACTCCGGGTACCTGCGCCTCTCGCTGGTTTCCGTCGAGATGAACGGCAAGTCCGTGCCCGTGCATACTTCGAGCGTTTTCGCGATGGGCGGATCGCATAAGAACCGGAATCTCGCACTCATCGGCGGAGGCGCGGGCGCCGGCGCGGTCATCGGGGCCATCGCCGGTGGTGGCAAGGGCGCCCTGATCGGCAGCGCCGTTGGCGCCGGCAGCGGCACCGCAGGCGCGTATGCGACCGGCAAGAAGGAAGTCTCCTTCGCGCCCGAACGCCGCCTGACGTTCCGCCTCACCCAACCTCTGGTTGCCAAACCATAGCCTCCAATCCCTTGTATGGCGCTGCGGCGCGTCTTTCTTCTTGAGCCGGATTTTCTCTGGCGCGAGATTCCGTTTCTGGGAATTTCCCGATTCGGCATCCCGTTCTAGGAATAATCTGCCCGCCTAGCACTCTTTTTCCGGAATTAAGGGTACGCTGCCGCATGGGAGCAAAGCCTCTAATGTCCGCCGCACCTGTGATTTACGTCACTTCATTCCAAATTGGAAAAATCTATGCTTGATACTGCTTTGTTCCAACTTGGGCCCGACCAGCTTGGGCACACCATGTCTCGTTCCGTTTCGAGATCGGCGGCCTCGGTTCCCCACTCGACGGGAACCCAGTTCCTGGAAGCCGCTGCCAACGATTGCCCCCATGGCCTGATGATCGAGCAAGCAGGACGCGTGGTCTACGCCAACCCCGCCTATGCCCAACTGGCCGGCTTCAAAACCGTCGCGTCGGTGCTCGGCAAACGCGTGGCCGGGCTTTCAATTTCCGCGCGCCCAAGCGACGCCAACGGCAACGGCAACGGTTGCCCGCCGGAGCTTGCCCGTATCCGCATGGAATTTCGCCGTGGGCGCCGCACGCTCGCCTTGCACGTGGTGCGCGACGTCACCGAACTCAAGCGCCTGGAGCAGCGCCTGCGTGAATCGGAAAAGATGGAAGCCCTCGGCCGGTTGGTGAGTGGCGTGGCCCATGACTTCAACAACGTCTTGACCGCCATCACCCTGTACGCCGACCTGTTGCTGGAACGCAACCCTCGCCGCCGCGAAGCCGAGGAGATCCACCTGGCGGCGCAGCGCGGCACGGCGATCGTGCGCCAGTTGCTGGCCTTCGCGCGCCAGCAGCCTCTGGCGCCGCGGCTGATTTCACTGCGCAACGTCATCACTTCCATGCGCGGCATGCTGGAGCCGCTGCTGGGCGAGGACATCGAGCTGATTACCCGCTTTGATGGCGACGCCGACACGGTTCGGGTTGATCCCGCTCAGATGCAGCAAGTCATTCTCAACCTGGTGATGAACGCTCGCGACGCCATGGCCCACGGCGGTCACGTACGCATCTCAACCGGCGCCGGCACTTTGAATGCGCGCTCCGTGCAGCGCCATCCCGGACTGCACCCCGGCGACTACGTCATTCTTACCGTCAGCGATAACGGTTGCGGCATGGATGAGGAGGTCCGCGGGCATCTCTTCGAGCCGTTTTTCACCACCAAGCGGACCGGCCAAGGCGTCGGGCTGGGCATGGCGATGATCTACGGCATCGTGACCCAAAGCGGCGGCGCGGTGTCGGTCGCCAGCAAACCCGGCATGGGCACCCGCGTCACCATCCATTTGCCTCGCCATGCCTCGCCGGCAATTTCCCCCCAAGGCCGCTCGGAATCCGCCGACACTCCGACCGGAACCGAAACCATCCTGCTGGTGGAAGACGACCACGCCGTGCGCTCTTCGATGGCCCATCTGCTCACCGAATCCGGTTATCAGGTGTTGCAGGCACGCGACGGCGACCAGGCGATACGCATCGCCCGCGCCCACGTCGGCGAGATTGACCTGCTGATCAGCGACATCGTGATGCCGGGTATGTGCGGCAATGACGTCGCTGTCCACGTACAGAAGTTGCATACCGAAACCAAGGTCCTGTTCATCTCCGGGTATCCGGTCCAGGCCCGTGCGGCCGCGAACGGTGCCAAGCTGTTATACAAGCCCTTCTCGCGCGCTCAGCTCGCGGAGAAGGTACGCGAAGTCCTTGATCATCGCCCGGCGGCTGCGGCCGCCGGGTCTGCGCATTCATCGCGGGAAAGGGAACTGTCATGATTGCTACCATGGATGTACTGGCCGGGCCGCGTGAGATTCCCGGCGCCAACCTGCTCAACCTGCTGGTCGTGGACGACGAACGCGCCGTTCGTGAAGGCTGCCGCGACGCGGCTCAAGCCGCCGGCTTCAACACCTTCGTCGCCGATAGCGCTGAGCACGCCTACAAGGTGCTCGACACCCAGAACATTGACATCGTGCTCCTCGATCTCAAGCTGCCCGGCGCCAGTGGCCTGGAAGCGTTGCGCACCGTGAAAAGCCGGCGTCCCAATGCGGTGGTGGTGATCATCACCGGCTATGCCACCGTCTCTTCCGCCGTCCAGGCAATGAAAATGGGCGCCTTCGACTACATCAGCAAACCGTTCACGCTCGACGAATTGCGAATCATGCTGGAGCGCTCCATGGACGAGCTGAAGCTGACCACGGAAAAGCGTGTCCTGCGCGAGCGCCTGCGCTCCAAGCATGGCTTCGGCTCCATCATCGGCCGTTCCCCCGAGATGGAGAAGCTGTACCGCATCATCGCCAAGGCGGCGCAGAGCACCCATCCGGTGCTGATCATGGGTGAGAGCGGGACCGGAAAGGAGCTGGTGGCGCGCTGCATTCACTACTCCGGGCCCTATCACGACAAGCCCTTCATCCCGGTGGACTGCGGCTCGCTGGTCCCGACGCTGATCGAAAGCGAGCTCTTCGGCTACGTGCGCGGGGCCTTCACCGGCGCGATTCGCGCCAAGGAGGGACTGCTGGCCATCGCCAGCGGCGGCACCGTCTTTCTCGACGAGATCGGCGAATTGACGGTTGACTTGCAGGCTAAGTTGCTGCGCGCCATCCAGGAAAAGGAAATCCGTCCGGTGGGCAGCACCAAGCGCCTGAACATCAACGTCCGCATCCTTGCCGCCACCAATCGCAATCTCGAGGCGGCTGTCGCCGAAGGCACCTTCCGCCGCGATCTTTACTTCCGCCTCAACGTGCTCAGCCTGAAAATTCCTCCCCTGCGCGACCGCATGCAGGACGTCCCCCTGCTGGTCGAGCACTTCATGGAACGGATGTCGCGCAACACCGGTTCGCAGCGCACCCTGAGCGAGGGGGCGCTGCAGGTGATGATGGGCTACGATTGGCCCGGCAACGTGCGCGAGTTGGAGAACTGCCTGGAGCGCGCCTGTGCACTGAGTTCCGGTCCCGTCATCCATACCGCCGACTTGCCTTCGCCCATCCAGAACGCCAACCATCCGACTCTGCCCGAGGCGACCGAGGGTGGAAAGATCGTCCCCATCGCCGACCTGGAAAGGGAAGCGATCCTGCGTACCATCGATCAGCTCAAGGGCGACAAGCTGCTGGCGGCGCGTCTCCTCGGTATCGGCAAGACCACTCTGTATCGCAAGCTGAAGGAGTACGCCACGGAAGACTGAGGCGCTCATTGCTTGCGTCACGCCGCGTGCCCGGCCGCCTCCGGCCGGGCTTTTCCTTGCGCGTTGTATTCCCATTCCCGCTTCCGGCTCCCGTTACGGGAACCATAACCCTCGCAATCCTGTCTTTTCAGTTGCGCTATCCATGGCATCGGACGTGCAATGCCATTGGCATGATTCTGCTCATCACAAAATCGTCGCACGGCCAGGAATGTGCCGCAGCCCTGCTGGCCGCCATTCGCATCAAGACCGAACTCGCACCCGACATCCGGACCGCGCTGGCTCGCCTGCGCGACCAGGAATTCAGCGCCGTAGTGGTCGACGAGAGCCTGCTCGAGCCCAGCGCCAAGTCCATTGACATTTTGGTCAAGCACCTTGGCAGGGCCGTGCCGGTGTTCGTGAACCTCGCTGTCAGCCGTATGGAACGCGTGGTTCGCGACGTTCAGGCGGCGCTCCGCCGCGCCGAGCAAGAGCGTTTGGTGGCCCGGCAAGCGGTTGAGTTCGACCTGCGCGGCCAATTGAAGGGCGAACTGACCGGCATCCTGCTGTGGACGCAGCAGGCGCTGGAACTTCCGGCCCTGCCGGCGGCTGCCGAGTCCAAGCTCAAGTCGGTCTATGAAGTGGCCGACAAGATGCGCGAGCGCCTCGGGGTTGCGGGCTAGGGCTGCGCGGTGGCTCCTGGCCGGCTCGGGGATCATTGTTTCTCCCGGCCGACAACTTGGGCCTTTCCAACTCGCTGGGACTCATGTCTAACGCCTGGCGCCTGCTTCCGGCAGCGTGGCGCCGAAGAACTCACTACCGACTACGGACAACCGAGTTTTCTCGTATCCGCACCGCACTCTGCCACATCTATTGGGGGATGAATGAGGAGGAGATGAATGGCTGATGTGAAGATTTCGATCCGCAAGAACGGCCCCTACCGAGTTGAAGGCCCTCCAGGTTCCATCGAAGTGGTTGACCCCGACGGCAACCCGTATGATCTCAGCACCAGGATGAAGGAAGGCAAGACAGCTTTCTCGCTGTGTCGCTGTGGCGCCAGCGTCCAAAAGCCCTTCTGTGACGGCACCCACTCCAAGATCGGCTTCCAGGCCGCCGAAACTGCGGTGAAACCGGCCGAGGGCGGTGTGAATCCTCCGGCCGGCAACCCGGCAAAAGGCTGAGCGGTTCGGTTTAGCATCGAACAGCGGTATTTACGCATCCTAACCTGATGTCATCTCGAGCGAGGCGTCGCCTGAGCCCGCCCTGAGCGAAGTCGAAGGGCGCCGCCGAGCCGCGGGACCTTGTGTTCCAGATTCGGGAGTAACCGCCATGCAGATCCTCGACCGTTTCACCACCGTCCTCGACGCCGCCACCGGACAATTGCGCCGGCTTTCACCCGCCGAGGCCGCCTCCCGTCCCCAGCCCGGCGCGTGGTCGAAAAAAGAAGAGCTTGGCCACCTGATCGACTCGGCGATCAACAATTACGCCCGCATCATTCGCGTGCAAAAGGAAAGCGCGCCCGCGCTGCCGGACTATCAGCAGGATGCCTGGGTCGAGCGCCAGGGCTACGACGATTACGATTGGCGGGATCTGATTGCGCTTTGGCGGGCGTTGAATGTGCACATGCTGGCAGCCGCGGTCAGAATTCCATCCTCAGCGCTGGCGCGCACCTGCACCATCGCCGGCAGCCAGCCCATGACGCTGGAATTCGTGATCGAGGATTATGTGGACCACATGATCCATCACCTGGAGCACATCGGCCTGTCGCTCAGCGAATTCCGCCGCCCCGAATCCGCTTACGCGTAAAGACAGGAAATAACCACTTGTCATCCTGAGCGAGGCGTCGCCGCGACGCCGAGTCGAAGGACCCCTACATTGCCAACAGCGCCGGCTGATCAATAGGCATTTCCACCCGGAATCTTCAATCGGCAATCTTCAATCGGCAATCGAAAATGTACTCTTCACTCCGCCGCGTTCTTCATCTTCAACCGGCTCTTGTTCTCTTCCAGAAACTCTTTCAGCCGGTCCGAC
>DASWAR010000227.1:0-1808 GCA_036391015.1 Terriglobales bacterium
AGCGCAGCCTGTTGGGGCTGGTACTGCTGTTTTGCGTGTTCGTGATTTATCAGCAGCACATGATCAAACAATTGCGCTCGAGCATCGCGGGGCAGATGGGGATGATTACGGCGCTGGAAACACGCGCCGAGATTTTCCAGAAAATGGCCATCCAGGATCAACTGACCGGCCTGTTCAACCGGCGCTTTGCCACCGAGCACCTTCCGGCAGAGATCGCACGAGCCGAACGCGGAGACCTCCCCTTCACGGTACTGATGATCGACCTGAACGGGTTCAAGAAGATCAACGACGCGCATGGGCACGCCGCGGGCGACTTGGCCCTGCGTGTGTTCGCACAGGAGTTGAAGAAGTGCATCCGCAGCTCCGACCTGCCGGTGCGCATGGGCGGCGACGAGTTCCTGGTGCTGCTGCCGGAATGCCGGGCCTACGGCGTGCCTCCCGTGCTGGCGCGACTGCGCGGCGCGGCCTTCCAAGCTAACGGCGTGAACATTCCTCTGACTTTCGCCGCCGGCTGGGCAGAGTACGTGCCAGGCGAATCTCCCGAGCGTCTGCTGCTGCGCGCGGACCAGGCGCTCTACGACGACAAGTGCACCGGCCGAGCCGACAAGCAAGTGCAGGAACTGGAAGCCGACGCACGCCAGGCCGAAAAAATGCAGATCGTCGGCCATTTGACCGGGCGCGTGGTCCATGACTTCAACAATCTGTTGACCGTCATCAAGGGCTACAGCGAAATTGTGCTCGCGGAATTGGATGCCGAGCATCCCATGGGCCGCAGGCTGAAGGACATCAGCAAAGCGGCCACCCAAGCCGCGCTGCTCACGCAGCAGTTGCTGGCATTCAGTCGCAAGCAGGCGGTGGAATCAAAGGTCGTGGACCTGAACGCCAAGGTCGAGGACATGGAAAGCCTGATCCGGCCGCTGCTGGGCGACAAGATAAAGCTGGTGAGCCGGCTCGCGCCGGACTTGGGGAACGTGCACACGCGGGCCGGGCAAATCGAGCAGATCATCATGAACCTGATTGTCAACGCGCGTGATGCCATGGCGGCTGGCGGCACGCTGACCATCGAAACCGACAACACGCAACTGGACAGCGAATTCGTGCGCACCCATCCCGGATCGCGCCAGGGAAGTTACGTCAGGCTTGCCATTTCCGATACCGGCATGGGGATGGACGAGGAGACGAAGGCACACCTCTTTGAACCGTTTTTCACCACCAAGCCCAGCGGCGTCGGTACCGGACTGGGTCTCTCAACCGTGTATGGCGCGGTGAAGCAGCTTGGTGGATATATCGAGGTGCAAAGCGGAAGCGGCAAGGGCTCGCGGTTTGCGATCTACCTGCCGTACTTGGCAGCAGAGCCGGCAGCGACTCCCGGGGCCAACCCCGAAGCGGCGCAAACGGACCATGCCCGCCCCGGCCACCACACCGTGCTGGTGGTAGAAAACGTGGAGTCGCTGCGCAAACTGACATGCGAGTTCCTGCAAACGGAGGGTTACAACTTCCTGGAAGCTGAAACTGCGGCGCAGGCTCTGCGGATCGCGGTCGAGCATACGGGGCCTATCCAAGTGGCGCTGACCGACGTGATGCTGCCGGGAATGAGTTCGCGAGAGCTGGCGGAAGCGTTGATGGCAACTCGGCCCGAGATCAAGATGCTTTACATAGTGGGATACGTGGATGCCGCGGTTGCTTGCGATGACGTGATCCGCACCGGCGCATTCCTGGAAACGCCCTTTTCGCCCATCGACCTTTCCCGCAAGATCCGTGGACTGGTGGCCGCGAGCGCGCAATAGGGACCGTTGAGTCTCCCTCAA
>DASWAR010000228.1:0-24544 GCA_036391015.1 Terriglobales bacterium
TGATCACCTACATGATCATCAATAAGAAGGTGTGGAATAAGTTGAGCCCGGCCCAGCAGGCGCTTGCCATGAGCGTTGCCCGCGACAACGTCGTATCGTCGTATGGCGAAAACTTCCGACAGCAAGGCGCCAAGCTGAAGCAGATTCTGACGGCCAACGACCATGACACGAATCCCGAAAACGACATGGTGCTGGTGCAGTGGCCTGAGCGCGACCTGATGCTACTCAGGGATGCAACCATTCAGTTTCTGAACGCTCGGATCTCCGATGCGAAACTCAGCGAACAAGACCGGAAGGACTACGCTAGGATCCTCGAGTCGCTTCGGATGTATGTCAGCACCAACAATGGATATTGGAAGGTGCGTGAAGTACCCAATGCCCTTCGTTACCAAGGCTGGCACGATCCTGATGGCCAGAAGAGCTGGGATCAGGTTCTGAAGTAGATCCTGTACGCGCGGGTTCAAGAAATGGTCAAAACGACAGCGCGCTCGAGGACGAGCGCGCTCTAACTACTTCGCCCAAAAAGCAGGTTCCTCGACTCGGACGCGCCAACCAGCACGCCTTCGACTTCGCTCAGGGCAGGCTCCAACCCTGCGCGTGCTGCTTTTATGGCGTCGGAATGACACAGAGCTTAGTTGGCGGATTTTCGTCGGGGTCCCTCGCTGCGCTCGGGACAAGTTCCGACCGGCGCTTCCACCTATTCGAAGCGCAGGGCTTCGATGGGATCCAGGTGCGCCGCCTTGCGCGCCGGATAGAAGCCGAAGAAGATGCCCACCGCCATGGAGAACACCACCGCGGCGACGATGGCCATGGGCGAGATCAGCACTGCCCAGCCCAGCGTCTTGGTGATCACCAGCGACGAGCCCACACCGAAGAAAATTCCGATGGCGCCGCCGATCAGGCTGAGCACCACCGACTCGCTCAGGAACTGGCGCTGCACGTCCTGCTCGGTGGCGCCGATGGCCATGCGGATGCCGATCTCGCGGGTGCGCTCGGTGACCGAAACCAGCATGATGTTCATGATGCCGATGCCACCCACGATCAGCGACACGCCGGCAATGGAGGCCAGCAACAGGGTCATGACGCGCGAAGACTGGTCGGCAAGTTCGGCCACGTCGGCCAGGTTGCGGACAAAGAAGTCATCGTCCTGTCCGGAACGGATGCGGTGCCGGTCGCGCAACAGCGAGGTGATCTGCTGCTGGGCGGCGTAGGTCGCGGTCTGCGAGGTCGCCGAGACCATGATGAATTGCAGCCAGGGCTGGCCGGTGATTTTTTTCTGCAGGGTGGTAATGGGAATGGCGATGAAGTCGTCCTGGTCCTGGCCCATGCCGGACTGGCCCTTGGCGGCGAGCACGCCGACCACTTTGAACGGCAGGGTGCCGAGGCGGATGGTGGCGCCGATCGGGTCGGCGGCGCCGAACAGGTTCTGGCGCACGGTGTTGCCGATCACGGCGACGTTGGCCGCCTGGGTCACATCGTCCTGCGAGAAGCTGGAACCGGCCGCCATCGGCCAGTCGCGGATGTCAAAGTACGGTGGCTCGGTGCCGGTGAGCCGGGTGTACCAGTTCTGATTTTCGAACACCACCTGCGCGCTGAAACCCGCTCCGGGCGCGGCTTTGGCGACGGTGGGGATTTCGCGCTGAATGGCCTTCATGTCTTCGTACACCAGGGTCTTGGTCTGGCCCCAGCCCATGTGGAGGCCGCCGCGCGTCACCGTGCCGCTGGAGACGAACAGCAGGTTGGTGCCCATGGAGGCGATCTGGTCCTGCACCTTTTGCTGCGCGCCCTGGCCAACGCCGACCATGGCGATCACGGCGCCGACGCCGATGATGATGCCCAGCATGGTGAGCACCGAGCGCATCTTGTTGCGCGCAAGCGCCCGGAGTGCGATTTTCAACGTGGCTGCGAAGTCCATATAGATACCCAATCGTACATTTGTAATTGGTAATTTGAAATTTGTAATTTAACTGTCTGCCTTTTTGTGTGCGCTTCGACTCCGGCAAATTACCGATTGCAAATTACCCAATTGCAAATTCTTCTAGTCCTCTAGCGTCGGCATTTTCAACAAAACATCGGCGGCGCGCGGCCGATTCTGGACTGCGTCGTCGCGGCGGAGCTTGCCATCGCGAAACACCACGATGCGCTGGGCGAAATTCGCAATGTCCATTTCGTGCGTCACCAGCACGATGGTCAGGCCCTGCTCGTTCAGGTCCTGGAAAATCTGCATGATCTCGACCGAGGTGCGGCTGTCAAGGTTTCCCGTGGGCTCGTCGGCGAGCAGGATCGACGGCTGATTTACCAGCGCTCGCGCAACCGCCACGCGTTGCTGCTGGCCGCCGGAGAGCTGCGACGGGAAGTGATCCATGCGGTCGCCCAGGCCCACCATTTTCATGGCCCGCTCGGCGCGCGCCGTGCGCTCATTCTTGTCGAGGCGCGCGTAGAGCGTCGGCAGCTCGACATTTTCCAGCGCGGTGGTACGCGCCAGCAGGTTGAACCCCTGGAACACGAACCCGAGTTCGCGGTTGCGGATGGCGGCAAGCGCGCTCTTTTCGAGTTCGGCGACGCTGGTGCCGTTGAGCGAGTAGCGCCCGCTGCTGGGCACATCGAGGCAGCCCAGCAGGTTCATCAAGGTGGACTTGCCGGAGCCGCTGGAGCCCATGATGGCGACAAACTCGCCTCGCCGGATGTCGAGCGAGACGCCGCGCAGGGCGTGGACTTTGGTCTCGCCGAGGTCGTAGTACTTGTGCACGTCGGCAATACTGATGACTAGTTCCTTCACGTCGTGCTGCGTGGTTGCCAGATCGGGTTGGAGTACGGTTGCCATATTTGTCTCTCGGTCTGTCGGTCTTTCGGTCTATTGGTCTGTCGGTGGCTCGGCCTATCGGTATCTAGCTGATCGACCGATAGACCGATTGACCGAAAGACCTTACCTTCCGCCCACGCGCGGTGCGCCCCCCATGCCAGGAGCGTTACCGCTGCTTGCGCTCGCGGGTTTGGAGTTCGTCGCGCTGCCGACCACCAACTGCTCGCCCTCGCTGATCGAGCCGTGCAGCACCTGCGCCACCTCGGTGAAAGTGTGGTCGGTGATGCCGGTCGCGATCTGCACCGGTGCGAGCTGCTTGTCGGCCGTGAGCTTCCACACGATCGCGCTATCCGGCGCTGCCGGACGCGGTTGCTGTGGTTGTGCGCTTGCCCCGGCAGCTTTACCGGCGCCCTGTCCCTTGCCCTGGCGCGAGGTAGCTTTCGGAGTGATGCCGGCCTGCTGCTCGAGCGCGGCAATCTGGTCAGGCTTCAAGTCAGGCGTGAAGCGCAGCGCGCCATTGGGGACCTTCACCACGTTGGTCGCACTGGCCACCGGTATCGTCACGTAGGCGGTCATGCCCGGAAACAGCTTGGTGTCGGGGTTATCGAAATCAATGATGCTGTTGTAGGTCACCACGTTTTGCACGGTCGTGGCGTTCATGCGAATCTGGGAAACCACGCCGCGGAAGGTGTCGCGCGGGAAGGCGTCCACCTTGAAAGTGATCGGCTGGCCGACCTTGATCTGCCCCACGTCGCTCTCGTCGGTGGCGGCATAGACCTGCATTTTCGTGAGGTCCTGCGCGATGTTGAACAGCGTCGGCGCCTGCAACGAAGCGGCGACGGTCTGGCCGACATCGATGTTGCGCGCTACCACGGTGCCGTCAATCGGGGAACGAATGATGGTGTGAGCCAGGTTGGTCTGCGCCACCGAAACGGCGGCGGCTTTCTGCGCCACCTGCGCCTCGGCCTGTGTGACCTGTGCCTGGGCGGCGCTGACCGAGGCCTGCGCGCTGTCCGTATTGGCCTTGGCCTGGTCGAGCTGCTGTTGCGCCACCACGCCTTCCTTGGCCAGCGCGGCGTTGCGCGCGTAGTCGGCAGCGGTCTGCTGCGCCGTGGCCTGCGCCTTCACCAGGCCCGCTTTGGCGGCGGCAAGGCTTGCCCGAGCATCCTGGAAATCGGCCTGCACCTGCAACAGCGCGCCGCGGAACAGCGAGGGATCGATCTCCGCGATCACTTGGTTCTTCTTCACGTGCGAGTTGAAGTCGGCCGAGAGCTTCGCGATCGTCCCGGAAACCTGCGACCCGACCTGCACAGTGGTGACGGCGTTGATGGTGCCGGTGGCTTCCACGACGTCGTGAATGTCGCCGCGCTCGACGCCGGCAGTGAAATACTGCGGCGACGGCGTACGTCCGAAATCAAACGCCGCAAATACGCCGACAGCCATGACCAGCGCCACGATTACCGTCCATTTGCTCTTGAGGTGTTTCATATAAGTTCTCCGAATGCTCACTAGATGGAACACGGATCGGAGCCGGGCAGGAGTAAAGAGTCGGTCACGCGGAAGTAAAAGTTTGTAAATCAGTGGCCAGTGGTCAGTGGCTAGTGGCCAGTGGGCCGAACAGCATTGTCGATTGTCGATTGCGTCGAGAGCAGGCGACCCGAATGGCGGAAGGGCGGCCCCAATGATCGCCCGTTCGGAGGAGCAACTGGGGCCGGCCGGTCCGCGTGTTCAGCAACTGGCATAGGAGGCACCATCCAGCCGCTGCTATGGGGCGCCCGGGTCTTGGGCGAGCGCCCGTGTTTGATAACAAGTTAAACTCAACACGCGGCGTGGGAAGGTAAAGAGTGCGTCAAGGTCGAGTAAAAGTTTGTAAAGGCAGTAGCTAGGCCTTAGCGTTGGTAGTTAGCTGAATCGAAGACGGCAAGGGCAGATATGGAACGCGTGCTGATCATTGATGACGACGTGGAGCTCTGCGAGTTGGTGGCCGAATACCTGACGCCGGAGGGCTTTGAAGTGGCGGCCGTGCACAACGGCGAAGAGGGCCTGAAGCGGGCGCTCTCCGGCGAGCATGTGCTGGTGGTGCTGGACGTGATGCTGCCGGGCATCAGCGGGCTGGAAGTGCTGCGGCGCCTGCGGGCAGAGTCGCGCGTTCCGGTGCTGATCCTGACTGCGCGGGGCGATGACGTGGACCGCATTGTCGGCCTGGAGATCGGAGCCGACGATTACCTGCCGAAGCCGTTCAACCCGCGCGAGTTGGTGGCGAGGATCCGGGCGATCCTGCGGCGGACGCAGCAACCGGCGTCACCGTCGCTGGAGAAAATCATGGTGGGCGACGTGGAACTGGACCCGGCGGCGCGCATGGTCCGTCGCGCCGGAGAGCCGGTTGAGCTAACTTCGGTGGAGTTCGGGATGCTGGAAGCTTTGATGCGGGCGTCCGGGCAGGTGGTCACGCGCGATCAGTTGGCGCAATCGGTTCTCGGACGCAAATTCATGCCGTACGACCGCAGCATTGACATGCATGTCAGCAAGCTGCGGAAGAAACTGGGCGACATCGACGGGACCGAGCGGATCAAGACCATTCGCGGCGTCGGCTACGTGTACACGCGGCCCAGCGAGGGAGGCCGCTAAATGCGCAGCCTTTTTCTCAAGATCTTCCTCATCTTCTGGTTGACGCTGGTGGTGGTCGGCGCGGTGCTGATCTATACCTGGGGCATCCAGCCGGAGGTGATCGTATCGCGCTGGCGCGGCGCCACCAGCGATGCGGCGGCGCTCTACGCGCAATCGGCGGCGGAGGAGTTGGACCGCTACGGGATGGTGGCGCTGAACAATTATTTCCAGCGGCTGGAGGCATCGTCGCACATACGGGCAGCGCTCTACGACGAAAACGGGCAGCCGATCGCGGGCAAATCGTCGAAGAGCATGCGCGACCTGGCGCCGCATGCCGGACTAGGCGGCGAGCCGGCGTTCACCATCCAGGGCTCGACGGCATTGGCGGCGCAACGCACCACAGGACCTTCGGGACGGATTTACATCCTGGTGGTGGAGATGCCGCGCGGGCCGGTGGGGGCCGTGCGCAGGCTGGCGCGGGCACAGATCGAACAGTGGGCCGCCGCCATTTTGCTTTCCGGATTGATCTGCTACCTGCTGACCCTATACCTGACGCGTCCCATCCTGCGGCTGCGGCAGGCGACACACGAGCTCTCGTCAGGCGACTTGAGAGCGCGCGCGCCGGCGCAGTTGGAGCGGCGTCGCGACGAGTTGGGCGAACTGGTGCACGACTTCAACCAGATGGCGGACCGGATCGAGCAGCTGATGACCAGCCAGAGGCACCTGATCAGCGACATCTCGCACGAGTTGCGGTCGCCGCTGGCGCGGCTCAATGTGGCGCTCGGCCTGGCGCGGCAGAGGTCGGGCGCCGAAGCCACATCGTCGCTGGACCGGATTGAGCGCGAAGCCGAACGGCTGAACGAGATGATCGGCAAGCTGCTCTCGCTGGCGCGCATGCAGGGCGCGGCCGGGCCGCCGGAACAGTCGCGGGTGCAGTTGGACGAGATGGTGAAGGAAGTGGCGGCGGACGCGGAATTCGAGGCGCAGGAGCGGAACTGCGCCGTGCGCGTAGTGGGGGACATCAAGTGCACGGCCGTGGGCAGCCCGGAATTGCTGCGCAGCGCCGTGGAGAACGTGGTGCGCAATGCGGTGCGTTACACCAGCGCCGGCAGCGAAGTGGAAATCACCCTCGCCAACCGAGACTCGATCGCCGAGATCACGGTGCGCGATCACGGTCCGGGCGTGCCGGATACGGAGTTGCAAAACCTGTTTCGTCCGTTTTACCGCGTCGCCGACGCGCGCGAGCGCGAAACCGGTGGGGTTGGACTCGGCTTGGCGATTACCGACCGCGCCGTCCGGCTGCACGGCGGAACCATCGCGGCGGCCAATGCGCCGGGTGGCGGGCTGGTGGTGAAGATCCGCGTGCCGGCGCAGTTCAACGGTGGCTAGTGGCTGGCCGGTTCTTCACCGAGATTTCCGCACAGGCAATCACGGGGACTTTTCCCGTCACAGGAAGGCGTATTGCAGATTCCATGACGGGGTGACGCAGATCACTGCGGGTGTTGTGGTGCTGCCCGAAAATCGCGCGTAGCGAACCGGTGTGCCCGCGGGCCAAAGCCGCGCCACATCGGTTGCTATGCGGGGCCGGCACATGAGAGCGAAGACTGCCACGATCGCGCTGGGCATCCTGCTGGGCGTAGCACTGGGAGTTGGGTCGTATACATTCATTTACGCTCGCGGCTACTCCTACCTTTCCAACAATCCCGAGGCGTGCACCAACTGTCACGTTATGAAGGAGTATTACAGCGGGTGGCAGAAAGGCAGCCATCACGCGGCCGCGAAATGTAACGACTGCCACACCCCGCCCGGCCTGCTGGCCAAGTACGCCACCAAGACCTCGAACGGATTCTTCCACTCGCTGGCGTTCACGTCGGGACGATTTCCGGACTCCATCCAGATCAAGAACCGCAACCACCGCGTAACGGAAGAGGCCTGCCGCAACTGTCACCAGGACGTGGTGGCCGCGGTGGAGGGCACGCATCGGGAAGCGGCGCAGATGAGTTGCATCCGCTGCCATGCCTCCAGCGGACATTCGGAAGCGGTAGCTTCCACCAACACTTCTCTTGAAGGGAACCTGCCATGAGCAACGAGAAGCCGAAAGAGGCGATCATCAATCGGCGGCTGCTGACGATCACGGTTGTGCTCGCAGCGATCGCCGCCCTCGCCGCGACCGGGCTGCTGGTGAACATTTTCGAGCACCGGCAGGAGGCGAAGAACCCGTTCTTCAAGACGGTGGAACTGAGCGACAAGATCGACGACCCGGCGAAGTGGGGCACGAACTTCCCCCTGCAGTACGGCCTCTACCTGCGCACGAAGCAGGAGGCGGCGACAAAGTTCGGTGGCGACGAGCCGGAGCTGCGCTCGCCGACGCCGGAAGATCCGCGGCCGACCGTGTCGCGCTCCAACCTTGTGAAGGACCCGCGGCTGAAGGCGATGTGGGCGGGCTACGCGTTCTCGGCGGACTACCGCGAGCGGCGCGGGCACGAATGGATGCTGGCGGACCAGAAGTACACCGGGCGGCAGAAGTTCGCCAAGCAGCCGGGAACCTGCCTGAACTGCCACGCGTCGCTGTACAAGGTGTACCTGGAGCAGGGCGAGGGCGACATCACCAAGGGCTTCGAGAAGGTCAGCAAGCTGCCCTACGGCGAGGCCGTGAAGCTGGTCAAACACCCGGTGGCGTGCATCGATTGCCACGAGCCGAACACGATGCAGTTGCGCATCACGCGGCCGGCGTTCATCGAGGGGATCCGGACGCTGAAGGCGTCGCAGGGCGTGCCCGACTACGACGTCAACAAGCAGGCGAATGTGCAGGAGTTGCGCACCTACGTGTGCGCGCAGTGCCACGTCGAGTACTACTTCAAAGGCCAGGAAAAACGGCTGGCCTTCCCGTGGTCGAAGGGCGTCGAGGTGGAGAACATCGTCCAGTTCTACGACGACGAGAAGTTCAAGGATTGGGTGCACGGCGACACCGGCGCGCCCATGCTGAAGGCGCAGCACCCGGAATTCGAGATGTGGAGCCAGGGCATCCACGCGCGGTCGAACGTGGCGTGCGCCGATTGCCACATGCCGTACCGGCGCGAGGGCGCGCTGAAGGTCAGCGACCACCACGTGCGCAGCCCGCTGCTGAACATCAACCGAGCGTGCCAGAGCTGCCATCACTGGGACGAGAAGGAAATCAAGTCGCGCGTGGAGGAGATCCAGACCCGTTTCTTCAAGGAGCGCAACCTCACCATGGACGCGCTGATGGACCTGATCCGCGATATCAGCGCGGCCAGAAAGAACGGCGCCGGCGATGCGGAACTGGAGAAGGCGCGCGATTATCAGCGCAAGGCGAGCTTCTATCTCGACTTTGCCATGTCGGAGAACTCCATGGGCTTTCACGCGCCGCAGGAGTCCACGCGGGTGCTGGCGGAGGCGATCAACTTCTGCCGGCTGGGGCAGGTGTCGCTGCGGACCACGGTTTCGCCGGCGCAGCAGGCTCCTCTACAAAAAGCGAATTTGCAGTCAGCTCCTAGCCAGGGGAAATAACTGAAGCATTGCACATCGGTGTCCAAGCCCGGCGGAAGATCGCCGGGCATTTTGTCGTTGTGCTGACCACTGACAACTGGCAACTACTTCGCGCGGTGGTAAGCTATTCACCCGTGGCCAAGCGAACATTCAGTCTGGACGAAGCGCACACCCTCCTGCCGGTGCTGGAATCCCTGCTGCGCCGCGGCATGGAAGCCAAGCAGCAACTGGAGGAGATCGAGGCCGAGTTCCAGGAACTGAACCATCGCATTTTCCTCGCCGGCGGTTCGGAGATCGACGTCGTCAAGTTCAGCCGCCGCCGCGCCCTGTCCGATAAAGCGCTGCAGCAGGTCAAGGATTGCCTGGCTGAAATTGAGGCTACCGGCGTCCAGGTGAAGGACATGGATACCGGCCTGCTCGATTTTCCCTGCGTGGTCGAAGGCGAAACCATACTGCTGTGCTGGAAGCTCGGCGAGGAACGCATCACCCATTGGCATGGCGCCGATGAAGGCTTCGCCGGCCGCAAGCCGATTGACCAGCGCATCGCCCGCGCCAAAGGCAAAGTCAACTAGCCTTTCGCCTCCACGCCACTACTTTCCCAAACGCCAAGAAGCGCTAAGCCGAAAATCGTCGTGGCCCCGGCACAATCGTGGCCTTCGATGCCGTAAAATACGCCATGCTGAAAGGGGTGAGGGATGAGCAAGGTACGTGTACTGGTCGGCACACGCAAAGGTGCGTTCGTGCTTTCGGCGGACGCGAAACGTGAGCGGTGGGAAGTCAGCGGCCCGCATTTTGCGGGCTGGGAGATTTACCATGTCAAGGGATCGCCCGCCGATCCAAACCGGCTGTATGCCTCGCAATCCAGCGGCTGGTTCGGGCAGGTGATCCAGCGCTCCAACGATGGCGGCAAAACCTGGGAGACGCCCGGCGGCGAAGCGATACCGAAGCCGGGCGAGATGCCCAAGGTTAGCAACAAGTTCGTCTACGACAGTTCTTCCGAAACCGGCAAGCCCCTCACCACGCACCAGTTTTACGACGGCACGCAGCGGCCCTGGGAGTTCAAGCGAGTCTGGCACCTGGAACCGTCGTTGACCGATCCCAATACGGTGTACGCGGGCGTGGAGGACGCGGCGTTGTTCCGCTCCACCGACGGAGGACAAAGCTGGCATGAACTGGCCGGACTGCGCGGCCACGGCACAGGTCCACGCTGGCAGCCGGGCGCAGGCGGCATGTGTCTGCACACCATCCTTCTCGATCCCAGCAACCCACAACGGATCTACATCGCCATCTCGGCGGCGGGCGCCTTTCGCACCGACAATGGCGGCAAGACCTGGAAGCCCATCAACCAGGGGCTGAGGTCGCAATACATCCCCGACCCGACCGCCGAGATCGGCCACTGCGTGCACCGCATCGCCCTGCATCGCTCCCGTCCCAACACGCTTTTTATGCAGAAACACTGGGACGTCATGCGCAGCGACAATGCCGGCGACTTGTGGCATGAGGTCAGCGGCAACCTGCCCACCGACTTCGGGTTCGTCATTGACGTGCACGCGCACGAGCCGGAGACCATCTACGTTATCCCCATCAAGAGTGACTCGGAGCACTTTGTCCCGGATGGCAAGCTGCGCGTGTACCGCAGCCGCACCGGTGGAAACGAGTGGGAGGCGCTAACCAAAGGTCTGCCGCAAAGCGATTGTTATGTGAACGTGCTGCGCGACGCCATGGCCGTCGATTCGCTCGACAAGTGCGGCATCTATTTCGGCACCACCGGCGGGCAGGTTTACGCCTCCGCCGATGCCGGAGACAGTTGGTCGCCCATTGTCCGGGATCTTCCGGGGGTGTTGTCGGTCGAGGTCCAGACGCTGCCATGATCCGCGTCGTACTCCCGGCACACCTGCGGACGTTGGCGCACGTTGACAGAGAAGTGAAGCTGGAAATACAGGGGCAGGCCACGCAGCGCTCGGTCCTGGACGCGCTCGAAGCCTGCTATCCGATGTTGCGCGGGACCATTCGCGACCACGTCACCCGAGAGCGCCGTCCGTTCCTGCGGTTCTTCGCCTGCGAGGAGGATTTGTCACACGAGTCGCCCGACGCTCCGCTGCCCGATGCGGTCGCCTCCGGCGCGGAGCCATTTCTGGTCATTGGCGCCATCGCCGGCGGTTAGTCGGCCGGGAGTTGTTGCGAGGCGCGGCATCCACCGAAATTGCGGCACGGGATCGACGTGCCGCTTGCCTGAAATCGATGCTCGACGATTCGATTTCTTAACCAAAACACTAGACGGAAAAGGAGACATGAACCATGCAAACAAAGCCCACGCACGAGCAAGCGCAACTCCACCTGCAGATTTATGAACAGCGCCGCGAGGCCCGGTTGCGCCAGGCACGCGATTGGTTCTTCAAGAACTACCACGTGGACAATTTCGAAGACGCCATGAAAATCGCGCCGCCGGGAACGGAAAACGGCGCGTTTGTGATGATGGTGTTCAGCTATTGGGAGCAAGCTTGCGCGTTACTCAACTACGGTCTGCTCCACGAAGACCTGTTCTTCGAGACCAATGGGGAATTCTTCGGGGTCTGGGAGTCCGTGAAGGCCATCGTCCCACAGGGTCGTGAGCGGTTCGCGAACAAACAATTCCTAGCGCACGTGGAAAAGGCTGCGCAGCGTTACGAGACCTGGATCGAAAGCCGGTCACCGGGCCACGTGGCCGCCATGCGCCAGTTTATGAAACAGATGCGCACTCAGGTTGCGAAAGCAGCGTAGAGCTTGATCTGGATCGAGAGTTAGATAGAACGAGCCTGCGCCGTCCGGATGCGCAACCGTGCTGCCGGCGGCGCAGGCTCACATTAGTTTGAGGTTCACATTCCCTCAGGCCGGGACCATGGATTCCAGCGCCAGGCGGTCGCGGATGATGAAAGTGGCGCCGTTCCGCTCTACCAGGTGCCCGCTCTTGAATGTGGAGAGGGTACGCGTGACCGCCTCCCGCGAGGAGTCGATCATCTGCGCGGGGTGAACGCCGTTAACCCCGGTTCCAACTTGCGGAAGAAATCTTTTCTGGGCCGTCCCTGGAATTTCTTATTATGCGGGGACGAAATCCGGCGCAGCCTGCCGCACCGAATCAATGTTGGTACGGGGACGAAATCCGGCGCAACAGCGGCACGCGGTTGGGGTTTTGTTAGACTATTTGCGAGTGTGTAATGAGAATCAGGCGTAGTCTTCCGCTCGCTTTGTGCGCGGCGCTGTTCATGTGGGCCGGCTGCGGCGGCCACGAATTCTGGACGACCGTCAACCCGACCCCCACTCCATCTAACCCCACCGGGGCGGTGCCCAAGTTTGCCTACGCCGCCAATTTCAACGGCGGCGGAGCGGGAAGTGTGTCCGCCTACACGATCAATAGCGGCACCGGCTCATTGACTGCGGTGAGCGGATCGCCCTTCGCCGCGGGTACCGGCACAGTGGCGGCAGGCGCGGATTCGGCGGGCAAGCTCGTGTATGCGGCGAACCAGGGTGGCGGAGTCTCCGCCTTTACCATCACCCGCGCCGACGGCACGCTGGTAGCTGTCAGCGGGTCGCCCTTTGCCACGGGTACTACGCCGGTGTGGGTGGCCGTGGATCCTGGCGGCCGGTTCGTTTACGTCGTGAACGGCGGCTCCAGCAACATCTCGAGCTTCGCTGTCAACTCGAGCACGGGCGCGTTAACCGCGATGAGCGGATCGCCCTTCGCCGTCACCGCCACGCCGCTGCGCGCGACCGTCGATCCCTCGGGCCGTTTCCTCTACGTCTCGCTGGGCACGGGGGGAACGGAAGTTTTCAAGATCAACGACGGGACATTGGCGGTGGTGCGCACCGTCCCCGCCGCTCCCTGTGCCGCCTCCGATGCGGTAGCGCTCGATGCCAACTCCCGCTTCGTCTTCGTCGCCGACGGCTCGACCGGCATCTGCAATTATGCGGTGAACGCCAGCTCCGGTGACTTGACGCTGATCAGTTCGACCATCATTCCCGCCGGCACCAATCCGGTGGCGGTGGCGACCGGCGCCAACGGCAAGTTCCTGTTCGCCGCCAACAAAGGATCGAGCAATCTTTCCGGCTTCATCATCAACGCCGACGGCTCGCTGACTGCGATGTCGGGCTCGCCGTTTTCGGTCGGCAGCGCGCCCGTGGACGTGACCGTCGATCCCTCCGGCGCGTTCGTTTACGTCGCCAACTTCAGCGGAAATTCGGTCTCCATTTTCTCTATCAATAGCAGCAATTCCCTGTCGTCGGTGGGAACGGCGACGCCGGGAACGAACCCGAATTCCGTCGTGACCACGCAGTAAAGCAGTTTGTCGGTAATTCAGTTCGTCAGTGTCTTAGTAGTTCAGTGCGTCAGTTCGTCAGTCGCCCAGTACAATTGCCAGTTCCCTAATCCTCCTGTTGAGCAACTGAGTTACTGACATACTGAACTACTGAGAAACTGCTGCGATGACCGACATCAAGACGATTGGCATCTCCACCGGCGGCGGCGATTGTCCCGGCCTGAACGCGGTCATCCGCGCGGCCACGCGCAGCGCCATCCTGAAACACGGCTGGCGCGTCATCGGCATCACCGACGGCTTCGACGGCCTGATCTGGCCGGAGCGCTCGCGCGAACTCACCATGGAAAGCGTCAGCGGCATCCTGCCGCGCGGCGGCACCATCCTGGGCACCACCAATCGCGGCAATCCCTTCAAGTACAAGACGGTCGAGAACGGGCTTGAGATAGTGCGCGACCTCGGTCCGCAGGTCATCGAGAACGCGCGCAGGCTCGGCCTGGATGCAGTCATCGTCATCGGCGGCGACGGCACGCAGGCGATCGCACTGGAATTGTTCCGCCAGGGACTGAACGTGGTCGGCGTGCCCAAGACCATTGACAACGATCTCTGCGCCACCGACGTCACGTTCGGCTTCGATACCGCGCTCCACACCTGCACCGACGCCATTGACAAACTGTTCAGCACCGCGGAATCGCACCATCGCGTCATGGTGGTGGAAGTCATGGGCCGCGACGCCGGGTGGATCGCGCTGGAAGCGGGTCTTGCCGGCGGCGCGCACGTCATCCTCATCCCCGAAATCCCATTCGACATCCGCAATGTCTGCCAGTTCATCATCAATCGCGACGCTGGCGGGAAGAAGTTCACCATCGTGGTGGTCGCCGAAGGAATCAAGCCCGGCTCTGACCTGAAGACGCGCTACGAAGAAGAGAAGCGCACGTACCCGCGCGCCGGAGCGGCCGGCAACCTGATCGGCAACGCGCTCGGCATGTGCACCAGGAAGGACGTGCGCGTCACCGTGCTCGGCCACGTGCAGCGCGGCGGGTCGCCCTCACCCTTTGACCGCATCCTGAGCACGCGCTTCGGCGCCGAGGCGGTGGAATTGATCGCGCGCGGCGACTTCGGAAAGATGGTCGCCCTGCGCGGGCCGCGCGTCGCGACCGTGGATATCGCCGAGGCGGTCGGCGCGATGAAGCGGGTTGATCCCCAGGGCGAGCTGGTGAGAGTCGCGAAAGCCATCGGCGTTTGCTTCGGGGATTGACGGGGTTGGAGCGCGTTCGCCCTGGAACGCGTCGTTCCTACTTCTTGAACAAATTTTCGAACGCCTTGCGCGCATCGTCGGCGCGCATGCCGGCGCTCGAGGTTTCCTTTTCCACGGTGGTGCGCAGCTCGAAGAACTTGCACGCGTTGCGCGTGTCCTTGCGCGAGACGCGCTCCGTTACCGGCTGCCGGCACTCGAAGCGGCTGGCGGGATCCAAGTGCGTGCACTGCTTGCAGGAGTGCAATTCGAAACCGCACTTGGGACACTGCCCCACCGGATCGGTCACCATGGTCAGCACGGTTCCGCACTGGGCGCAGCGGGACACGGTGCGCGTTCCCGGCATGTTGAGCGCGCGCGGGCCGAAGGTCTCGTCCTTCTTCATGCTTGGTGGCTGGCGCGGGCCGCGCGCTTCGGGCTTGTCGCCGCCGCGGTCTTTGTACCCGTGCTGTCGGTATTTCTGGTCTGACAAACTGACCTCCTGTTGGCACGCGCCCGGGCAGGTGATTGAATGGGATTGGAAACGGGAACTGGTGCCAGTGTAGCGCCAGCGGGCGGGAAAATCACGTTGCGGAAATCCACAGGCCTCATCGGCGTTCGGCGCCCGCGGGCAAGCGCGGCTCGCCGCAGTGACGTCCCTTGCGCAAAAAAATTAAGCGTGCGCGACGTAGTATGTGGGGTGAGGATGGCAACGTCGCGCACGCATTCAGTTGTAGGTGCACAATAACAGCGACGCGGATGCAACGCTAGTTCATGCGTCATGCTTGCGTGTGACCCGCGTCACAGGGTGAATGTTCATTCCAGGCCGACATGGCGCCGGGAAAACGTCTCCGCGGCCGCGAAGCACAGCAGCAACAGCATGAGCGGCTCCAGCACGTGGCGATAGCGAACCTGGCTGTACGTCAGGTAGTACGGCAGGGGATACAGCAGCAGGGCGGCGAAAAACAGCGGCCAGGCGTGGAGCTGTCGCCGATGGGCCACCAGCATCGCCGGCAGGAGCAGAAAGCTGAGCGCGGCGAAACTCCACGGCAGCCAGTAGCGGGCCATGGCCGGCCGGTACCCCATGGCGCTGCCGTCCCAAAAATACGCCACGCGGCGGGCGGTCAGCTTTACGAACTCCCATGGGGATTGCCGCACCGTGGCGAGCGCGTCCTGCAATTTCCAGCGCACGTAGGCCGGTTCGCCCATTGCCTGGTAGCGCACAAGTTCGGCAGGGTTGGCGGTCGGGTGCCGGCCACCCCAGCCTCGTCCGGTGTTGTAACGGGTGTTCCCCAGCCAGAATTCGAAGCCGAAGTTGCTGCGCAAGAACGCCCACTCGCCGAACACAACCCGGTTTCGCACCAGCCACGGCGAGATCACCAGGACGCACGCTGCCAGCGCCAACAGCGCGGGTTTCACCCATTTCCCGCCCTGGCGATGGATTTGAAATCCGCACCACACCAGCGATGCCGGCAGCAGCGGCAGCAGCGCCGGATTCACCAGCAGCGCAATTCCCCAAAGCGCCCCGAACCCAAGCCACAGTTTGTCGGATGCGGGCTCAGACAGCCGCAGCGCGTACCAGAACAGGCAGGTGAACAACAACGTGCTGAGTGGGATCTCCCACACCCAGCTAACGGCCCACTTGCTGAACCACGGGAACCCCGCCCAGAGCAGCGCTGCCACCAATCCGGCGCGGCGTCCGACGGTGCGCTCGGCAATGCCCAGGATGGGAACGCAGGTCAGCGCGGAAATCAGGCTCTGCAAACTGAGCAACGCCACCGCCGCATTCGTGCTGAACACACCGAACAACTCAAAGAACAGCGCACATAGATACGGATAGACCGGCGCAATCCACGATGTCGGCCCGGTATAGGCAGCACCGAAGGGCGAGCTGAAGCCGCGGCCTTCGGCAATGGAACGGGCGATGTTGGTGGTTTCGTTGACGTACGAGTATTCGTCTACCCGATAGCGTTCGAACAGATAGGTGTGCGCGGCCACCATGAAAGCGATACGCACCGCGAAGGCGAGCACCACCATCCACAATGCCGGAGAGCGCAGCCAGGCGCGTCCGGGAGCCACCAGCAAGCCTCCTTGAGTTGGCGCGGATTCCAACGATGCGCTCGGGGTGGTCATTCTGGGTTCGTGGTTGCAGCCTACCACGGAACGGACCGGTCGTTTGGGCTAGCTGGCGTGGGCATGCTCGTAGGCGTGGGCGAGGCGAATCACAGTGGATTCGTCAAAGTGCCGGCCGAGAATCTGCAGCCCGATCGGCAGGCGGTCGCGCGACTCGCCGCAGGGCACGCTGATGCCTGGCACGCCGGCCAGGTCGGCGGTGACGGTGTAGATGTCGGCGAGGTACATGGAGAGAGGATCGTCCGACTTCTCGCCCAGCTTGAACGCCGGCGTGGGTGAAGTCGGCGTGACCATGGCGTCCACGCGCCGGAAGGCCTGTTCGAAATCGCGCGCCAGCAGCGTGCGCACGCGCTGCGCTTTCAGGTAGTAGGCGTCGTAATAGCCGGCGCTGAGCACGTAGGTGCCGAGCAGGATGCGCCGCTTGACCTCGGCGCCGAAGCCCTGGTCGCGCGACAGCCGGTACATCTCCGCCAGCGTGCGCGCCTGCGGCGAGCGGTACCCGTAGCGCACGCCATCGAAGCGCGCCAGGTTGGAAGAAGCTTCCGCGGTGGCGATCACGTAGTAAGTCGGAATGGCGTAGCGCGTATGCGGCAGCGATATGGGCACGATCTCGCATCCGATCTGCGCCAACATCTGAATCGCGGCTTCCACGGCGGCGCGAACTTCGGGATCAAGTCCTTCGCCGAAATACTCCTCGGGCACGCCGATCCTGAGCCCGCGCACCGGCTTTTCGATTTCCTGCTCGTAATCAGGAACGGGCACTTCGGCGGAAGTGGAATCCAGCGGGTCGCGACCGGCGATGTGCTTCAGCAGGATGGCCGCATCTTTGACGGTCTTGGTGAGCGGGCCGATGTGGTCGAGCGAGGAGGCGAAGGCGATCAGGCCATAGCGCGAGACTCGGCCGTAGGTCGGCATCAGGCCGACCACGCCGCAGAAAGACGCCGGCTGGCGAATGGAGCCGCCGGTATCGGACCCCAGCGCTGCAACACTCATTCCTGCCGCCACCGCTGCCGCCGAACCGCCCGAGGAGCCGCCGGGCACGCGCGCCAGATCGCGCGGATTGTGCACCGGGTAGTAGCCGGAGTTTTCGTTGGACGAGCCCATGGCGAACTCGTCGCAATTGGTCTTGCCGAGCACGATGGCGCCAGCGGCTTCCAGGCGCGCCACTGCGGTGCAGTCGTAGGGCGCAACAAAGTTGCTCAGTATCCTGGAGCCGGCGGTAGAGCGCACGCCGCGCATGACCATCACGTCTTTGATTGCGATGGGCACGCCGGCCAGCGGCGGCAGCGGATCGCCCTTGTCGGCGATGGCGTCAATCTGCGCCGCTTTCGCGAGCGCGCGCTCGCGGGTGAGGGTAAGGTAAGCGCCAATCTTCTCGTCGGTGGCTTTGATCTTCTGGTAGAAGCTCTCCGCCAATGCGACAGCCGTGGTCTGCCGCTCGAGAACGGCGGTGCGGGCGGACGCGATCGTGAGAAGATTGAGGTCCATTGCGAGCAATTAGCGATTGGCAATTAGCAATTAGTCGTCGGTTCTTGCCTCTAATCGCTAATTGCTAACTGCTAATTGCTATTTCTCAATCACTTTCGGCACCTTAAAGAACGCGCCATCGTTCTCCGGCGCGTCCTCCATCACCACCTCGCGCGGCAACGACGGACCGGTCTTGTCCTCGCGCATGGCATAGGCAAACCGCGCTGTGCCGCTCTTGCTCTCGTCAATGCCGTAGCGGTCGGAGGTCTGCGCCATCGGCTCGACGTTGGAGGTGTCGAGCTCGTTCAGGCGATCGACATAGTCAAGAATTGAGTTCAGGTCCTTGACCATGCGCGCGCGCTCGTCGGCGGTGAGCTCCAGGTTGGCGAGTTCGGCGACGTAGAGGACGTCTTTTTCGGAAATCGGCCGTCGGTGGTCGGTCATCGGCTTAGCTGTTGCTGGCGCGAGCGTTTCTCCCCAAGCCGGAATCTTTGACGGTTACGAATTCGATGCGCTTGACCTTGGCGAATTGGTTGAGCGTGGCCAGATACTTGGGCACAAGGTTGACCAACTCGTTGCGCCACAGGGCGTCGGGCACCTCGACGTTGAGCACGCCATCGGCGTAGCTCACCGCCCGGGTACGGGTGGCGACGGTGGTGCCGCAGGCCAGCGGCCATCCCAAGATCGCCGCTTGCCCCGCCGGTGCGCGGCGGATAGCGTCCACCACGATCTTCTGCAATCCATCGCGTGCGCGCTCCATCCTGCCTCCTTCCCGGAAATCAAGACCACGGATTCTACCACTCGTCGCGGGCTGGTGATTACCTCCGTAATTTGCGCAATTTTCCCTGCCGAGTAGGATGCGTTGCGGGGCGGACCCATGAACCATACGTACAAGCCACAGACCCGGGCAGAAGCGATCGACACTCGTGTGTGGGATCTCCTAACCGTTGCCCTGTTCCTGGGTCTTTCGGCGATGGCGTTTTTGTGGCTCGCGCCCCGGTAGAAAACAACTGAATCGGATTGGCCGGCGGCGCCGCAACTTGGGGGAGAAGCGGCGCGGCCGGCAGCCCGAGGTGACGGCACGACCCGCGCCGTGCCTTTTTATTGCCGCGCGTACGTCCCGGTTACTTTCGATCAATCCCGCCGGTGACCGGTGCTAAGTCCAACGTAAGATTGTGGCGGCGACGCACCTGGGCCACGATGATCGCTGGGGGTGGGCCATGCCAAGCACCCGCGCTCACGATCCGCGAACGCCGCTGAACGAAACCCGCATCTGGGACTACATCAGCTTTGCGATACTGGTGATGCTGTCCCTGCTGGTCTATACCTGGCTGGAGCCTCACTAGCCGGTCTGTGACAGCGGAAACTCGCGACGCACCAGTTCCACCGCCTGTTCGCGGCTGGTGGCGCTTCCTTCCAACTGCGCGTCCTCAACAGCGGAGAGAATTTCCCGGAACCTGGGCCCGGGAGGGTAGCCCATGGCCAGCAGGTCGTGGCCGGTGAGCAGCGGCTGCGGCCGGATCTGTTCCGGCGGAGTCTGCTCAATTTTCTGCCGCAGAAATTCGTAGATGCCGAGGTCGCCGTGGCTGGCGAGGCAGTCAATGCGGTGCATCTCCAGGTGCTCGGCGAACTCCGGCTGCCGCATGAAACGCTTAAGGGTTGAGGGCTTCATGTGCAGCGCGTCGGCGAAGCGCATATGCTGGCCGACGAGCGCGGCGATCTGGCGGGTATTGTCGTTGGACATGTGCAGGCGGCGCGCGATGTCTTCCGCCATGGCGACGCCGACTTCCACGTGATGGTCGAAGCGGATGCGATCCGGCGCCACGCGGAACGTCGGCGGCTTGCCGACATCGTGCAGCAGCGCTCCCCAGCCGAGCGTCGGCGACCCATCGGGCGGCAGCATTTCCAGCATCAGCAGCGTGTGTACCCAGACATCGCCCTCAGGATGAAACTCCGGCGGCTGCTCCACGCCCTTCATCTTTTCCGCTTCCGGCAGGACTTCGTGCAGCAGACCGGTTTCGTCCAGCAACTCGAAGGAGCGGCGCGCCTGGCCCTCGGTAAGCATCTTGGTGAGCTCGTCGCGGACGCGTTCGCGGCTGACCTGCGCGATCTGCGGCGCCAGTCGCGAGATGGCGCGCATGGTGTCGGGATCAATCCTGTAGCCGAAGCGGGCGGCGAAGCGCACCGCGCGCAGCATGCGCAGTTTGTCTTCCGCGAAGCGCTTCTCCGGCGCGCCGATGGTGCGGATAACCTGATGGTGCAAGTCGCTCTGTCCGCCGACGTAATCGAGCACCTGGTTGGTGATCGGGTCGAGCAGCAGGCCGTTGATGGTGAAATCGCGGCGCTGCACGTCCTCGCGCGTATCTTTCGAGTAGGTGACCTGGTCGGGATGGCGGCCGTCGGTGTAGAGGCCGTCGGAGCGGAAGGTTGCAACCTCGACCGTCATCGGGTGATCGGGAGATCGGGCGATCGGGTGACCTGAAACCACGGAGTCGATCGGGACCAGCACCACGCCGAACTGCGCGCCGACCGCCCAGGTCTTGGGGAAAATGCGCATGACCTCTTCGGGACGGGCGTCGGTGGAGACGTCGTAGTCGGCGGGCTCGCGTCCGAGCTGCAGGTCGCGCACACATCCGCCCACCAGGTAAGCCTGGTAGCCGCGCTCGCGCAGGGTGCGCACGATCTCGACGGCAGCGGATTTAGCAGGATCAGCCATTGGCGATTAGCAACTAGCGATTAGCAAATCGTGCGTTCTTGCATGAACAATTGGTGTGAACCCGACGCGAAACGCAAGCCGGCTAATTGCTGATTGCTAGTATAGAGATATGCCCGACGCCTACATCCTGGGAATCGAGAGCTCCTGCGACGAAACCGCAGCGGCCGTGGTGCGCTCGGGCGAGCAGGTAATCTCCAACGTCGTGCTCTCGCAGATCGCCACCCACCGGCCCTACGGCGGCGTGGTGCCGGAACTGGCGTCGCGCGAGCACCTGCGCGCCATCGTCCCGGTTGTACGCACCGCATTGGCGGAAGCCGGGCGCAATTACGAAACCGTGGACGCCATCGCGGTGACGCGCGGTCCCGGACTGGCGGGCGCGCTGCTGGTGGGCATCAGCTTCGCCAAGTCGCTGGCGTTCGCGCTCGACAAGCCGCTGATTGCGGTCAATCACCTCGAAGGCCACATTCATGCCGTGCTCCTGGAAGAACGCCAGAAGGGCAATCGTGAGATGCATTTCCCGGTGCTCGCGCTGGTGGTATCGGGCGGGCACACGCATCTGTATCTGGCCGAGCAGCGCGGCGCGAGCTGGACTTACCAGAACATCGGCCGCACCCGCGATGACGCCGCCGGCGAGGCTTTCGATAAAGTCGCCAAGCTGCTGGGGCTGGGCTATCCCGGCGGGCCCATCATCAACCAGCTGGCGGCGCACGGCAATCCCAAGGCGGTGAAATTCACCTTTGCGCAGATCAAGCACCGCGACCGGCAGCAGCGTGGCGCAGCGGAACCCGAGCGCCCGCATTTTGACTTTTCCTTCAGCGGCATCAAGACCGCAGTCTTGCGCTACGTGGAGACGCACCACATGCAGCACGTGATTGACGCGCGCATCGCGGCGCTGGCTGCGATTCCCCAACCGGCAGCCGATGATGTCCTGCGATTCAGCGATCCCATGACACGCGACCTGGTGGCATCGTTTCAGAACGCGGTCGTCGGGGACCTGGTGGAGAAGACGCTGGCGGCCGCGCGCCAGTACGATGCCGCCACGCTGTTCGTCACCGGCGGTGTGGCCGCCAACAGCGAACTGCGACGCCGATTCGAGGAGCAGGCTGCGCAGGAAGGTCTGCCGGTCTTGTTCCCTTCCCGCCCGCTCTCCACCGACAATGCAGCCATGATCGCCGCCGCGGCGTATCCCAAATTTCTCGCTGGTGATTTTGCCGAGCCTGAGCTCTCGGCCGAGGCAGGACTGCAACTGCGGTAGCTAGATGACGGCCGTTTTCTGGCCCAGCGTCAGCTCCAGTGCCTTCCCAAGCTGTTCCTCGATGTCAATGTCCTTGAAGATGACGTAATCGGCACGGCCTTCGGGTTTCATCTCTTTGGCGCTGCTCCGGCCGGCGAGCACGACCACCGGGATGCGCGCCATCCTGGGATTAGCCTTCACTGCGGTAATCAGTTCGCTGCCGGTCATCTTAGGCATCATCAGGTCGGTGACGATCAGGTCCGGCAGAACGTTGGAGAGGATATTCATGGCTTCCACGCCGTTGGCGGCCGAGGCCACCGAGAAGCCGCGCTGCTCCAGGAACCGGCACACGGTATGCCGGATCAGCATGGAATCGTCCACCACCAGCGCGATCTGTTGCGGCATTGACGGCATCTTCAACCTGCGCGGCCTTTATGCTGCCAGCCTGCGGCGGCCAGACGGCTGGAGTACCTGGGGGTGGCTGCCAAAAAGTATCAAACGTGGAGGAGTCTCGGCAAGATAACAACGCGGTTTCCGGCATTACTTCAGTACCAGGCCGCCCAAATCGGCTTTGGCGCCTAGAGCTGGTTAACTGGTTTCAAAAATCGGTTGTTGGGTAGGGCACGGCTTCAGCCGTGCCGCTCGTGGCCGCGAAAATGGTGGGCTTTAGCCCCTGAGGGACATTTTTCCTGAGGTGAAAACGTACTTTTTGAAGGCAGCCAGTTCTAGTCTCCCGTCCCTTCCACCGCCGGCAGTTGCGCCACCGCCACTTCAGCCCCGGCCTTGGTTTTGACCTTGGCGCTGGTAACCAGCGCCACCGCCGCAACGATGACCACCGAGCCGGTCAGAATGTAGGCGTCCACCGTCTCCCGCAGCACCAGCCAGCCTAGAAAGACGGCCACCACGGGGTTGACATAGGCATAGGTAGCCACCTTGGGCATGGGGACGTTTTGCAGCAGCCAGATGTAGGCGCTGTAACCGACCCAGGAGCCGAACACGATCAGGTAGGCAATGGCGCCGATGCCCTTCGCGGTCCAATGCGCCTGCGCCGGTTCTCGCAGCGCGAATGCGAGAGTCAGGTTCAGCGCGCCCGCGATGGCCATCTGCCATCCGGTTGCAGCGAAGGCGTCAATGCCCTCCTGCCAGCGCTTGGAGAGCGCCGATCCCAGCGCCCATGCGCACGACGCCACGGGCAGGGTAAGGGCGGCAAGCAGCACGCGCCGGTCCAGAGGATTCGACGACATCTCGCGCAACTTGGGCCACAGCAGCACCACGATCCCGCAAATCCCCAACAGCAGACCCATGATTCCACGGCGCGAAACGTGGTCGCCGCGGAACATCCAGGTGTCAATCAGCAGGAACCACAATGGCGTCATGGAAACGATCAGCGCCGCCAGCCCGGTGGGCACCACAACCTCGGCACGCGCCAGAATGGGGTTGGCCACGGTCAGCAGCAGCGCCCCAATGATGCCCAGCCGGACCCCTTCGCCCAGCGTCACCCGGATACGACGGCCGCTGATGGCGCACCAGAGCAGCATCAGCAGGCCGGCGATAAGAAAACGCGTGCCGGTCATCAACAGCGGCGGAATGTGCTCCACCGCGATGCCGATGCCGAGGTAGGTGGAGCCCCAGAACACGTACACCAGCGCAAACGCAAAGGCGACGCGAAAGCGGTGCTGGCGGTCATGGGGCATAGTGGGGCAAAAACTTACGATAGCAGATCGCTCTGACGCGCCGGGGTTGGGGCCTCTTGCTTCTTGATTCTGACTTCACTTTCGTAACTTCACCTTTCGTCCCCGGGGTTACGCCAGACATGCAGCGGGGCTATAATGGCGTGGAGCAATTCCATGTCGCGCCCACTGCATCACGGAAAGATCGAGGCCGCGCCGCCCTGCTGTTTGCGCGTTATTCTGTCTCGTCCGCGCGCCGGGCTCAACCTGGTTCCGTCCAATTCCCGCCCCAATCTGTTTGGCGGCGACTAAGCAACCTTCCTCCGCCTCCGCTATTCCGAACCAACACAGTCGGGTTCGGACGCTTTAACCGCCTGTACCAGCACTCATCGGAGGAAGTCATGTCGAGCACAGTTACCATCCCGGCCGGACCCCACATTCGCACCACGCTGCCCGGGCCGAACGCCCGTCGCATCCTGGAAGGCGACAAGACCTACATCTCGCCGTCGTACACGCGTTCTTATCCGCTGGTCGCCAAGCGCGGCCGCGGCGTTGTCGTCGAAGACGTGGACGGCAACCAGTTTCTGGATTTCTCTGCCGGCATCGCCGTGACCTCCACCGGCCACTGCCATCCGGAGGTGGTTGCGGCCATCCAGCGGCAGGCGGCGGAATTGATCCACATGTCGGGGACCGATTTCTACTACGAGCACATGATCACGCTCGCCGAACGCCTTTCGGCGGTCGCGCCCATGAAAGGCCCGCACCGCTTCTATTACGGCAACTCCGGCGCGGAAGCGGTCGAGGCCGCCATCAAGCTGTCGCGCTATCACACCAAGCGGCAAAACATCATCGCCTTCTACGGCGCCTTCCACGGGCGCACCATG
>DASWAR010000229.1:0-16696 GCA_036391015.1 Terriglobales bacterium
TCTTTTTCCTCAATTTGCGCTTCGACGGATTTCGACTCCCAGCCTCTAGCCATATGGATTTATTCTACCGCGATTCCTGGGCAATATTGGCGGAAATTAAGCATCGTGGGACGATACAAGAAATCATCTGTGATTTCGTGATTGGCTAATTTGTGATTTCGGCTGTGAATCACCTACTCGTTCAATCACAAATCACTCAATCACAAATCAGAACAGTCTTTCCTGCCTGCGCAGCGTTCCGAACGTCCCGACATTGGTAAGCGACAACGAAAACCGGAACTGGTTTTCATTGCGCACCGACCCCAGCGCGAACCGCCGGTATTCGAAGCTGACGCCGCAGCAATCCCAGTTGTAGCTGGTCTGGAACGCCGAGTACTGCAAGAAACCGGATTCGATGTCGAAGCCGACATTGGCGGCGGCGCTGATGCCGCGCTTGTTGGGATGGCCGTAACCGACCAGCCAGCGAAGCTGGTTGAACTTGGCAGGTCCCGTGACCGGTGTGGGAGAAAAAATCCCTCCCGGCACGTTGAGATAGGCATGGCTTCCGGCCACGAAAAAATCGGCGAAGCGGTGCGTCACCAGGGTGGTGCTGGCGGTGATGGATCCCTTCTTGGTGTCGTAGTCGAGCTTCCACTCGACCTCGGTGGCGCGGCCGGGGTAGGCGCGCAGCCGCGAAATCAGGGGCGAAAACCGGCGCGGGTCGGTAAGAAAGGCGATCCCGCTGAATTCCGCGGTGGTGGTAAACACGTTGCGCTGGCCGGGGACGAGCGCGTCATCGAAAGTCGGATCGAAAAAGTATTTCTGTGCGATTTCCCAGCTCAACACCTCGCGCGATGTGGGCGGGCCGGGCTGGCAGCCTCGCGGGGCGGCCACAGTCCGCGGATTCACCGTCGGCGCGGCGGGCAGCGGCACCGTCAGCGGCGCCTGCTCGGGCTGCTGCTCGGCGGGGTTGGTGCATTCGGTGGACTTCGTCCCCTTGGCGTACAAGCGTTGGACGAAGCCGTATTCGACCTCGTTGGTGTCGCTGAGGATGTCGCGCGCGTCGAAGCGGATGATGGCAGGGAAGTTGTCCACGCCGGCGACGTAGCGATAGACGACACGCGGCTCGATGGTGTGCTTGATGACGTGGTCATTCACGGTTTTCTGAAAAATACGCGACAGCGAGGGCGGGCGTACTTCGAGCGAGGTTTCGATGGCGTGCCGGTTTACGTCCGCGTCAACGATGGTGCCGATGCCGCTGCTGGGCACGGTGGAGGTCGCCAGCCGCTGCGTGTAATAGGTGTCGCGCAGCGCGATCTCGGGCCGGAAGCTCCATCCGCCGGCGACCAGCGGCATCGCCAGGCGTGGCTCGACGTCCAACCGCCCGACCAGCGCCGCGGTCACGAACTGAGGCTCGCGCCGCGACACGCCCTGCACCGCCGCATCGTAGGACCAGTAAAACGGCGAGTGCCCAAGCTGATGGTCCACGCTCGACAGATCGAGTGCGGGCGCGTGCAGGATGGTCACCAGGTCGCCGCGCTGGGTGCTTTCGAAATTCTGGTAGCGCGAGAAATCGAGATTGAAGAAGTACCCGTTGTACGCCTTGGAGAGAAACGCGTTGGAGCGGACTTCGGAATTCACTGCCAGCGTGAAGGTCTCGGAGAAGGCCAGCCGGAAAACGAACGAACTGAGGTAATCGATGTCGGCGACGGCGCGGAAGCCGTGCGGCAACTGGAGTTCTCCGTTGGCGCGGATTTCCTCGCCGCCCTGGTCCACCTTGGGCGAGCCGGCACCGCGGTCGAGCACGCCGAAATAAGTGACGTTGAAGTAGGAAGTGTCGCTGGGGCGGGCGCGAAAGCTGGCATGCTGTGCCCACCCGCGGTGCGAGAAGTACTCGGCGCCGATGGTGGCGTCCATTTCCCGGTTGATCGCCCAATAGATTCCTTCACCCAGGGTCGTGCCCTTCACCGATGATTGCCCCATGGTGGGAATCAGGAAACCGGTCTGCCTGCCCAACTGGTCCACCGGGTGCTGGACCCAGGGAAAATAGAAGATCGGGATGCCGCCCAGGCGGAAGGTGCTGTGGTACATGCGGGCTTCATCGCCCACATCCACCGTGATTTTCTGCGCCGCGAATGTCCACTTGGGGTGCGGCAGTTGGCACGAAGTCACCACGCCATGGTGAACCACAAAGTGGTCGGGGCCGTCTTTCTCCACCAGCGACCCGGTGAAGAAGAACGGGTTGGAGGAAGTCAGGACCACCTGTTTGCCGCGAAAGCGAGCGCCGGTGGTGCCGCGGACATCGTAAAATTTGCCGCTGTCGGTGCGCACGTTGTAGGTGGCCCGGTCGGCTTCGAGATGCTCATCGTGAGGACCGCCATCGAAAACGACGTGTCCGGTGGCGGCGATTTCCCCCGTCGCGGTGTCGTAAGTCACGTCGTCGGCGCGCAGGACAAACCGGCGGAACCGAATGTCAACGTCGCCCCGGAGGTGGTAGATGTCGCCCGCTTTTTCCTGCTGCTGCGCCTGGATGGTGACGTCTTCGCCGGGTTCGTCAGGGCCGGCGAGATGGGCCTTTCCGGTCGACGGCCCCCTCGACTGCGCTCGGGACAGGCTCTGGTCGGCGGTCGATGGCGGCTGCTGTTCTTGCCCGGCGACCGGCGACTGGAGCCCGGAGACTTGTTGAGGAAGCGCCTCGCTGGTTACTACCCGGGGAAGCAGCAGCAGATGACAAACCAGCACTGCCATGGTAAGGATTCGGGAGCGGAGTGTCATCAGCCGTCTGTCTCGGGTCAAAAGGCAAGGTACCACGCGAGCCGCGCGAAGAAAAGATTGTCTGGCGCGGAGGTTGGAACCGGCCCGTGAACTCCGCCGCTCTCGGCATTCTCCAACCCGGCGATGTCGTGTCCCTTGTGCGGCGAAGGGTCGACGTGTTCCCACGCGGGCGCGGCTTCCTCTCTCATCGATCCCGAAGAATATGACTTGAGCGAGGAGCGGTTCTCCGCCAGCCTGGCCGAGGTCGCGGCCGAGCGTGTATCCGGGGGGACGGCACGCGGGCTACGCCGCAACCCGGAGGAAGCGCGGAACCTGGTTGGGGCAATTGCCGTGCCTGACGCAGGAGCGCGGGCCGGGCCGGAATCGCGGGAGGCGAATCGGGGCGTGGACGAAGGGGCATTCTGGCGAAACGAAGTGGCATCGCGGGTGGAGAGCTACCGCGCGCGCCGGCGCCGTCCCATTCGCGAACGGTCGCTGCCGCTGGATTTCGAGCGCGCTGTCAACCGCGAGATCACCCACGGACAGCTCGCCGACAGCAGGGAAGAAGAATTCGCAGCCGAAAGTCGCGACTCAGGTTGCGATGCGGCGGCGTACTCCCCAGCCGCTTCCCCTCCGGACTCGGGACTCGCGACTCGCGACTCGCAGGAGTGCCCGGGACTGGAGGATTCCCAGGAATCCAAAATCATCGAGTTCCCGCGCCTGGCGATGCTGCCGGTGATGCCGCCGTCCTTCGAGGAACTGGCGGAGTCGCTCATGGACCGCCCTCGCATCCTGGAAGCGCCGGAAGAGGTCGATACCGCTTCGCCGCTGTCCGATATCAGCGTGGCGCCGGAACAAGAGCAATATCCGGCGGTCGAATTCGAATTGCCGCTGCAGGTCGCGCCCATGTCGCAGCGCGCCTTCGCCGGCCTGGTGGACGCCTTGATCGTGTTGCTGGGAGCGGCGGTGTTCGTCTTGATCGTCCTCAAAGCGAGGGTGCCGATGCCGCCGGCGAAAGCCGGGTTCCTGTTCGCCATGGCCGCATCCTGCGTCTTCTGGGCGATCTACGAATACCTGTTCCTGGTCTATGCCGGAATAACACCGGGCATGCAGATGGCGCGCCTGCGGTTGATCACGTTTGACGGTGGGCCGGCGCGCCGCCAAGCCCGCCGTGGCCGCGCCGTCGCCATGGTGCTTTCAACCCTGTCGCTCGGACTCGGACTGTTGTGGGCCCTGCTCGATGAGGACACACTCTGCTGGCACGACCGCATCACCAGAACCTACGTCGTCGCCGGCAGCTAGTGGCTGGGGGCTAATAAACCATTTCCGATTGCCGATTGTCGATTGCCGATTGAGCACTGTCACATTTGCGATTTCCGATTCATCGCCCCCGAAACCCGCAACTCGCTTGCAGTTTCCCTTATCCGCCATTTTGATTTCTAATGCATCCAAGGAATTCGCCAGGAAGCTGATAGTCACGATTTCATGTCGCTAGTCGAGAATTCGAAGATCAAGAGCCCGGCGATTCCGGTGTTCATCGCCACCACCGTCATGCTGAGCTTTATCAGCTTCTGGCGGGTGGCGGCGGTGGTCCTGGCCGATCTTGCCTCCTCGGCGTACTACGTTGGCGGCGACGCCGAGAAGGTGATCGGCAAGAGCGCGCCCTGGTTCATCCTCGCGGTGATGCTGTTCAGTTACGCCGTGCGCGCGGTCTACATCGAGTCCAGCGCCATGTTCGTGCGTGGCGGCGTGTACCGCGTGGTCAAGCGGTCGCTGGGAGCGCCGCTGGCCAAGTTATCGGTTTCCGCGCTGCTGTTTGACTACATCCTCACAGGCCCCATCAGCGCCGTTTCCGCCGGACAGTATCTGGGCGGCTTCATCGAGGACATCAGCACCTACGCCGGCCACTCGATCAAGTTCAACGAGAACCACTTCGCGGCCGGCTTCGCCGTCCTGGTGTGCGTGTATTTCTGGTGGAAAAACATCCAGGGCATGCACGCGTCCAGCGAGAAGGCGATGCAGATCATGAAGATCACCACCGTCATGGTGGTGATCCTGATCGTGTGGTCGCTGATCACCATCATCAGCCGCGGCGCCCACCTCCCGCCCCTGCCTTCGCTGAGCAACTTCAAGATGGACAAGGAGGCCTGGGGCTGGCTTGATGGCACTTGGGCGCAGCGCCTGACCTGGCTCATCGTCCTGGTCGGCTTCGGCCACTCCGTGCTCGCCATGAGCGGCGAGGAAACGCTCGCCCAGGTCAACCGCGAAATCGAGAGCCCCAAGCTGAAGAACCTGAAGCGCGCCGGTCTGGTGATCTTCATTTACAGCCTGCTGTTCACCGGCCTGGTTTCGTTCTTCGCGGTGATGATCATCCCCGACAGTGTCCGCCCCACCTACTTCGCCAACCTCATCGGCGGCATTGCCATTTATCTCGCCGGACCGGAATTGCCCAAGCTGATCTTCCACGGATTCGTCGTGCTGGTGGGCGTTCTGATTCTCTCCGGAGCCCTGAACACTTCCATCGTCGGCGCCAACGGCGTGCTCAACCGGATCGCCGAAGACGGTGTCCTCACGCCCTGGTTTCAGCGGCCGCAAAAGCGCTACGGCACCAGCTTCCGCATCATCAACCTGATTGTCGGCCTGCAGATCTTCACCATCCTGGCCAGCCGCGGCAACGTGTACCTGTTGGCGGCCTTGTACGCCTTCGGTGTCATCTGGAGCTTCTCGTTCAATTCTCTTGCCGTCCTCCGGCTGCGCTACACCCAACCAGAAGCCCGCGAGTTCAAGGTGCCGGGGAATATCTGCATTGCCGGCAGGGAACTTCCGGTCGGGCTAGCGGTCATTGGGCTGGTGCTGTTTGCCACGGCCATCGTGAACTTGTTCACCAAGCAGGAAGCCACCATCGCGGGCCTCATCTTCAGCGGCGTTTTATTCCTTGTCTTTACCTTCAGCGAGCGCTACACACTCCGCCAGCAGAAGGGCAGGCACGAGGTCATGGAGCAGTTCCGGGTCTTCGCCGACCCTGAACTCGATAACCAGCAAGTCCGCGTCCGCTCCGGCAACGTACTGGTCCCGGTTCGCGATCCCAGCCTCTATTACCTGCGCGACATCCTTCGCCGCACCGATACCCCCAAGCAGGACGTCGTGGTCATGACCGCGCGCCTCTCCCCGCGCGAACACTCCTTCAGCGGCAACCGTATGTACGAGGCCAAGGAGATCTTCGATACCTACGAGCAGGAGCTGTTCTCGCGCGTGGTCGCCGTCGCGGAAAAAGAGGGCAAGCCGGTGTCGCTGCTGGTGGTGCCCGGCACCGACGTCTTCGACACCATCATGCTCACGGCGCAGCGGCTAGAAGCATCGAAAATCGTCTGCGGCCTCTCCACCAGGCTCACCGCCGACCAGCAGGCCAAGCTGATCGGCGACGCCTGGGAGCGCCTGCCCGAGCCCAAGCCGCGCGCCACTGTGGAAATCATCTCGCCCGACGGCAGCCGCAAGGAATACCTGCTGGGCCCGCACGCGCCGCGCCTGCGGGATGAGGACCTGGCGCTCATGCATCAGCTCTGGCTGCAGCTAACCGGCGATGCCGGCTATTCCGGCCTGCACCACTACGACGTGGTCGGCCTGGCCCTGAAGGAACTGGAGCGCGAGTTGACCGGCCCCGATCGCGACCGCCTGCTCGCCCTGCTCCGCCAGGAAATGGAGAGACGCTCAGGCGGCGGCCCGGGACCGCCAACCGACAGCTGACAATCGGGTCCTAGGTTTTGGGTTTTAGGCCTTAGGTGGCGGGGCTTCGCATTCCGGCCTAAGACCTAAGACCGAAAACCTAAAACCTGCCGCCCGAAGCCTGCAGCCTGAAGCCTCCGTATAATACCGCCATGCTTTCCATTCGCCCGGCCACTCCCGAGGACATTCCGCTGATCCTGGAGTTCATTCGCGAACTGGCCGAGTACGAGCGCGCGCCCGAGCAGGCCATCGCACGTCCAGAGGACCTGCTCCGCGACGGCTGGGGCGCGGCGCCGAAATTTCGAGTCCTCATCGCCGAGTGGGACCGTCAGCCCGCCGGATTTGCGCTCTTTTTCTACAACTACTCCACCTGGCAGGGACGTCCGGGGCTGTACCTGGAGGACCTGTTCGTGCGGCCGGCGTTTCGCGGACGCGGCATCGGCAAGGCTCTACTGGTGCATCTGGCGAAAATTGCCATTAACGAAAACTGCGGCCGCTTCCAATGGGCGGTGCTCGACTGGAACCAGCCGTCCATTAATTTCTACGAGGCTCTCGGCGCCAAGAAGCTTTCCGAATGGCTCATCATGCGGGTGGAAGGCGACGTGCTGGAACGGCTCGCCGCGATCGATCTAGCCACGGAGGACACAGAGGAACACAAAGGAAAAGCTATTACTTCGTGATCCCCTGTGTCCTTCGTGGCTGAGTTCTTATGCCCGAACAGCGAGTAAAAATCATCGGCGCAGGTCTCGCCGGATGCGAGGCGGCGTGGCAGTGTGCCCGCCGCGGCATCGAGGTCGAGCTTTACGAGATGCGCCCGCGAAGGACCACGCCCGCGCACCGGACCGCCGATTTCGCCGAGTTGGTCTGCTCCAACTCGCTCAAGTCGACTTCGGAATTCACCGCGCCCTGGCTGCTGAAGGAGGAAATGCGGCGCGCCGATTCGCTGCTCATGGACATCGCGCGGCATGCCGCCGTCCCCGCCGGGCACGCCCTCGCGGTGGACCGCGCCATCTTCGCCGCGCAGGTCACCGAGGCCGTCTCACACCACCCGCACATCAAGATCATCCGCGAGGAAGTCACTACGGTTGAGGAGAACGCTGGCGTGACCATCGTTGCCGCCGGGCCACTGACTTCCGACGCCCTGGCGCGCGAGATTGCCCGCCTCAGCGGCAGCGATCACCTGTTCTTCTATGACTCGATCAGCCCCATCGTTGACGCCGACTCCGTCGACCGGTCGCGCGTGTACCTCGCCGCCCGCTACGGCAAAGGCTCCGCCGACTACATCAATTGCCCCATGTCTCGCGAGGAGTACGACCGCTTCTACGACGCACTGCTCGCCGCCGAGTCGGTCGAGGGCCGTGACTGGGAGAAGCTGAACTATTTCGAAGCCTGCCTGCCGATCGAGGAGATTGCGCGCCGCGGCCGCGACACGCTGCGCTTCGGGCCCATGAAACCGGTCGGCCTGGTGGACCCGCGCACCGGACAACGCTCCTACGCCGTGGTGCAGTTGCGCCAGGAAAACCTGCGCGCCGACTCCTACAACATCGTCGGGTTTCAAAACCACCTGCGCTTTTCCGAGCAAGACCGCGTCTTCCGCCTGATCCCCGGCCTGGAAAACGCCCGCTTCCTGCGTTACGGGCAGATCCATCGGAATACTTACCTCAACGCGCCCGCACTGCTTACCCCGGCGCTGCAGATGAAGGCGCACCCCAGGGTGCTGTTCGCCGGACAGATTTCAGGAGTGGAAGGCTACGTTGAGTCCATTGCCATGGGATTACTCGCCGGCTTGCACGCTGCCGCCCTGGCGCGCGGCGCCGATCCGCTGCCTCCGCCGCGTCCGACTGCGTTTGGTTCGCTGGTGAACTACCTTACGCAAAGCGACGCGCGCGACTTCCAGCCCGCCAATATCACCTTCGATTTATTGCCGTCTCTGGAAAAGAAAGTCCGCGACCGCGCCCTTCGCCACCGCCTGCAATGCGAACGCGCCCTGGCGGAGCTGGAAACCTGGCTGGGTGAATTCGAAAAGCGTTTTCTTCCGCAGCGCGCCGAATCTTCCACCCGCTTGGGCCCAACCCTCGCCGGTAAAGAAATTAAGAATGAAGAATTAAGAATGAAGAATGAAAAATGAAGAGAATGAAGAATTGCAGCGCATACATGCGCGGCGCTCTGACATTCTTGATTCTGAATTCTTAATTCTTCATTGGGTTGTGATCCGCACAAATCTCAGCTCAGGATATCCCTGGTCCCAGTCCGCCGAGATGTGTTCGAAGGTCAGCCGGAAGTCGCGGGTCTGGTTGGGCGTGAGCGGGGCGGCGCTGAGCGGGGCGACGTCGGGAAAGCCTGCCAGCCCGGTGTGGTAGAGCATGAGCGGCCCGGTCTCGCGCTGGACGATCTGTCCCAGGGAGTTGCGGAAAACCGTTTCGACGGTCACTCCGGTCACGGTCTTGTCGCCGACGTTGGTAATTTCGCCGTCGAGGTAGCTGACGCTGACGCCGACAAAGTTTGTCGCCGCGCTCAGCTTCAGGTCCGAGATGCGCAGGTAATCGGCGTAGGGATCAACCGCGGCTGGCGCGGGCTGCTTGGCCGGCCGACCGAAGATCAAGATCGCCGCCACCGCGACGATAATAATCACCGCTCCAAGCGCCAGCGGCAGCCAGCGCCGTCCCTCTTCCTCCGCGTGCGGCTGCGAGAAAATGCCCCCTGTGCGCATACGCGAAGGATTGTCGCTTGCGCGCGGCACCAAATGCAAACCGTGCGGCCCTCGCGTGCGAGTCTTCTCGGGCTGTCTCAGTCCGGAGCGGGCACAAACCGGTAGCCCAGCCCTCGAACGGTGATCAGATGACGGGGCTTGGCGGGCTCTTTTTCGATGTAGCGGCGAAGGCGGACGATGAAATTGTCGATGGCGCGCGTTTCCGTCTCTTCGCTCAGATTCCAGACGTTCTCCAGCATCGCCTTGCGTGAAACGGCGCGGCCGCTGTTCTGGATCAGGTAGCGCAATACATCGCCTTCCATCATGGTCAACTGGAACACGCGCTCGCCGGAAATAATCTGAAGTTTGCCGAAATCAACCACGATGTCGCCGAACCTGAAAACATCCGGCTCACGGGGCTTCGCGTTTTCCCCATTGCCGGCGACTTGCAGCCACTCTTTGCGACGCAGCAGGCTTCGAATGCGAGCCTGCAGGATGTCAAGATTGAACGGCTTCGGCAGGTAATCGTCGGCGCCGGCTTCGAAACCTTTGAGCACGTCTTCGGGGCGGCCCCGGGCTGTCAGCATGAGCAAAGGAACGAAATTCTCCGCATCGCGCAGCTCGCGTGCCACGGTGAACCCATCCTTGCCGGGCAACATGATGTCGAGGATGACGGCGTCGAAGATCTTCTTGTCCTCCAGCAGGAACTGGAGCGCGCCTTCGCCGTTTTCGACGATGTCCACAGCGTGCCCTTCGGCTTCCAGGTTGAAGCGCAGACCCTGGGCCAGGTGGGGTTCGTCTTCGACGATGAGGATCCGGCTCATGTGCGATATACCCTGGGGAGGCGGATACTGAACGTGCTGCCGCGCCCCTCGCCTGCACTTTCGGCTATCACCTGCCCACCGTGACGCTGCACGATGGAGCGCACGATGAACAGCCCCAATCCGGTTCCCCTGACGGCGCTGGTCACCTGCATGGGGATGCGGTAGAAACGCCTGAAAATCCGCTTCAGCTCGGAACGCGGAATGCCGACGCCGTTGTCGCGCACGCGCAGCACGGCGGAGTCGATGTCGGGGGTCAGCACATCCACGACGATATCCTTTTCCACGCCCGTATACTTCACCGCGTTATCCAGAAGATTGGCCAGCACGGTGCGCAGTTCCTCGCGGTTGGCGATCACCTCGATGCTGCCGGCGGGCACGTTGCCCAGTCGTAGCGCACCGGGCGGGAGTTGATGGCGCAGGTGGGCCACTTCGACCGAGTCCCTGACAATGCCGCAAAAATCCACGGGTTCGCGATGGCTCTCGCCGGTGCCGTGACGCGCCTCCCCGGCCTTGAGCACCTGCTCCACCGTGCCCAGGAGGCGGTCGGTATCCTCCAGCATGATGCGGTAAAAATCGCGGCGTTCATGGTCGCCCAACTCTCGCCGCTGCAGGGTCTGCAGGTACAGGCGGATGGAGGTGACCGGAGTCTTCAACTCGTGGGTCACGGCGTTCAGGAAGCTGTCCTGCTGCTCGTTGCGCCGGATCTCGCGGACCAGAAAAACGGTATTCAAGACGACGCCGGCGATGATGAATGCGAAGAAGATGATTCCCAAAACGAGGGCGCCGACTTCACGCCACCGCAGCAGGATCCAACTGACGTTGAGCGCGATGGCGACGCCGATCAGGCAGGCGCCCAGCGTGATGAAGAATACGATCGTCTTGGTGCGGCTCGCGACGCGCATTCGCCCACATTGTAGTGGATGGAACGCGGAACCGAAAAAGCCGGGAGCGCCCGTACTATGAGGGGTGAGCAGCGCGGCGCTAATCGCCGGAGGCGTGCGCTACTTCAGCAAGGTCGGCCGGGGCTTCGGCGGGTGATGGTTGCGGCGGGGCGTCGCTCTTGAGCTTCGGCATTTTGACATCCCACGCCAGGCCAAGCATGCGCAGCACCGCGATTCCGTACCAGTTCAAGTCAAACTCATACCAGGCCAGGCCGTGGCGCGCCGATTGCGGGTGGGCGTGATGGTTGTTGTGCCAGCCTTCACCCCAGGTAATCATGGCGATCCAGAAATTATTGGTGGAATCGTCGCCGGTCTGAAAACGCTGCGAGCCCCACATGTGCGTGGCTGAATTCACGAAATAGGTGGCGTGCGAGCCGACGACCACGCGCAGGAAAATTCCCCAGAGCAGGCACGACCATCCGCCGAGCGCGAAAACGACCACCGCCAGCGCGACCAGCGGCATCCAATGCCACTCGCTGATCCAGAGGTGAAATTTGTCTTTGCGAAGGTCGGGGACGTAACGCAAAAGTTCGGTGGTCCTATTGTGATTCCCCTCGCCCGTAATCACCCATCCCATGTGCGCCCAGAAGCCGCCGTCGCGGGGAGAATGGGGATCGCCCTCCTGGTCGGAGGTCTGGTGGTGCAGGCGATGCGTCGCCACCCAGCCGATTGGCCCGCCTTGCAGGCTCAGGGTCGCGCAGACCGTCAGGAAGTATTCCACCCATTTCGGACACTTGTATCCGCGGTGCGTGAGCAGGCGGTGGTAGCCCATGCCGATGCCGAGACTCGTCGACACCCACCACAGGAACACAAACAGCGCCAGCGCCTTCCAGGTGAAGAAGAAGAACGCGGCCACGGCGCCCAGATGACAAATGCCAAGAAAAATTGCGATCGTCCAGTTCAGCGGCTGCGTAAATGTGCGGTCACGGGCGGCGATTCTCATGGAAGTGGAATTCTCCTAGTCGCCGGATGGGACCGGAAGCAGTTCTTTGCCAGTCGCAGGTGTTGCGGCGGGCATGGCCGAGGTTGTCGCCTGCGCCGGCGCGCCGGTCATAAATCGCGGCAGCTTGATGTCCCACGCCAGCCCGAGCATGCGCAGGGCGCAAATCCCGTACCAATTCATGTCGAACTCATACCAGGCAAGCCCGTGACGCGCGGATTGCGCGTGCGCGTGATGATTGTTGTGCCAGCCTTCGCCCCAGGTCAGCATGGCCACCCAGAAGCTGTTCTTCGACGTGTCGCCGGTAAGGAACCTCTGGCGTCCCCACATGTGCGTCGCCGAATTCACCAGCCATGTGGCGTGCAGGCCCACGACGGTGCGGAAGAAGATTCCCCAAAATAAGCAGCTCACGCCGCCAACGGCGAGAAGGATTACTCCAAGCACCACCATCGGAACCCAGTGCCACTTGCTGATCCAGGTGTGGAATTTGTCCTTCCGGAGATCGGGGACATAGGGCAGGTTGGCGTCGGAGTTGTTATGGATGGCTCGGCCGGTGATGATCCAGCCCATGTGCGACCAGAAGCCGCCGTCGCGGGGCGAGTGCGGATCGCCTTCCTTGTCCGAGTTCTGGTGATGGACGCGGTGGGTCGCCACCCAGAACATCGGCCCGCCTTCCAGCGCCAGCGTCCCGCAGATGGTCAGAAAGTACTCTACCCATTTCGGGCACTTGTAGCCGCGATGCGTCAGCAGACGGTGGTAGCCCATCCCGATGCCCAGGCTTCCCGTCATCCACCACAACACCGCCGCCACCGCCAGCCCTTTCCAGGTGAACATGAACAGCGCAGCAATTGCGCCCACGTGGAAAGCAGCCATGAAAAAGGTGGTCAGGAAACTAATAGGCTCACGAAACGTGCGGTCACGCGTACCGATGCTCATCTATGGCCATCCCCAAGAAATCGTTGAGATTATTGCCCTGTATTGAGGGTACCAAGCGGCGAGGCGCGGGTTTGTAATACTTGTGTAATACCTCGATCGGAGGCTGCCGCTGCGGTTGCGCTTGGGCAATTGCACAAGGGAATTGACGAGCCGCCCTTGCCGATAAGGCGATTTGTCCGCCTATCGCGTACTTGGTCGGAAGGCCGGACGGCGCGACCGGAGTGGCGCCAGTTCAGCCGCCGGACGCTGATCGCCGCGCGGAGCATCCCGGCTGGCACACCTCGATTAGGTAGCCGCGCGCTGGGAACGCCACAGGATTCCGAGGCGCATATACATTGTGGTCATGGCGCCATACTGTTCAAGGAATGCTTTGCATCGCGCTGTCGTTTGGGGAAATGCGATACCGATAGAAAGTCTTGCCAGCGCCAGGAGCGCCAACACGCGCGTCATCACGGCGACGGAAGCCAGATTTCGGCCAGCCGAAGCTACCTGAGCGTTGGTTGCCATTCTCGCGCACTGACCTGCCCTAACCAGTATTCCGGCGTTTTGCGCGAGGCGCCAGAGGTATTCGGCCGCCGCCACTCGCCGGGCACGCTGCACCGTCCGAAACGCTTTCCCGGTCAGGCGCCGGCGCAAAAACATATCCTCTGCGGGATCGATGAGATTCTGAAACGACTGCAAGTCGATGGGCTTAAGCAGCTTGCGCACGTCTTCTACATCCTGAACTGGTTGGATGTTTCCACGAACCGCCCACCAGACGATCAACAGTGAGCTAATAGAAGCAACAATAATGGCGATCAAGAAAATCATCCCTACCTGCCCAGCAGCCTCAGGAGCGCTGTATTCCACTCCTGCAGCCGGAGGTTATCGTCCCAAACGGTGAACCGGACTGAGGCCTCGCGGCGCAGGAAATAAACCGTCCAGATGAGTGCGCCACACAAGTATGCAACACTTTTCACCCAGTTATAGGTGTTGGCGAAGATAAGTCCGTACCGGGCGGCAAGTGCCAACGTAACTACTTCGATACTGATAATAATCGCCATTCCTGTCGCGATACCGAACAGGTGCCGCTGCCATACCAGCCACAAGGAGGAGGTCGCGGCGAACAGCAGGGCAATCAGACCGAGTTGAACGATGGTCGCGCTTCGATCCAATGTCACAATACCCGCAGCAAGGCGACTAAGATCGGAGCCCGGCGCGGAGGCCGCGGTGATCGCAGCCACCAGCACCAGAACCGCCGCAGACCATTTAAATAGAATGCTGGCAAACATCGTCAGGCCCTCGTAAGCGCCCAACCCAAGCATGTAAATTTCGTGAATCACCAGCAGAACAAACAGTGCATCGATCAGTGCGAGCGACCAGTACACACAAAAATATTCGAACGACGCCCCGCCCATCAGGTGGTATACGCCGAAACGAAGGAGAAACTTGGCGAGCGAAAAGAGAAGATAAGCGAAGAACACGGGGGTCTTTGCCGCAAGTCGATTGCGCACCATACGCGTCGCCAGAATTGCCAGCAACGCTTGCGGAGCAATCCACAGCAAATACCTCAGGAGTGTCTGCGCTCTCATATACCGACGGCGCGGCATCATATCCTCCGCGCCGCCGGTGCTCAAGACATTTCTGATCATAGTGGCGGCATGGGCGGTCTGCATTGCTGGGTCGACGGATCACAGAGCGGAGCAGGGTCCGAGTCCTTGAGAATTGGTGCGTTGATTAGACTAATGGTTGACACAAGGAGCAAAGTGGCGACAAACTTGATACAGCATTTCACGGTGCAGCCTCCATTGCGCTGTTCGCACCATGGAAGTTGCCCTGTTTGTCGCCATCAACCGGTTCTTGTTGGAAACTGATCTATGTTCCGAACTTAGAACACGTATGACTCTTTTGTCGGCTTACGAAGATTTTGTGGTTAGGACGCTCGCGTCGTTGCCAGGCTCACTCGCCAGGCTGGTTTATCTCGGAAGCCTGCGTGACGATGCCGGCGATTACTGCCACTGGGGGATGTCGAGAACATTCGGCCAAGGCAGTGCGTCGGAAGCACTCGCCCAAGCACATACAGAGGCCTGGCTCGAAGTGTTGCGCACACCCATCCCGGCCTTGTTCGCCGAGACGCAAGATTCTGAGATGGGAAGTGAAACTTGGCAGGGACAACGCGAGAAACTAACGCCGCCCAATGTAAGCGGCGGAACGAAGCGCCACTTTAATTCAATTCTTTTGGCGCTTTCCCTGCTTTCGGAGGCGGCGAAGGAACCCAATCAGAGAGCCGCATAGCTACGCCCACCACTTGCCCGAGCACTTCTGCCTCCTGCTGATCCTTCAAGATACGCGGTTGCACCGGGGACAGCGGATGCGGTTGTAACATAATCTGGTTTTGTTTCAGGGCGCACCAGCAGCACGTAAATCCATCCCTGGTTTCGACAAAGTAAATGGGGCGTTCATATTCAGAGCGCCACATCCCCTCGGCGATCTTACTCCTCGTTTCATCGATCTGAATAAACGACCCGGGCAGCAACAATGGATACATCGTGAAATCCTCCATCCCGATGTACCCGTAGGTGTAAGAGGTCGCCGCGAGCTGCTGCAAATAGATAAAAGGGATCGCGCCCCACTTGTCGATCATGCGGCCGAGATTGGTGGTACGCCGAATATCGAACCCCGGGTCCAACCGAACCGGGACCTGGACTTTGGCGGCGCCGATGGTGGTGTGCAGGAGATGGGTTTTCGGCGGGTCGAGAACGCTCAGATCATTGGCGGTTTGGGCCAAGTCAACTCCGTACCATGACAGCAGTTCCTCGAAGCTGACACGGTAGATGACGGATAAAGCGTACAGCCTGAAAATGCTGGGGATGATGCCCTTGGTCTCGATATCCGAGAGCCGGCTCAGAGGAATGTTGTAATCCTCATTCTTATACTTGGCCGCCAAGCGAACGCTTGCGGTCTCCACGTCTCGAATCGTCAAGCCGAGTTTTTCTCTGGCGGCTCTAAGTCTCTGACCGGCATTCATTGACATCTCCGAGCGGCCTATTAGACGCTAGTATGCGTCGTTCTTACAAGAGGATTGCTACCACCCGCACAATTCCTTTTCAAACTCGCCGGTTCGTATTAAGCTGTCCCGCTACTGGGGAACATTCAAAGGAGCCTACTTTGGACCTGAGCAAGATTCTTGAGCAATTGAGAAGCGAACGCGCGCGACTCGATGAAGCCATCACCCTACTTGAAGAAGTCCACGGGAAACCAGTTCGGCGCGGTCGCCCTCGTCGGGCGGTCGGTAGACCACGGCGGAGGAGACTCTCGCCCGAAGGCAGAAGGCGGCTTTCGGAGATGATGAAAAAGCGCTGGGCGGAACGAAAGCGGCGCGCCAAGGTTGCCTAGGACTGTTGTTTCAAAACAGGACTGTTGTTCCAAAATCAGAACAACTTCTGGTTTTGTCCAGCAGCGTCCGGCAACCGGCCATAATCTCCTGCGAGGTTGCAGGGCTAAATTGTGGCCAAAAACGCACTGTTAATTCTCCGCAAGCAACGGGCTTCACTCGACCGCGCCATTCGGGCCTTGGAAGAATTACAAGACCTCAGGTTCACCGTCCCTGAGGACAGCGTGGATGCTGCCGTTGGACAGGCAGGGCCGAAGGTGCTGCATTTGTGTAGAGAACTTGATCGAGAAGAACTCGATCAACCACCGCCTTTGCCAACCGGCACCGATCGCCGCGACGAGTGAGGCGCTTTTTGGCCAGAGTCCGCTGACGCGACTAAGGCCGGTCAACTCTCTCCCGGCCGACGGTTCCGCTGTGTTCCGTTTCTAGAACAAGAAACACGTGCCATCCCGGAATTTGGGTTGAACCGGGTTGTCTCCGATTCAGCCAGGGATCTTTCGTGAAAGGGAATTCAGGATCGAAACTGGAGGCGCGGGT
>DASWAR010000230.1:0-3307 GCA_036391015.1 Terriglobales bacterium
GTGCAGAACGGCAACAAGATTCTCGGCGAGCACGAGAACATCGCCATCGGTAAGGCCATGTCCGGTGATACGGACGCCGACGCCCGCCTGGTGGACGGCGACGTCCTCAGCATCCGCCAACTTTCGGGATGGTCGGGAATCAGCGCCTCGGTGTCCGTGATAGGTGAGGTCGTGCACCCCTCCACCTACGGCATCCGCGATGGTGAGCGGCTCAGCTCGGTTTTACGACGAGCGGGCGGCTTCCGTCCCGACGCCTACGTCTTCGGTGCCGTACTGGACCGGGTGCAGGTGCGTGAATTCGCGGAAAAGAACCGGCAGGACCTGATTCGCCGCATCGAAGGCGGTGAAAACCTGCATTTCAAGGCCGAAGAGGCCGGTTTGGTGGGGGCGGCCTTGCAACAACAGCAGCAGGTCCTTACGGCGTTGAAGAATCAGACTCCCAGCGGCCGGCTGGTCATCCACATCTCTCCCGATATCAATCGCTGGGCCAACACTTCCGCCGACGTCGAACTTCGTGCCGGAGACACGATACTCATTCCGAAACGGCCGACGTTTGTGCTCGTCACGGGTCAGGTGTACAACGGTGCGGCCATGAGCTTCTCGCCGGGCAAGACCGCGGGCTGGTACTTGCAGCAAGCAGGCGGTCCCACCAATCTCGCCGACAAGGGCAACATCTTCGTGATCCGTGCCGATGGCTCGGTGGTCGGCCGTGGAAATAGCGGCAGCGGCCTGTGGCGCGGCAGCGTGCAGAGCGCCAAGCTAGAGCCGGGTGACACAGTTGTTGTTCCGGAGAAGTTCATCGGCTCCAGTGCTTGGAAGAACTTGTTGAGCGTCGCCCAGTTTGCCTCGTCCGTGGCCATTACTGCCCACATAGCAGGGATATTCTAGGATGAAGAACATTAACTCCTGCTGCGCCGCCCTCGTGCTCGCGTTAGCGATAGTGGTCACTCCAGCCGCACGCGGGCAGACGACCGACGACGACTCACAGGTCCCCGCGGTATGCACCGATTTGACCGGAAAAGTGCCTTTGCCATGTCCCACCTCGGGCGATGCGGTCAAGACGCTGAGCGACGAAGAAGATTCCACCACAACGCCGCCGCCCAAGAGCGCCTCTGCACCGCGCGCCGCCGGAAAGCACGCTTCCCGCGAGAAGAAGTCTGATCTCGCCGCTGCGCCCTCCGCGAACGCCGGCTCTGCTGCTGGACCGTCCGCGAAGAGTGAGCCTGCTGCGGCGTCGGCCGTCGTATCCGCCCAGCCGGAGCCGTCACAACCGGCCATTCATCCCGCCAGCGCCCCCCAGCCGATGGGCAGCGAAGGGGACCCGCGGGCATCCATTGGCCTGTACCCGAAGACGCCTCCCGAGCCTGATCCCGACCCAGTGCAGCCGGCAAACGCGGCCGCGGCGCGCTCCTCTTTGATCCGCGATGTAACGCAGGACCAGAAGTACTTCTGGACCAGCCCATTGCGCCTGCGGCTCAACGACGTGCAGTGGATTGCGCCCCTGTTGGCCGGTAGCGCCATCACCGTGGCGAGCGACACCGCGATTGAGGCGCACCTGCCCACTAGCACGAGCCTGCAGACGCGCAGCAAGAGCTATTCGACCTATGGCGCGGCCGCGTTCGCCGCGGCGGCAGGTGGTGCCTTTCTACTGGGCACGGCCACACATAACGACCACATGCGCGAGACCGGCTTACTCAGCGGAGAAGCCGCCCTCGACAGCTTCGGCCTGACCTACGCCATCAAGAGCATCACCAATCGCGATCGGCCATACCAGGGCAACGGGCGCGGTAACTTTTTTTCCAACGGCGACTCGTTTCCTTCCGAACACGCCGCGGCAGCGTGGTCCATCGCCACCGTTATCGCCCACGAGTACCCTGGTCCGCTCACAACCTTGTTTGCCTATGGAGGCGCAGCCAGTGTGAGTGCTGCGCGCGTGCTCGCGCGCCAGCACTTTACCTCCGACGCGCTGATCGGCAGCGCCATCGGATATTTCGTCGGCCGCCAGTTGTATAAGGCGCATCACGAGCGCGAGGACATGACCCGATACGGCACGTTTCAGCGTGCCCCAGCCGACCGGCCGCCGTCGCCCGACAATATGGGTTCCGCTTTCGTGCCGCTTGATAGTTGGGTTTACGACGCCTTCGATCGCTTAGCCGCGCTCGGATATGTACACACCGCTTTTGCCGGCCTGAAGCCATGGACCCGCATGGAGTGCATACGCCTTCTGGCCGAGGCGGATTCCGCCATGCAAGTATCCAACAGCCATAACGACGCAGCGGCTCAACTGTTCAGCAGTTTGAAGGCCGAGTTTGCGTTCGACGCCGAAACCATTGCGGCGGGCCGCAACATCGGCGCGCAAGTAGAGTCCCTCTACACGCGGGTGACCGGAATATCTGGTACGCCGCTCCGGGACGGCTATCACTTTGGACAGACCATTATTAATGATTACGGTCGGCCGTACGAAGAAGGCTTCAACATGGCAACGGGATTCTCAACCCGCGCTGAAGCCGGGCCGCTTGCCTTCTACGTTCGTGGCGAATATCAGCATTCGCCGTCGGGACCCGCTCTTCCCGACAGCGCCCGGCAAACAGTAGCCACAGTCGATTTTCTGCCGTCCGCGCCGCCCGACACGCCAGTACCGACAACAGACCGATTTCGCCTCCTAGATGCATATGTGGCGCTCAACCTGCATAATTGGCAGGTCTCTGCCGGCAAGCAGAGTCTCTCGTGGGGGCCAGGACTCGGCGGATCCATGATGTTCAGCAACAACGTCGAACCGATTGATATGATTCGCTTTGACCGAGTGCGACCGATTCAGTTGCCCTGGATTTTCAGATTTCTCGGTCCGGTCCGAACCGAGTTCTTCTTGGGGCAATTGTCGAGGTATGTATTTATCCAAAGCCCTTCGGGGCTGGTGGGACAGTTCGGCCGTTCCCTGGAGTCGCAACCTTTCATCCATGGTCAGAAATTGAGCTTCAAGCCCACATCCAATTTGGAATTCGGATTTTCCCGAACTACCATTTACGGTGGACCTGGGTATCCTTTCACAGAACGCACACTGTTTCGGAGCTTGTTCTCCACCGGCAACACGCTTGCAGGCGCCGCCAACAAACCAGGAGATCGTCGTTCGGGGATGGATTTCACCTATCGTTTACCAGGGCTGCGCAACTGGGTGAGTTTCTACGGGGACGGGTTCACCGAGGATGAATACTCACCCGTCGCTTACGCCGATCGTTCCATCTGGCGCGCTGGACTTTACGTTTCCCATTTTCCTCGGCTATCGAAGCTGGATCTGAGGACCGAAGGC
>DASWAR010000231.1:0-17670 GCA_036391015.1 Terriglobales bacterium
GACTTGGCGCGGAGAAAGGGCTTGGCGCTGAAGGCGGGGTCGTCGGCGATGGAGATCTCTGCGGCGGAGACGCCGCCGACCATCAGGGAGAGCGAGAGGTGGCCGATTTTGACTTCGCGGGCGAGCGCGCTGTGGAGTTCCGCCTCGATGCGCGGGCGGAAAGAATCGGCGTCGAAGAACAGCGGAAGCGCGATGCCGATAACCACCAGAACAGCGACGACGATGGCGACGATGATGAGCGCGCGCTTCATAAGCAGCCTCCGCGGGTGGAAGCTTAATCCTGCCGAGCAGGTGGTGGCTAGAGGGACTTGGGCGATTACCGAATTGCTGAATTGAAATGCCAATTCGGTAATTTTTCAATTCGGCAATTCGACTTCTTTTCTTATCTTACGGCGCCTTGGCGACGGCGGCGGCGCACCGGACCAGGGCGAGGGTGGTGGTATCGTTTTCGCCGAGGGGATCGGAATCCGCGATCTGGTGATTGCTCTTCGACAGCAGGCGATGCTTGTGCTGGCTCTCGAGGAACTCGCGCACCCGCTCCAGGACGAGTTTGCAGAGGGCTTCCGCATCGTGCCCGGGTGCGTCCTTGAGTGCCTGCTTGACGCGTTCCAGGCCGAATTCCTCCTTGTGCGCCTTGGCTTCGATCAGGCCGCGGGAGACGAGCACGAGCGCGGAACCCTCGTCCATGACGCACATTTGGGCGTCGTGGGTGGCATGGGAAAAGAGTCCGAGCGGGAGACCGCTGGCGTCGAAGGTGACGATGTTGCCGTCATTGTATTTGAGCAGCGCCGGGGTGTGGCCGGCGTTGACGTAACAGCAGGTGCCGAGAACCTCGTTGTAACAGCCAAGAAAGGCGGGAGCACAGCGCACGCCCCCGGCGGCTTCCATGATGGCGCGGTTGATGTCGAGCAGCATGCTGATGAGAGCGACGGGCTCGTTGACGTCATCGGCGTAGAACAGGTCGGCGGCGCCGTGGAAGACGTCCTGGATGGTGGCGGCGATGTGCAGGGCTTCGTCGCGTTTGCCCGCGATGTCGAGCAGCAGTACCAGAAACCGCGAGGAGCCGACCTGGATGAAGTCGAAAAAGTCGCCGCCGACGCGGGCGCCGCGATAGAGCGCACCGACGCGCAAGGTGGGCAGATCGGGAAACTTGGCCGGGGCCGGCTTGCGCAGTTCGCGCACCGGAGCACGGGAGAGAAAAGGAATCTTCATTCGAGCACCGTAAGGTGCGGGAAAGTTAGCACAGGATAGTTGTCTGTTGCCAGCAAGTCTTGAGTCCTGAGACGCGAGCTGCGAGTAAAAACAGGAGAGTTCCGGGATGCGAGTCCCGAAACAGTCACAAGTTGCGGTGAAGCGTCAGTGCTCGGGACACGCGGCTCGGGACTCGCAACTCGGTACTATTTTCCGTACTTGAGGTAAAGGTGGCGGGCGATCTGGTCTTCCAGGTCGGAGTAGCCGGAATGGATGGTGACGCGCAGGGAGGTTTCGGTGGAAGAGCCGTCGCCAAGACGCTCGAGGATGGAGCGCAGCTCGCCAATGCCGTAGGTGTCGCGGACGTATTCGGCGGCGGCGAGGGATTCGTCGTAGGCGAGGATGGCCTCAAACGGCGAAAAGCTGAGGAAGGAGCGCTCCAGCGTGGCGAGCGGGATCTGATGTCCGTCGCGGTAGAGCTCGGCGAGGCGGCGGCCGCGCGTGGGGCCGAGTTGCTTGGGCTCAACCAGTTGCGCGATGCCTTCGTTGAGCCACTGCGGGCAGCGCCCGAGGGAAACCTGGTTGATAAAAGAGTGCGCCAGCTCATGCTTGAGCACGCGCGCCAGGTCGGGGGTCACGGCGCTCAGGCCCTGGATGGGAATGCGCAGCTTGCCGTCGTTGAGCGCGCCGATCCACGACGGGGCTTCGGTGACGTCAAAGAATGCCTGGTTGGTGTAGAGGGAGACGGAGATGTTCTGGCGCGGGGAGATGCCGAGGTCGCGGACCAGGTCGGAGTAACTGTTCTCCAGCGAAGTCTGCACCTGCTGGCGGAGGTCGGCCGAGGTGGTCGCGCCCTCATAATGAAAACTGAAGTGGCCGGAATCGGCCTGCGAGAACTCGGATTCGGTGGTGAGCTCGCGTTGCGCGCGGGCCAGGTACTTCTGGAGGTTGTCGTCGGGGCGGAGGGCGAGCGAACGCTTCCACGCGATGACGGCCTGGGGAAGGCGGTCGGCGCTGTAGTCGGCGAAGCCCAGGATCATCCAGGCGTCGGCGGAGTTCGGTGCAGTGCGGGTGGCGCGCTCGGCGAGAGGAATGGCGTCGGCAGGTCGCCCGAGTTGAATAAGGACGGAGGCGTAACTGACCAGGATGACATCGTTCTGAGGCGCAAAGGAAAGGGCGCGGTCAAGGTAAAAGCGGGCGCGCTCGCGGTCGCCGCGCTCGAATTCGTGGCGTCCGGCCAGAAAAAATCCGGCGGCGGCCTGCTCGGCGCTGCCGGCACGCTCCAGAGCGGCGAGGGCCTCGGAATCGACTCGGCCGTCCTTGATGATCTTGAGCGCGACGGCGTCGCTGCCGACGATGCTGCCAGAGACGTTGGGAACATCGGCGGGCTTGGGTGTGGAGGGCGAAGCCGAGCGGGGCGGCGGCGCGCCGCCGGCTTCGATGTGGTCCACCAGCGTCTTGGGAATGGCATAGGCGTCGTCCCCGACCTCATAATAGACACGCGGGCCGTTCTCCGTGACCTTGTCGGCGAAAATGGTACGGCCGTTTTTCAGGTAGATGGTGTCCGCCGACATGAGTGCGGAACAGGCGAGCAAGGCGAGGATCCAGGGAGGTCGCACGCTGGCGCATTCTAGCATTGGTTTTTTCCGCCGCGGCATGGCGCAGGTAATCACTGCGGTGCTGGGACTTTGGTGTGCGCTGGCTGGCGCGGCGTGGGCACAGACCGGTGCCAACGCACCGCAGCCGGCGACTTCGGCTCCGGCGGCGCCCACGGCGGGTCCGACGGCAACCGAGCCGGTCCCCGGGCCGGGACTGGCGCTCTACCGCAAACTCCGCGATGTGGGACTGGATCCGGCGGCGGTGTACAACGTGCGCGACGCCGCCATCCAGCGCGAAGACCTGCATATCACGCTCGACGACGGGACGCTGGCCTTTGTGCGCAGCGTGGACGGCCGCGTCACCGGCGCGTTCTTCGAGGGCGAAGGCGAGGTGCTGCTGTTCCCGCCCGACCACGCGGAGCGCGGGTCGCTGGCGCTGTTCACCGGGGAGGCGATCCTGGAGGAAAAATTCACCACCGCGTACTTCCGCTTCAACGACCGCACTGCCGAGGAACTCCAGCCCGCGCTGCGGCGGGAGGAAGAGGCGCAGGCGTTTGTCGAGAAATACGACAAAGCGGCACGCACCATGGCCGAAGCCGATGCGCTGCGGCTGATGACCACATACCTGAACCAGCAAACGCACCGCGACGATCGGCTGTTCCGCGCGCGCCTGCAGGGGGTGAAGCTGGGGATCTTTGACGTTTACTTCGACACGCTGTTCTCGGAGCAGATCAAGGTGCTGAAGCTGACCTACGCGGGAGGAACCGGATATTACGACATTCTGTGCTCGTTTCCGATGAGGTCGGCGAGGAGTTCGCGGGGGATTGAGACCAACCCCACCCTGGCGCCTCCAAACCCGGGATCGGATAAGGGTGGGGCGCCCACGGGCGGCGAACGGGATGAGACAGCCGCGCTGAAGATAACCAAGTACACGATCAAGGCGCGAATCGAGCCGCCGCATGTGCTGGGGGCAGAGGTGACGCTCGACATTGACGTGCGCCACGGCGAGCAGCGGATCGAGTTTTTCGAACTTTCGCGCTATCTGAAATTGACCGCCGCCGAGGCGGACGGCAAGGCCATCGAATTCCTGCAAAACGAAGCCATCGAAGGCAGCGCGCTGGCGCGGCGCGGCAACGATGTAATCGCGGTGGTATTCCCCGAAGCGCTGCGCAGCGGGCAAAAGCTGCGGATGAAATTCACCTATGCAGGAAACGTTTTGTCCGATGCCGGCGGGGGCCTGGTGTACGTCGGCGCGCGCGGCGTGTGGTATCCCAACCGCGGGCTGACAATGGCGGATTACGACCTGGAGTTCCGCTACCCGCAGGGATGGACGCTGGTGGCGACGGGGAAACGCGTGTCACAGGAGCGCGCCGGAACCGAGCAGGTGTCGCACTACGTGTCGGAGCGACCGATGCCGGTGGCGGGGTTCAACCTGGGCCGCTACTCGGTGGCGAGCGCAACCGCGGCCAACAATGTACTGGTGGAGGCGTATGCGACGGCAGGAATGGAGAGCACATTCCCGCGGCAGCGGCAGGTGGTGGTGGTTCCGCCGCAGCCGCGTGAACCGCGAACCATGCCGCCGATCGTACTGCTGCCGCGGTCCGTTCCCGAGCCGGCCAGCAACGCGGAAGTGCTGGCGCAACAATCGGCGCGCGCGATTGATTTCTTCGCCCGGAATTTTGGTCCCTATCCATACAGTTCGCTGACGCTGTCGCAGATGCCGGGCAAAAACAGCCAGGGCTGGCCGGGACTGGTTTTCCTGTCGAGCTATGCGTTTCTATCGCCGGAGGAACTGCGGACAGCGCGGGTTGGCCCGGAGGCTACGCTCGTCTACAGCGGCTTCATGCAGGCGCACGAGACGGCGCACCAGTGGTGGGGCGACCTGGTGGGATGGAAGACCTATCGCGACCAGTGGCTGGTGGAGGCGCTGGCGAGCTACTCGGCGATTTTGGCGTACGAGAATGATCGTGCGGCGGACAGCAAGCAGACGCTGCGGAACAACCGGGCTCAGTTGTTGTCGAAGAATGCCGAGGGCGAGGAATATGCGCGCGCCGGACCGGTAACCCTGGGACTGCGGCTATCGTCGTCACATTTCCCTGACGGCTACGACGTAGTGAGCTACGGGCGAGGCGCGTGGCTGCTTCACATGCTGCGCGCCATGATGCGGGATGCCGCGGGCGGCAGCGACGAGCCGTTCCTGCACGCGCTCAGGAAAGTGCGCGACCGGTACCAGGACAGGGAGATGACGACGTCGGACTTTCTGCGCGTGATGGAAGAGGAATTGCCGGATTCGCTGCGCTATGAAGACAGCAAGTCGCTGGAGTGGTTTCTGCAAAGCTGGGTGAAGGGGACGGCGATCCCGCGTCTGGAGCTAAAGGAAGTAAAGGTGGTGCGGCGGGGCGCGAGCGCGTTGGTCACGGGAAAAATCTTGCAGACGGAAGCGCCCGATGAACTGGTCACCTCGGTGCCGGTGTATGCCTCGGTTGGTGGACGCCGGGTGCTATTGGGACGCGTGTTCGCCGACGGCAAGGAGACCAGCTTCCGGTTGAGCGCGCCCGCAGGAGCCAGGAACCTGGTGCTGGACCCGTACGATACGGTGCTGAGGAGATAATGGCGGGCTTTCAGTGTGCAGCTTGCGGCGCGTGGAATGAGACGTCGGTGGACGTGTCGGCGGGGCGGCGCCAGCAGTACGTGGAGGATTGTCAGGTGTGCTGCAAGCCGAACCTGCTAAGGGTGGAGTATGACGGCGAGGAGTGGCGGATGGAAGCGGAGCTGGATTGAGGAAAGCTTCAGTTTCAGTTTCAGTGACGATGACGCCCCGCAAGGATTGTCATTCCGACCCTGAGCGAGCGCGGCGAGTCGAAGGGGAGGAATCTGCTTTTTCTGAAACTGAAACTGAAACTCGAAACTGCTCTTGAGGGTTATGGCAAAGGCAAAGCACATCGGGATTGTTGGGTGCAGCGCGGAGGGAGCGGCGTTGTGCTATCGGACGGTGTGCGTGGAAGGCGAGCAGATGATGGGGAAGCACGCGCATCCCGAGGTCTCGATGCACACCCACTCGCTCGCCGAATACATGAATTGCATTTACCGGAACGATTGGCAGGGTGTAGCGGACCTGATGCTTTCGTCGGCGGAAAAGCTGGCGAAATGCGGCGCGGATTTTTTGATCTGCCCCGATAACACCATTCACCAGGCGATGCCGATGGTCGCGCCGCGGTCGCCGCTGCCGTGGATCCACATCGCAGGCGCGGTTGCGGAGGAGGCTGCGGCACGCGGGTTTCGGCAGTTGGGGATCACGGGCACGAAATACCTGGTGGAGAGCGGCGTGTATCCGCAGGAACTGGAGAAGAGCGAGATCGGATGGCTGCGGCCGCTGGAGGATGAGCGCGAGCGCATCAATGCGATCATTTTCGACGAACTGGTGCGCGGCAAATTTTCGGCGGAAGCGCTCAGCTATTTTCAGCAGGTGATCGAAGGTCTAAAGCGGCGCGGGTGCGACGCGGTGGTGCTGGGTTGCACCGAAATCCCGCTGCTGGTGAATGATGGAAACTCGCCGCTGCCGGTGCTGGATTCCACGCGCTTGCTGGCGCGGGCGGCGCTGCGGCAAGCGGTCCAGGGCTAAAGCCTTCGAGTGATTGCGCGCGTTTATCGCCGGGCCGAAGCCGGGCGCTTCCACCGCACACGCGAGGGCGCGTGTGCCACAAGGATCACGCACTCCGCCACAGGCGCTGCGCCAGAGCCCAGGCGGCGGCGGGAATAAGAATGGCGGCGCCGGTGCAGGCGACGAGCAAACGCACCGGGACGGAGGCATCGATGGCGGCCGAAGCAGCCCAGGCCGTGAGCGAGATGGTGGCCATGCAGATGCCGAGGTCGGCGGAGAAGACGCGGCCGCGGAACTGGTCGTCGGAATTGAGCTGAAGCAGGGTGGTAGAGAAGGTCCAGATGATCGACCCGCCGAAGTGGGCGACGATGACGGAAAGAATCGCGAGCCAGACGCTGGGCGCGATGGAGATCGATCCCACACCGCAGGCGGCGGCCAGAAAGCCCAGCAAGATTCCGAGGCGGAGGCGGGAATCGCGCTGGCCGGCCCAGTCGGCGCCGAGCAGCGGGCCGAGCAGCGCTCCGATGCCGCGCGCGCCGATCAGCAGGCTCATGCCGAGCACCGCGCCGCGCTGCCCGGCGATACCGGGGAGATGGACGGCAAAGTGGCGTTCACCGAGGATGGTGTAGATGACCCAGGTGGACCCGATCATCAGGCCAAGGCCGCCTTTCACCAGCACGGTGGCGAGCAAGCGCGGGCGGCCCTGCAGGTAGCGCAATCCTTCCATCATCGGCGAGAAATCCACGACATCGCGCGGACGCAAGCGCGGGCGGCCGGCGGCGTGGGGCTCGTCGAATTTCATTCCGCTGATCAGCAGCGCGGAAGCGACGAAGGACAGCGCGTTGAGAATGAACACTGCTTCGCGGCCGAGGAAGACGGCGACGATGCCGCCCAGCGACGCACCGATGGCCAGATCGAAGGACCAGGTGATGGACGAGAGCGTGTTGGCAACGATCACTTCCTCGCGCCGGACGAGGTTGGGAATAACGGAATTGCGCGCCGGCTCGAAGAAGGCAGCCATTACCGTTTCCATCACCAGCAGCGGATAGACCAGCCAGACGGTGGAGCGCGAGCGTACCAGCAACATCGCAAGCACGATTCCGGCGCGGAGGATGTCGGCGATGATCATGACGCGCTTGCGGCGGACGCGGTCGTTCACCACCCCGGCGGAGGGTCCGGCGAATGTCTGCGGCAGAACTTGCAGCACGAGGGCGAGGCCGACGGATTGGGCACGTCCGGTAAATTGCAGCAGCAGCGTGTAGAGCGTAACGGTGTAGAACCAGTCGCCGATTTCGCTGACCATCTGCGCCAGCCACAGGCGCCGGAAGTTGCGGTTTGATTGCAACAGGCGCACGTAGGCGCGCGGAGAGATCCGCACCGGCGGGGAGGCGCTATACTCGAGGGCGGTTTCGGGGGACGAGGACAAGGCAGAAGTTCCAACCAAGTCAGAAGTAAGAAGTCAGCCGTAAGAACGCCGGCGGCTCAGATTGGACCTTCGTTCTTACTTCTTACTTCTAACTTCTGACTTCTTACTTGTGAGATCCTCGGCGCGCGAGGTGTCGAGGACGTGGGACTTGTCGGCTTGGCCGCCGAGTTTGGCGGCATTGAATTGCTCGGACTCGCCGCGCGCGATGCTCAGCGTCTTCCATTCGGCGCCGCGAAAATGCTTGGCCAGAAAAACGATTTGGCCGACGTGATAGGCGTAATGCGCCACGGCGCGGTGCAGCGCCTGGAACGCGGTGTAGGGTTCGCCGCGAATGGTGACCCTGCGCTCCAGATCGGCGGGCTGCAGTGAAGCAATTGTGTCGAAGGCGATCTGCCAGGCGGCCTCCCACATTTGCATGAGCTGGGCGCGCGTGGTAGCGGGCGAAATTTCGAATTCCTGGTCGCGATGGCGGTTGGGCTTTTCGCCGTCGGTGGTGAGGAAATCGGTGAGGCGCGATCCGATGTTGCCGGCGATGTGCTTCATGATGACGGCAACGCTGTTCGATTCGGGATCGAGCTGGAGGAAGAGCTCGTGGTCGGAAAGCTGGGAAACGGCGCCCTCGGCGAGGCGCTTGTGACCGCGCAACGCGCGGCGGGCTTCATCGAGATAGGCGGCGGCTGTGTCCATGGGGACATTGTAGCGAGCCAGTTGGCCAAGTCAGAACTAAGAAGTCAGAAGTCAGAACGCGAGCGGCCAGGAGCAAATGAATAAGGGCTTCCGATGGCGGAAGCCCGTTGGAACTTCTTCAGGAGCCCTGTGTACGCGAATGAGTACTCGCGTTAGTGTTTCTTGGCTTTTTTCTTTGCCTTTTTCTTTGCTGGCATGTGATTGATTCCTCCTAGAACGTTTCTCCCTTGTTACAGAGCCCGGAAACCAATGAGCCAACCATGAATGGTATGGCTCGTTACTCTGATTCAAGATATTGCGGTCAGTTAACAGGCAAGTCAATAGAAAAAGTTGGCTCTGGGGTTGTCATTGTGGGCGAAGTACCGAATGCCAGGGTGTGGCATGGTCATTCCGGTGAAATTTGGAGTCGGAGACAATATCAGTGTTGTCCTGCGGCTCACCTCGTGCTAGAAAACGCAGGGCAGGCAGGGCGATGCCGGGTACCAGAATGGCGACAGCGAGAAAATCCGCAAAACGCAAGGGTGAAGAAGTGCTGATCCCCGACAAACTGTATTTCCGCATCGGAGAAGTGTCGCGGCTGTGCCGGCTGCCGGCGTATGTGCTGCGATTCTGGGAGACCGAGTTCCCGCAACTGAAGCCGAACAAGAGCAGTACCGGGCAACGCATGTACCGGCGTCGCGATCTGGAAAACGTGCTGCGCATCAAGACTCTGCTTTACGACCAGGGCTTCACCATTGCCGGGGCGCGGCAGCAATTACGCACCGAGGCCAAGGCGACCAAGCACCAGGTGGGCCTGCCGTTTCCGCGGCGGGCGCCCAGCGAGGGGCTGAAGCGTGTGCGCCAGGGCTTGCAGGAAATCCTTTCGATTCTTTCCCGGAGCGCGAAGCGGGCGAGGGCGTGAGCCGCAATTGGTGATTGGCAATTTGCAATCTTGATTCTTGTCGGCCCGCCGATACTTGCTCTGTGGCATATACTCTGCACGCATGTACCTGGTAGTTCTATGCGCGTTGGTGGCGGTGGCGGTAACCATCTGGCTGATCATGGCCGGAGAGGGGAAATCGCCGGAGTCACGCCGCAACAATGCGCGCATAAAGCTCGTGATACCGGTTGAAGTGGAATCGTTCGGCGAGAAGTACCAGGCCGACAGCCAGGACATCAGCCGCGGCGGCATGCTGCTGAAAGCCGAGGCGCCGGTCAAGGTGGCGCAGCCGATACAGCTTTCGTTCATCCTGCCGGAAGAAATTTCCATCGAAATTCCCGCCGTGGTTTGCCATAAGCGGGGCCAGCAGTTCGGCGTTCGCTTCGATCCGACGCACCACCGGCGAGGAGAGATCGAACGCTGGGTGCGGCGCGCATTCGAAGAAGACCACCGGCGCGCGGCGAAAGCTGCCGTCACCCAGTAGGCTCCCGCCTTTCTTTCCCTACCCACCACGCGCTCTGCGTCTATTTTGCCGCGGGCGGCGGCGGCTCCAGGCGCTCGCGGAATTTTGTTACCAGGCGCTGGGCGGCTTCCACCAGGTGTTCATCGCGCGCGCGCTGGCGGAACCCGCCCTTAGGATTCTCCGACGCGGCCCAGAGGGTGAGGTGCGTGCGAGCGTCGGACACCACCATCTTGATGGGCCCCTCGTTAGCGGGCCGACTGGAGGCGGAGTCCTCCATGCGGCCTTTGGCGCCGACCTTTGTCTTGCTTGTGTTCTGCGAGCTGTGGTCGTCGTCAGGAGAGGTAACCTCAATGACGATGTCGGCTTGCTCGGGCGAATCAACCAGGAGGAACCTGGCCCAGCCTTCCAATCCCCCGCTGATCACGTTAAACGGAACGTCGCTGCCGCCGTTGTTTTTCATGAACACCGTTTTGGCGGCGGCGAGGCGCGCTGACGGGCTGACGTACGCGGGGTTCTTCTGCTCCGGTGGCGCTTGTGGCTTCTCCTGGGCGAGAAGATTGCCGGAAATCAGCACGACGACGACGAACAGCGTGGCAACGCAACGCATGGCCGAGATTATAAGCGACGCGAAGCCGGCTGTGTCTTGGGCGCGCGGGTGCTCAGGATCATGTGTGGACGTTAGCTGGGAAAATGGAAGTACACATCCTGCTGCGAAGCAATGGCGCGGCCGTCCATGATCGCGGGGCGGAAACGCCAGTTGCGCAAGGCGGCGACCACCTTCTCCTCTATGCCGTGACCGAGACCCTGAAGAACCTTGGTTTCGATGACGTTGCCCTGCTCGTCGATAGTGACTTCAACGATCACATTGCCTTCCACGCCGGAAGGAACTTGCCAGGGCAGGATGCCAGGATTCGGGAAAACCAGCGGCAGCGCCGGCCGGATGTCGTGGCCGGTAGCGGGTCCTTGCGCCATCGAGCCGAAGGGAGATCCGGCGCGAGCGGGTTGATCGGCGGAAACGATCTGTTGCGCGTTATTCAGAGCCGAGGGCTTCGGGCTGGGCTTGGGGCGCGGGCGCGCAGCCGCGCGCAGCGCGATACGGCGTGGTTCCGGCTTGGCTTCGGGGTCCTGGGCTGCGGCCGAACCATGCTGCGCCAGGTAAACCAGTTCGGTGGAAGTGCCGCCGTGCCCGAACGCGACCGAGGACGGCGTGACGTAGATGGGGCGGGGTGGCCGCACGAGAAAATAAATGACCACGCAGTGCAGCACGAACGACACCAGCAACGAGGGGTTCCACCTGCGGTTCGAGGGTCGAGCTTCGGTGAACATGGGCACCCCTGCCGGTGAGGAGATTGTAACCTGAGTTCAGTCCGGGTTCAGTACCAGAACTGAGTGGCTAGTGGCGATCTCAGAAATACCGGCAATCTTGCAGCACCGTGGAAGCGCGGGCCTTTAGGCCCGCGAGTTTAGGTGAGTTCAGGCGGGGGCTTTAGCCCCTGTGCAGCCGATCCGCAAGGATTACTGCCCACTTGAGCCGCGTTCTCTGGACAGCGAATCGGCTCAGCGGCTATTCTTCCACGCCATGAACCGCCGAGACTTCATCACCACCGCCGCCGTGGGCGCCGCCGCATTCGCGTTCCCGCGTCTTGCCGAATCCCAAGAAGCCGACCTGAAGCCCATCTGGGCGGAAATCGAGAAGCGCCATGACGAGTCGGTGCTGCGGCTGCAGCAGTGGATTCGGCAGCCTTCCATCGCGGCGGAAAACCGCGGCATGAACGAAGGCTGCGAGTTGACCATGCGCATGCTGCGCGAGGCGGGATTCACCAACGTCACCAAGGTCCCGACCGACGGCCAGCCGGGAATCTTCGCCGTCTACGACGCCGGCGCTCCCCGCACCCTGGCCCTGTATTTCATGTATGACGTGAAGCAGGTAGACCCGTCGGAGTGGTCGTCGCCGCCGTTTGAGGCCAGGCTGGTGGATAAGCCCGGGCTGGGCAAGATTGTCGTCGGACGTGGCGCGGTCAACCAGAAGGGGCCGGAGGCCACATTCCTGGCGGCACTGCACGCCATGCGGGGCGCCGGGCGGAAGCTGCCGGTGAACCTCGTGTTCGTGGCGGAAGGCGAGGAGGAGATCGGATCGCCGCACTTTCCGCAGGTGGTACGCCGGCCCGACGTCGCCGCGGCACTGAAGCGCTGCGAGGGCGTGTTTATGCCATTTCCGTCGCAGGACCTGCAGGGAGAGGTCACCGTGTACCTGGGGGCGAAGGGAGTCATCGAGTGCGAACTGGTGTCCAGCGGCGAGCGCTGGGGCCGTGGGCCGAAGCAGGACATCCACTCCAGCAACAAGGCGCGGGTGGACAGCCCGGCGTGGCACCTGGTACAGGCGCTCACCACGCTGGTGTCGGCAGACGGGAATACGCCCGCGATTGAAGGCTTCGCGGCCAAGGCGCGCCCGCTCTCGGCAGAGGAAAAGCAGATGATCGCGGCGGCGGCGCGACGGATGAATGAAGAAGCGGCCAAAAAGCAGCTCGGCGTGCAGCACTGGGTGCACGACGTCAGTTTCCAGCAGTCGCTGGAGATGCTGGTTTCGCAGCCGACGGTGAATATCGAGGGCCTGGTCGGCGGGTACACCGGGCCGGGCGGCAAAACCATCCTGCCTCACAAAGCGGTGGTGAAACTCGATTTGCGGCTGGTGCCCGACATGACCGCGGCGGACGCGCTGGCGGCGTTGAAGGCACACCTGGCAAAACACGGCTTTGGCGACATCGAGGTCAACATGAGCGGCGGCTACGACCCGACGAGCACGCCGGCCAACTCGGCGCTGATTCGGGCGGAGACGGCGGTGTACCGGCGGGCGGGAATCGAGCCGGTGGTGATGCCGCGCCTGGCAGGATCGTGGCCGGGATTCGTGTTTACCGGCGATCCGCTGCGCTTGCCGGCAGGACACTTCGGCCTGGGACATGGCAGCGGCGCGCATGCGCCGGATGAGTATTACGTGATCGAGTCGGCGAACCCCAAGGTGCACGGGATGGACGGGGCGGCGCGCTCGTACGTCGAGTACCTCTACGAGCTGGCGCGGACCAGCTAGGCGACAGCGTTATTGCAGGCGGAAACGCTCGTTCATCAAGCGCTGCAGCCGGGGTTTGTAGATGAGATCGTAGGCGAGTTCCTTGTCGGGGAACATGGCGAGCGCGGCGCGCTTGGCGTCGGCCACCAACTCGGAAGCTTCCTCGACCGTCATGTTCGCGTCCTGGCTGATGACCGACATGACCATGTTCATCATCACCTGCAGCCGCCGGATCATGCGCAGCTCTTCCCGTTCGGCCTGGCTCCACTGCGGATTGCGCGCTCCCTCAGATTCCCTCATTTGGCCCCTGGCTCGGCTAACCCGGGCTCATGCTGCGACCAGCCGCCCAACCTTCTTCCGCTTCTTTCTCGATGCCTGCCACAGATCGTATTGCGCCTGCATTCCCGACCACAAATCGGGACTGGTGCCAAGTGCATCGGACAATCGCAAAGCCATGTCCGCCGAAATTCCCGCGCTGCCGTTTAGGATGCGCGACAACGCAACCCGGGTCACACCCAGATGCCTGGCCGCATTGGTCACCGACACGCCTTGCAGATAGTCCCGCAATACGCTTCCCGGATGGGGTGGGTTGTACATCCTCATGTCCGCCTCAGTGATAATCCTTGTAGTCCACCAGCACCGCGTCCTCGCCTTCGAAGGCAAATGTAAGACGCCAGTTTCCGCTCACCTCCACGGCCCAGTGGTTTTCTAACTCTCCCCGTAAACGATGCAGCCTCCAGCCCGGAGCGTTCATATCTTGCGGAGCCCTGGCGCTGTCCAGAGCAAAGAGCTGCTTCCGAAGGCGTTCCGCGTGCTTCGCCTGAATCCTGGTTTTCGAGCCGGTCGTGAAGTACTGCTCGACACCTTTGTGCCGGAAGCTTTTAATCACTCCGTATAGTGTAAAGTATCACTATACACAATGTCAAGGCCCGTTTTCCCGGAGCGGCACACGCTTCGGTGTCGCCCGTGCCGCCTGGCGTCCCCTCGAACCGGAATTCTGCTACGATTTGCTGCGGTCTGTTGCGCATCATACCGAGGCCCGCTGCCGATGCAAGCAGAATTCCGGCGTGCCGGAGTGACCAGAGTAACCGGATCGGCGCATCCAACCACGGGGAGGATCTATGGCCACCAAACCAATGCCCAACCAAGAGCTGGTGGAAGTGTTTGGCTCCAAGGAAGAGTCGGAAGCGATGGTGGTAAGCGGGTTGCTCGAGACCGCCGGCATCGACTGCATGGTGACCGCCACCGAAGCTCCCCAGGACGTGCTGCCCGGCGTCGGTGGCACGGTGGTCAAGGTTCCCGCGGAATTGGCGGAGGAGGCGCGCCGCATCATCGAGGAGTACCGGGCCAGCGCGGCGGCAGAGGTCAATTCGGAGAGTGAAGAGGAAGAACCGGCCTGACGCGCTCGCCGTCCAGGTAAAACCCAACCGCGCCCAGCGTGTCGGTGCGGAAGGTGACGATGTGCCGCTCGGCCAGCCGCTCGAGCACCTCCGGCCGCGGATGATGGAAGGAATTCCGGTAGCCCACCGATATGAACGCGAACCGCGGGCGCACCGTGTCGAGAAATTCGGGCGCGCTTGAGGTCAGGCTGCCGTTGTGACCAACCTTGAGCAGCTCCGCCCGGGGCTGCGGCGCGATTTCCACCAGCGCACGCTCAATCTTTTTCTCCACGTCGGCGGGCAGCAGCGCCGCCGAGTTGCGATAGCGGATTTTCAGGACAAGCGAATCGTTGTTGCGCACACGCGCGGCGACTTGCCAGTCGCGCGGCGGCGATAGCACGTCGAAATTCGCGCCGCCGAAGGCGAAAGAATCGCCGGCGGAGCGGCGGATGACGGCAACGTTATTGGCGGATGCGTGGCGCAGCAGGTACGTGTAAGCGGGCGTCAGCGCGTTCGGTCCGATCCAGAGTTCCCGCGGGCGAAAGCCGCTGATGATTGTCGCCATGCCGCCGAGATGGTCGGAGTGCGCGTGCGTGAGCACGGCGGCGTCCAGGCGCGTGATGCCGCGCCACCACAAGTAGGGCGCGATCACGTCTTCTCCGAAATCGAATTCCGAGTGCGATGGGCCGAGCGCTCCGGCGGCGTCCACCACCAACGTTTTGCCCTCGGGCGTCACCACTAGCGTGCAATCGGCCTGGCCGACGTCGATGGCGGTGATCTCCAGCACGCCCGGCACAAGCTGTGGCTGGCGCGGAACGACGGTGAGCACCAGGGCTGAAAGTACCAGCGCAACAAGGCCGGCGCAGGCGAACGCGCGGCGACGTTGTCGCAGCGACAAAACGCAGAAGATGAACGCGCACGCGGCCAACACGGCGGCCAGCCATGAGGGCGGCGGCACACGCCAATCCGCGGCGCGCAAGCCGCCGAGGACCCGGATCGAGCCGGTGATGCCGTCCAGCGCCCAAGCGGTGACCATGACCGCTGGTTTCGCCAGCGCGGGCGAGACGTACGACAGCCCCAGCGCCCCTACCGCAGCCGGCATCAGCACGCCGGTGAGCGGCACCACCACCGCATTCGCCGGCAGGCCGACGACGGTCGCGCGGTGGAAATAGACGATCATGGGCAGCGTCAGCGCGAACTGCGCGACGATGGAGATCAGCAGGATGTCGTAAGCCGCAACCAGCATCTGCGGTATTCCAGTCACAACCCCATGAGCGACCCAGCGGCCGGTGAGCTTCGCTAGCCGCTCGCGCAACAGACGCAGGTCGAGCCGGAACTGCGCGACGCGCGGGGCCATGGTGAGGTCGCGGCCGGTTTCGTCCAGCCCGCTGAGGGCGCGCCGGTATGCCTCGGAGGTCCGGCGGAGCAGCGGCACGCCGACGCCCGCGATCGCCAGCACCGCGCCGAAGGTCAGTTGGAAACTGGCATCGAACAGCGAGCGCGGATCGAGCGCCAGCAGCACCAGCGCCGCGGTTCCCACCGCATTGAGCGCCGCGCGGTCGCGATAGAGCAAGCGGGCGCCGAGATAAACCGTGAGCATGAAGACGGCACGAAGGATGGGCGCGCCGAGATCCGCGATGTAGGCGTACCCGATCGACATGACGACCGTCATGGCCGACGAGACCACTTCACTTACGCGCAGCCGCCGCAGCACCCAGAAGATCACGAACGCCAGGATGCTGACGTTCATGCCCGACACCACCAGGATGTGGTAAACGCCGGTGCGCTGGAACGCCATGCGCGTGTCGCGGTGGATGGAGGCGGTGTCGCCGATAAGCATGGCGTCAATCAGCGCCGCGCGCGGCGGGTCCCATAGCGCATGCACGTGCGCGAGAATGCTGCGGTGGGCGCGGCTCGCCCAATCGCCCCAGCGTGTACCACTGAAGCCGGAGAGCAGCTCAATGCGGTCCGCCCTTACCGCCGCCAGTGCGGTGATGCCGCGTCCGGCCAGATACCCGCGGTAGTCCCATGCGCCGGGATTGCCGAAATTGCGCGGCTCCCTCAGCCGGGCCGGGAAGCGCAGCCGCTCGCCATAAGTAAATTGGCGGTGAGCCGCACTCTCGGGCGCGTCGTTGTCTTCGCTTTCATCGCGCGCATAGATGGTCAGGCGCATCCCGGCATGAACGGGTGTGGCGCGGGCGCCCTCGCCCGCGAGTTGTGGCACGTCGCCCGCCTGCACATCGCCGGTTCGAGCGACCTCCTCGGTCTCGATCTCCACGATCTGCCGCCGGTCGCCTCCGAGGACGCGAACCACGCCGTCGCGAACCACGTGCGCGGTGATCGTCACTTCCGAACCGTCGAGGTAGGGCGCGATCTGCTGGCCGCGAATGGAAGCGGAAAATTCGGCATTGCGCGCGTCACCGGCCAGGCAACCGAGCGCTGCGACGGCGCACAACGCCGCTCCCATGGCGGTTGTCGAGTGCTTCCGGCGGAACACCAGTGCTGCAGCAACCAAGACGAGGCAGGCAACCGCCCACCACATCGGCGGACGCCATATGCGCGAGGCAAGCAGGATTCCGGCGGCAAATGCGGTGGCGGCCAGCAGCGCGGGCACTCGCTCCTGCGGCGGCGGGTTGGCAAGTTGCGGAAGCATCGGCTGAACCGCTGATTGCGGAGATCCGTTGAACTCGGTCGCCGGATGCTACGTTGTGCCTTTTGGGCCTGATTACAAATGTCAGGTCTGTTCTACTTTCGGAACATGGCCGAGTTACGACCCGGACGTGCCTCTGGGACGCTGTGCATATTTAAGTCTTGGATAGGCGGTCCGATCTCGCCTGTGTTCTGTTTTCGGAACACTGGACTTGGATCTCCGTGTGCGTCGGCCGACAGTGGGCCGCAGCCGACCGGATGAGATCGAAGCTGGCGGTTCATCCGCCGCCGGCGAGAACTTATCGCTCCAGCCGGACAACAGTTTCGATATGGAACGTCTGGGGGAAGAGATCGACAAGGTGAATCTGGCGCATTCCATACCCGGCTTGGGTCAGCACGCGCAGGTCGCGCGCCAGGGTTGCCGGGTCGCAGGAGACATACGTGAGCTGTGGCGGCTGCAGGGCCGCAATCGCGCGCACTACTTTTTCGCCCAGACCGCCGCGCGGCGGGTCCACGATCACGTAGTCGAAACGGGTTTCGGGCGGCACCTGCGCCAGAAACTTCTGCACCTCAACCCGGTAGCCGGTCGCGTTCGAGGGCGAGTTCGCCTGCAAATCGTGAAATGAGAATTGTGCCGACTCCACCGCCGCCACCTGCCGGAAATTCTGTGACAGCGGCAGCGAGAACAGCCCC
>DASWAR010000232.1:0-1596 GCA_036391015.1 Terriglobales bacterium
CCGGCGATGACGACGATGATGCCGATCCAAATCCACGCCACCAGCGGATTCAGGTGCGCCTTGATGATGGGGCGTCCGGTATCTTCATTCATGCCGCTGAAGACGATGTAGAGATCTTCCTTGAGCGTGGAGCGGTTCGCGACCATCGATTGCGGCTGGTCGCTGGCTTTGTACTGGCGCTTCTCGGGGTACATCGTGGCCAGTGGCTGGCCGTTTTTCGTGACGTCGATGATGGCCCAGACGCTGCTGTAGTTGGGATTGTCGTCCTGCGTCCAGGACTTGCAGGTCAGCGTGTAGGGCCCGATGGACATCTGATCGCCATTGCCCATCTCGCGCTCGATGTCCTGGTTAAAGGCGGCGCCGGCGAAGCCGATCATGATCAGGATGACGCCGAAGTGCACGATGTATCCGCCGTAGCGCCGGGTGTTGCGGCGCGTCAGTTGCACCATGGCGGCCGCGAGATTGGACCCGGTGTGACGGGCAATCACGCGCCCGCCGCGGATGAATTCGCTGGTCACGGTAGCGGCCACGAGCACCGAAAGCGCGATGGTCATCAGCGCGTAGAAGTAGGAGAGGTCCTGCCACGGGCGCATGCCGAAGGGTCCGCCCCAGGAGTGCGGTGAAAGCAGCAGGAAAATCACTACGCCGATGGAGCAGAGAGCTGGAACGAGGAAGTTGCGCTTCAGGCTCTCGACCGACGTCTTGCGCCAGGCAAGCAGAGGGCCGAGCGCGGTCAGCAGCAACAGCATCAGCGCGACCGGTACGTTCACGCGATTGAAGAACGGCGGGCCGACGGTGACCTTGGTCCCCTGCACCGCTTCACTCAGCACCGGGAACAGCGTCCCCCACAACACGGTGAAGCAGGCGACCAGCAGGATCAGGTTATTGAACAGGAAGCTGGATTCGCGCGAGACCAGCGATTCCAGCTTGTGCTCGCTCTTGAGGTGTCCGCGATTGCGCACGAAGAAGAAGACGCAGGTCGCGACGGTGAGCGCGATGAACCCGATGAACCAGGTACCGATCGACGACTGCGCAAACGCATGCACCGAGCTGACGACACCGCTGCGCGTCAGGAAGGTACCGAAGATGGCGAGCAGGAACGTGCTGAAGACCAGCCACATGTTCCACATCTTCAGCATGCCGCGTTTTTCCTGCATCATCACCGAGTGCAGGAAAGCGGTGCCAGTGAGCCACGGCATCAGCGACGCGTTCTCCACCGGGTCCCAGCCCCAGTAGCCGCCCCAGCCCAGCACGGAGTAGGCCCAGTGCGCCCCCAGGAAGACGCCGCAGGTGAGGAAGCCCCAGGTGACCATGGTCCAGCGGCGCGTGATGTGGATCCACTTCTCCCCCGGGTACTGCATGATCAGCGCGCCCAAGGCGAAGGCGAAGGGCACGGTGAAGCCCACGTAGCCCAGGTAGAGCATGGGCGGATGGATGACCATCTCGGGATACTGCAGCAGCGGGTTCAGGCCGTTGCCGTCAGGCGGCATGTTGCCCACCATCATGGCGAAGGGGTGGGCGGCAAAGTTGACCAGCAAAACGAAGAACACCTGCACCGCGGCCAGGATCACGGAGGCGTAGGCCACCAGTTTGGGG
>DASWAR010000233.1:0-5280 GCA_036391015.1 Terriglobales bacterium
AAATCTGCTGGATCCGAAGGTGATTGCGCTCGCCGCCGCGGTGATTGTGATCATCGTGGTGCTTGCTTGGCTGTACGTGCGAAAACGCAGGAGTACGACGGCAGACCTGCGGCAAAAGTTTGGGCCCGAGTACGCGCGAGCGGTACGGGAGCATGGGTCCGAACGCAAAGCAGAAGCGAAGTTGGCGGACCGCGAGAAACGGGTTGAAAACCTCAAGATCCGCGATCTTGACCCGATGGAACGTGAACGTTTCTCTAAACAGTGGCAGTCCGTACAGTCTCGTTTTGTCGATTCTCCAAAGGGGGCAGTCACAGAAGCCGATGACCTGGTGTCCTCTTTGATGAAAACTCGTGGCTATCCCGTATCCGATTTCGATCAACGTGCCGCCGATATTTCCGTCGACCATCCCCGAGTGGTGGAAAACTACCGCACTGCGCACGAGATTGCGCTGCGGGTTGGGAAAGACGAAGCAACTACGGAAGATCTGAGAACGGCGATGATTCACTACCGCTCTCTATTTGAGGAACTGGTGCAGGCACCAACGACTGGTGAAAGGAAAGAGGTGGCGTGATGGCAGAACTAAAGACAAAAGAAGGGGAGCTTACGACGGCCGACATGGCGAGCTACGGCATTCCGCCAAAGCAGCCCGACAAGCCCAAGCTGGTGAAAGTCCCGGAGCCGAAAACTCTGGATAAAGTGGCTGCAGTCCCAGAGCCCATGCCCCTGTTTTCTGAATCGGAGATGAAAGATTTCCGATCGCAGTGGAGCAACCTACAAACTGGTTTCGTGGACGAGCCGCGCCGGACGGTCGAAGGCGCAGACAAGCTGGTAGCTGCGGTGATGCAGCGACTCGCGGAAGGTTTCGCCAACGAGCGATCGGGATTGGAGAAGCAGTGGGACCGCGGCGACAACGTGTCCACTGAGGACCTGCGGGTCGCCCTGCAGCGCTATCGTTCCTTTTTTGACAGATTGCTGAAACTGTAAGGACGAACACGCTTTCGGATGGCAGGAACAGGAAGGAGATCTCGACAGGAAGACGCGGGCCTGGGTTGGTGGTTCTGGTCATCGACCTACCCGGGCCCCTCACCGGCATACACTCATCACCGGGCGACGTTCAACATCGCCTCGGTTCATGGGTTGATCATGTTGGGGGAAATCGTGGCCAAGGCCTTACGAGATGCTCGCCAGCTCTTTCCTGCCGGCCGTGGCCTCTTGCGCCTCGTGATGTGCCTCCAAAGTCAGGTCTCGCGTTCCCAGCTGCACCCCAATTTTCTTCAGGAAATCATTGGGCGGAGAGCCGCCGGCAAAGATCCACACGAAATCGTTGGTGATTTCGTGTCCCGCGCCGCCGACGCCCGTGCCACCATCATCACGACTGACGGCCGGGTGCTTGCCGACACTCGCGCCAATTCCGCCGAGATGGAAAACCACGCTACCCGGCCGGAGTTTATCGCCGCGCTTCACGGCAGCATCGGCAGCGCCACGCGCACCAGCCATACCGTCGGCATTCCATTTCTATATGTCGCTGCGCCCATCCAGGGCGGCGCCGTGCGCCTCGCCTATCCGCTCTCCTCCATCCAGCAGACGACCCGCAAGATTCGCCTGCACCTGCTTTGGGCATCGCTGGCGGCGTTGTTGCTGGCGACCATCATCTCTGCCGTGGTGGCGCGCCTCATCTCAGGTCGCCTCGCGCGCATCGTGCAATTCGCGGATCGCATCGCCGCCGGCGACCTCAGTGCCCGAATCGAGGAATCCTCCGGCGATGAGATCGCCCATGTTGCCTCCGCCCTTGACCGCACGGCGCGGCAGTTGGAGCGGAGCTTTGCTGCCGTCGACACCGGCCGCAAGCAGCTTGAAGCGCTGCTCAACAGCATGCAGGACGCCGTGCTCGCCGTCTCCCAAGACCGCCGCATCCAGTGGTCGAACGGTCCCATGAACGACATCGCGCGCGTCTCGCTCGGCTCGCCGCTGGTCGGCGCGGTCCGCGACCCCGACGTCCTCGCCGCGGTGGAGGGCGCGCTGGAGAAAAACGAAATTCGAACCGCGCGCGCCACCGCCCTGGTTCCCGGCCGCACGTTCGGCGTGACCGCCGCCCCCCTGCCCGGCGGCGGAGCGGTCGCCGTGCTGCACGACCATACCAATATCGAGCGCGTGGAAAAAACCCGCCGCGATTTCATCGCCAACGTCTCGCACGAACTGCGCACACCGCTGACCTCGATCCAGGGATTCGCAGAAACCCTGCTCGATCTGGAATCCTCCGGCAACGCCGACGCCGCCACCAAGCACGACTTCCTCGATGTGATCCGCAAGAACGCCGCCCGCATGGCCCGGCTGACCGAAGATCTGCTGGTGCTGGCGCGCGTCGAATCGGGCGAGCGCGCCTTCAGTCTCCGCCCCACCTCGCCCGCCGCGCTGCTCGACGACGCCGTCGAAACCTTTCTTGCCGCCACCAAGGCCGGAGGCATCGAAATCGAAGTCGAAAACACGGCCACGCAGATGGTGCAGGCCGACAAGGATGCCATCCACCAGGTGTTCACCAACCTGATTGACAACGCGATCAAGTACGCAGGGTCGGGTGCGCGCATCGAGGTCGGTGCGCGGGATGACGAGAACGGGGTGGAGTTTTATGTGCGCGACTATGGTCCCGGCATCGCCAGCGAACATCTGCCGCGCCTGTTCGAGCGCTTCTACCGGGTGGACAAAGCGCGCTCGCGCGAATCCGGCGGCACCGGCCTCGGTCTCGCCATTGCCAAGCACATCGTGCGTGCCCACGGCGGAAAGATTCGCGTGGACAGCCAGATCAACCACGGTTGTACCTTCGCGTTTGTCCTGCCACAAGCGGCCGGAACGTCCACCAACGTAGCGGCGGTTCACGGTCACTAAATCACCGGTTCACCCCATCGCCCGATACTCCGCGTCGTATAATCAAAAATTACCCCAACCACGAGGTTCTCCCTTGAGTCACATGCACGCACAACCGCCGGGGCCGCAGCCGTTGCCGGGAGTGGACGCGATTGTCGCCGTAGGATCGGGCAAGGGCGGTGTCGGCAAAACCACGCTCGCCGTCAACCTGGCGCTGGCGCTTTCCAAGCTTGGCCACAAGGTTGGCCTGCTCGATGCCGACGTGTACGGTCCCAACGTGCCGCTGATGCTGGGCGCCAACTCGACGCCGCGCATCGTCGGCGACAACCGCATCGAGCCGCTGGAGCGCTACGGCATCAAGGTGATCTCGGTGGGCTTTCTCAATCCCGGCGACAAGCCGCTGATCTGGCGCGGGCCCATGCTGCACCAGATGATCCGCGAATTCGTGCAGCGCGTGGAGTGGGGCACGCTCGACTACCTGGTGGTGGATCTGCCGCCGGGCACAGGCGACGTCGCCATCTCGCTCATTCAGACCGTGCCGGTCACAGGATCGATCGTGGTTTCCACCCCGTCCGATGTCGCGCTGCAGGACGCGCGCAAGGCCATCGAGATGTTTCGGCAGGTAAAAGTGGACATCGTCGGGCTGGTGGAGAATATGAGCTACTTCATGTGTCCGCACTGCCACCAGGAGATTGACATCTTCTCCAAGGGCGGAGGCGTGCGCACCGCCGAACAGTTCGGGCTCGCGTTCCTCGGACAGATCGAGATTGATCCTGATATCCGCAAGGGCGGTGATAGCGGCCATCCGGTTGCGCTCGATGGGCCTGGTTCGTCGCACGCGAAATCCATCTACGCCTTCGCGCAGAAGGTGAAGGAGCGCGTTCAGGAAATCCGCGCCGCCAGTCCGCAGGACGTGATCCAGATCATGTAAGTTTCAGTTTCAGTTTCGGTTTCAGGCACGGAACTCGCGATCTGAAAGCTGAAACTGAAACTTGAAACTGAAACTGAAGCTTTCCTTTGGCACTCCGCCGATGCGACTGCCAACCTTGACTTCCCACCCCTCTGTTCCTACAATCAGAGAAGACGCCAATGGAATCCTAAGTTTTTGCATCTAAAGGCACTTAGGGCTAGGCCCTTAGCAATACTATGCCGCCCAGTGGACAAATCGGCCCGCGCGAACACGAGATCCTGACGGCCATCGTGGAGAGCTACATTGCCACCGGGGAGCCGATCGGCTCGCGCACGCTGGCGCGCATGAACCGCGAGGGGCTCAGTCCGGCGACCATCCGCAACGTCATGTCCGACCTCTCTGAGGCCGGATTGCTGGAGCAGCCGCACACCTCCGCGGGACGCATTCCTACCGCCGACGCTTACCGCTATTACGTGGACCAGATCAGCGGCCAGGCGCAGCTTTCGCCCGAAGACAAGGGCGTGATCGAAGGCACGCTGCACGGCGCCAGCGACGTGCAGGAATTCATGGAGCGCACCTCGCACGTGCTGTCGCTGATTTCGCACGGAGTGGGTGTCACCATGGCGAGCGGCGGACCGAAGAACGCTCTCGACCACATCTACTTCTCGCGGCTGGGCGACAAGAAGATCCTGGCGGTGGTGGTGATGAAGTCGGGGGTGGTGCGCGACCGCGTGCTGCGCATGGGCGCCGACTTGCCGCAGTCCGACCTGGAAATCGCCGCGCGCTACATCAACGACAATTTCCGGGGTTGGACGCTGACAGCGATCCAGTCTGAGCTGGAGCAGCTCATCCAGCGCGAGCGCAGCGAGTACGACCGGCTGATGCAGTCGCTGGAGCAACTCTGCCGCCAGGGCGCGCTCGGAGACGAGGAGGCCGCGCCCGGCATCTATCTGGATGGCGCCTCCAACCTGGTCGCCAGCGAGGAAGACAAGCAGCGCCTGCAGCAGCTTCTGCATACGCTGGAGGAAAAGCAGCGTGTCGTGCATTTGCTGAATGCCTACCTGGATGCCAAGCAGGAAGCGGTGCGGGTGGTGATCGGGCTGGAGGAAGCGGCGCCGTACCTGCGGAATTTTGTGCTCATCGGCGCGCCGGCGCGTGTCGGAGGAGAAGTGATGGGATCGCTGGCGGTGATTGGCCCAACGCGGATTGACTACCAGCACACCATCTCCGCGGTTTCCTACATCGCGCGGCTGTTCGACAAGATTTTGAACGAATCGGAATAGGAGTTATGGCACCAGGAAATGGAAAGGCTGACGGCGACCCTCAGGCGCTCGATCTGGAGCACGAGCTGCCGGCGGCGGATGAAAACGAATCCGAGGCAACAAGCACCGTTACGGTGCCGCCGGAAGAGCTGGAACGGTTGTGCCAGGAGCGCGACGCGCTGCTCGACCGGCTGGCGCGCCTGCAGGCGGAATTCGATAATTTCCGCAAGCGCAACGCGCGCGAGC
>DASWAR010000234.1:0-23117 GCA_036391015.1 Terriglobales bacterium
CGGCCATTACCGTCGCCGTGCTGCCCGAGGTTGACGACATCGAGATCGAGGTCGCGGAGAAGGACCTGCGAATCGACACGTTCTGTTCTTCGGGCCCGGGTGGGCAGTCGGTGAACACCACGTATTCGGCGGTGCGCATCACGCACATCCCTACCAACACCGTGGTCAGCTGCCAGGACGAAAAGTCGCAGATCAAGAACCGCGAAAAAGCGATGCGCGTGCTGCGCTCGCGCCTGTATGACATGGAGCGCGAAAAACAGCAGGCGGCGCTGGCGAAAGAGCGTCGCGCCATGGTGGGCACGGGCGACCGCAGCGAAAAAATCCGCACTTACAACTTCCCGCAGAACCGCGTCACCGACCACCGCATCGGCTTGTCGCTGCACCAGCTCAGCGAAGTCATGGACGGCAAACTCCAGCCGTTTAGTGACGCGCTCTCCACGCATTTCCAGTCCGAAAAGCTGAAAGAGCAGGCGACGGTCTTGGCTTGATGACGACGAACGGCTTTTCTCCACGAGCCAGCGCCGGAGGCGCGGTATTCGTTAGCCCACCGCGGCAGCGGTGGGTAACTTGCGCAACAAACACCCGAGCGCCAGCGGCGCGGCACACACTCGCGACTCGGGACTCGCGACTCGCAACTCGTTTCCTCCGTGTCCTCTGTGGTTAAATCCTTCCGCATGCAATTGAAGGAAACACTGCGCTCGGCCATCGCCATGCTGGAGGAAAACCGCGTCGGCTCTCCGCGCATGAACGCCGAAGTGCTGCTGATGTTCGTTCTCGGCTGCGACCGCGCCTATCTCTACGCCCACCCCGAGCGCGAACTTTCGGCGGAAGAAAGCGAGCGTTACGGCGAAGCTCTTGAACAACGCGCCCGCGGCGTGCCCGCGCAGTACATCACCGGACACCAGGAATTCTGGGGACTGGATTTCATCGTCGGCCCCGCTGTCCTCATCCCGCGTCCGGAAACCGAGCACCTGGTCGAAGCCGTGCTCGAACTCTGCAAGACCATCGAGCGCCCGCGCATGGTGGACGTCGGCACCGGTTCCGGGTGCGTTGCCCTTGCGCTGGCGTCCGAGCTGCCGCGCGCTGAAATTCATGCCACCGAAATTTCCGCCGCCGCGCTGGAAATCGCGCGCGCCAATGCCGCCCGCCTGTTGCTCACCGATCGCGTCACCTTCCACGCCACCGACCTGCTGCACGGGATCACCGGTCTATTCGATATCGTCGCCTCCAATCCGCCCTATGTCGGCGAAAACGAGTACGACAAGGTCCAGCTCGAAGTCCGCAAGTTCGAGCCCCGCTGTGCCGTCTTCGCCGGCGCTGACGGCATGGACGTCATCCGCCGCCTCGCCCCGCAGGCCCGTGCCGCCCTCAAACCCGGCGGCTTCCTCGCGATGGAAATCGGCTACTCGCAGGAGGCCGCGGCGCGTGCCGTGCTGCGTGACTGGCAGGATGTGCGGGCGGTGCCGGATTTACAGGGGATCCCACGGGTCATCGTGGCGGAAAATTAGTCGCCGGTTTGCAGCACTCACTTCGCCCGCTGCAGCTCGCGATAGGCTTCGCTTTTCGAGATGCCCAACTCGCGCGCCACCTTCTTCAGCGCCGCTTTCTCGTCGAGCTGCTCGGATGATATCAGTTGGCGCACGCGGTCGCGCACCGTGGCGGGAGTCGCCTGCGCCACCGTCTCGTCTTCCATTTTGCCGATCAGCAGCGTGATCTCGCCCTTCGGGGGATGCGCGCGCAGGCGCTCCAGGACCTCGTCGGCGCGGCCGCGGAGGAATTCCTCGTGCAGCTTGGTGACTTCGCGCGCCATCACCACGTGGCGCGAGCCGCCGAGCACGGCGACCACGTCTTCCATCGCCTCCACGATGCGATGCGGCGCTTCATAAAAGATCTGCGTGCGCGGCGTGTTGCGGATGGTTTCCAGCAGGCTGCGGCGTTCGCCTCGTTTGGCCGGCAAGAATCCGCTGAAGCGGAACGAGTCGGTGGCCAGGCCGCTGGCCACCAGCGCCGATAGAAACGCCGACGCGCCTGGAATCGGGATCACCGGAATGTGGTGCCGGATGGCGAGCGAAATCAGGCGGAACCCCGGATCGGAGACCGCGGGCATGCCGGCATCGGTGACCAGCGCAATCCGCGCGCCTTCCTCCAGCCGGACGATCAGTTCGGCGGCGCGGGTAATTTCGTTGTGTTCGTGATGGCTAACCATCGGTGTCCCGATGCCGTAATGGTTCAGCAGCTTTTGCGTCTGGCGCGTGTCTTCGCAGGCGATGACGTCCACCTGGCGGAGGATGCGCAGCGCGCGCAAGGTGATGTCCTCGAGATTGCCGATGGGCGTGCCCACCACGTACAGCGCCGCACCGGGCGCCAGCGGCGCGTCTTTTTCCGGTCGGGTTACATCGCCGTCGGACATGGCAGAAAAGTCTAGCACCGCCTGCACCCCATCACGCGCCCTTCGGCGTTCGCTCAGGGCAGGCTCCGGCGGCGCGTGATGGGGAACCCCGCGGCCCAGGCCGCAATTGACGCTCGTTTGCGCGCGCCCCTACAATCGATGCGTGCCGCTTTACGAATACGAGTGCCAGGCCTGCCACTTTCGCTTTGAGAAGCTGCAGCGCCTCTCCGATCCGCCGCCGAAGAAGTGTCCCGAGTGCGGCGGGAAGATCGTGCAAATGATGTCGGCGCCCGCGGTGCAGTTCAAGGGCAGCGGCTGGTATGTGAGCGACTACCAGCGCAAGGGCTCTGGCGGTGACGGCACGGGCGAGAAAAAGGCGGAGAGCAAGCCGGAGACAAAGACCGAAACCAAAGGCGAGGCCAAGACCGAGGCCAAGACCGAAAGCAAGAGCGAAACCAAGGGCGAGACTAAGACCGAAACCAAGAGCGACTCCAAGGGCGCGAAGGAAAAGAAGTAGGCTAGTTTTTCAATATTTCAGTGCATCAGTTCTGCAATTCAAAGGGCACGGGACGAATCCCGTGCCCTTTCGCCTGCAAGAGGAACAACGCTGCCCGAACAATTACAGACATCCGGTAAAAGCCAGCACCGGCGCGGTTGCAGCCGGCGTCCCCGGGCTGACCGACACCGGCGCCGTGGTCTGCTTCGGCAGCGTGCAATCGGTCGTACCGCCCGACATGGGCACGAACGCCTGGCCCTCGACAACATAGGTCGCAGGAGGGGTGCCGCTGCCCGCGATATAGGTGGTGGGCGGCGTCGCTGAGAACGCCCCGACGGTGGGGGGCACCGGTGGCACGAGATCCATCGTGTAAGTGGTTGTGTACGGCGGACAGGGCTCGGTGGCGCAGCCGGACGGCTTCTCGGTTGTCTTAGTAAGGGTTGCCGACTGCGCGGTCACGGGAATGGTGAAGTTCGTGGAGTTCACGGTTTGCAATGCCGAGAGCATCACGTCAATGGCAATGCCGTTGCTGCTGGCATTCGTCGAAGTGACTTGCCCGGTGATCGAGCCCGGGGAAGTGTTGGTGCCGGTGACTGCAATCATCGGGATATTGCCGAGCGCGGTTCCCTGCTGCACGCCGGTGGTGATGGTAGCCGCGTAGGCAACGTTGGCGCCGTTCACGGCGACAGCCACCAGGTCATAGGTTCCGGTGGGAACCGGGCAGAAGTTGAACGCGCCGCTGCTATCGGGCGTCGCCTGCATGATCACGCGGTCCACGCCGTTAATGTCCTTCTGCTCCAGGGCGACGATTGCTTTCCCGCCGACGATGGGGGCGTTGGTGGCCTTGTCCACCAGCTTGCCATTGATCGAAACCGCGGTCAGCGCAACTTCTCCCGCGTGCAGGACGGGCTTGAGGCGGAACTGGCCGTTGCCCTGCACCACGATCGAAGCGCAGGTATCGAAATTGATGTTCAGGTCCTTGGTTTCACCCGATCCGATGGTGAAGTTGCCGCCGGCAATCTGGCCGGAAGGAATCTTGATTCCGGTCTTCGACTCGCTGGAAAGCAGCAGGGCTTGCGGCGTCAAACTGGAAGATGGGACAACGCAATTGGCTCCGGCGGCGCCGCAGTGATTGCCGGCCGGAACGGCGCTGTTGTCGGCGAGGATGATGCGGATTTGCTGGTACGTGCCCGGCTGCAGCGCGGTGTTGGAACCCAGGGTCGCCAGGAAGCACTGGTTGTTCGCGGCGGCAAGCAGGTCCACCTGCTGGGGAGCGTTCTTCAGATTGGGTGTCAGATCAATCCAGTTGGGATCGTTGGCGGCGGCGGTCGCGCTGGTGTGGATCAGGACGTCGGTGATCGTCACCCAGAGGTTGCTGTAAGGGCCGCTGGCGGCCGACGAGCAGGTGGCTGGGTCACTGACCGAGACGCTGACCGTGGCGGGAGTGAAGGTGGTTTTTGTCGTCGAGCCACCTCCGCCGGTGCACGCAATCAGAATGGCGAGCAGGACGACGGCTGTCAGTACCGGAATTAGAGAGCGGCATCTCATGAACAGACCTCCTCAGAGCGCGTAAAAGAGCTATACAGCAAGCTGCGTTCCAGGGCAGCAGGTTGCAGGCGGAAACGCCCGTCCCGCCTGCAATAACAGTGTAATCGTACAGCAGCACAGGGATTGCGCGTCTGCACGCTGGGACGTGTCCTTCCAGAGTTGAGCTGCACGCGGGGGCCAGGGTGCGCGATGCGCCCGCAAGAATTGCGCGGCGGAGGAAAAGTTACACGATTATTCACTTGACACAAATCTTGGGTATGATGGGGTGCCGTGACAGGGCTGCATGGGGCTTGACAGGAACTTTAGGTATAACTAAACTTGGGAAAGATGCAGCGCTATGCTGACCTTTCGCCTAGTCCCGGAGATGCAACCGAGTACCGCGCGGGCAGTTGGTTTCCTGGAGGGCCACAACGATCTGGATGCCGGTGCCGTATTTGAAGGGCTTTCTGCCAGAGACCGGAAGCATTTCCTCTTCTCGGTGAACCTGTGGGTAAATACGGGAAGGGGCCCGCATGAGAGGATGCATGGATTTGAGAAACCGTACAACGATTACTGGGCATTCAAGAACGTACCGCGAGGGCAAAGATTCTACGGGTACCTGATGAATCCAAAGCCCATTTGGGATGAAAGATTACGGATATGCGTGCTGACGAGCTACGAACAGAAAAAGAAAGACGAAATGGATTACGGCATCCTAGACAACCGCGTGAGGCCTTGGAAGGATTCCCCAAATGCGGCAACAGCTGTCGCGTACGTTTTTCCAGATGAGGAAGACGAGGAGGGACAATGACACATTGGACTGCCAACATTGATGATTTTGTGTATTTCGTACAGTCCGATTTCATGGCGCAGATTGCACTCTGCCTTGAGGCTGAATCCACACCACGCAAGGATTATGCGCACCGACTTGGCATTACACCCAGTCGCGTTTCGCAATTGCTAAATGACCCAAACAATCTGACCGTGCGCAACATTGTGAAATTTGCAAGGGGCATTGGCAAGAAAGTAGCCATTGTTGTCTATGACGACCTAGATCAGGCTAATAATAAAGGGCCACTTAACGGGGAAATTTTTGATCGCTGTTGGCAAGCAGTTGGCCAGCCGCGCGATGTATTCAGCATTGAGACGCGCCCCGGGTTCGCTGCTCCCACTAGCATATTCGGAATAGGAGAGAGTGTTGCGTTCACCATAACGGCAGCCCCGCCAGCATTTGTAACATCTAGAGTGACGCAAGAGTTCTACCGTCCCAAAAGCAGAGTACAACCGAGTATGGTCCACAAAGTCATTGCCGAAACTCCAATGGACTTAGTAGCGGCAGCGGCATACGAATTACACAATACGGGAACACCATTATGGCAAATGAAGAAGCAGTAACAACTGAACCGAGCGCAACACAGGCAACGTCTGGGGACATGCCGAAGATGCTTCGCTCCCCTGAGTTCAGAACTGTCTACACAAATTTCGTACAGGCTGGATACACACCCTTCGATGTGTCCTTGCTAATTGGTGAGAGTATCGGCCCAGACGCCAAGGGGAATGCGGTTGTTGAATTTAAATCGAGAATTACAATGTCCCCGGCGGAGGCGAAAGTAGTCCACAAGATTTTGGGAGACCTTATTATGGCATATGAGAAGCAGTTTGGCGCGATTCAACTGCCAATAGGCTTGGATTTGCCAACGCACCCAAAAACGGAGGGCGTCTAGCAGGTGCTAGGGGCGGCCTTATAAGCCGCAGATCGTTCGCGCGATTGGGGTCCGATTCCCCCGCCCTCCGCCCAAGTTCCGTACAGGTGCGATTGTATACCATGAAAACCGACAAGGGACAATTCGATGCCGTGCTCTCGCGGATGCTGCACACTCCACCGAAAAAGACGGCTGAGATAAGGGCTGGAAAGAAGGCCCAAGCGAAGCCTAAGCCTTCTCGGAAGTCAGGGCGGTAAACGTCAGAGGCGCGAAGCCGCAGAGCCGCCGCACTGTCTCTATGAACGCATCCGCATCTTCGCGGCGGTTGAAACGGTAGCTGAATTCGTTCAGATACCGCTGCAAATGCTTTATCGAAACCTTGTGGAAGTTCCCCAAGATTCCCCGCTTGAGCAGCGAAAATGCGGATTCAATCGTGTTCGTGTGAACATTCCCCCGCACATATTCACCGTATATGTGACGGACAGTGCGATGCTTATCCGCCAGCTTGAGGGCGCGAACCGCTATCGGGTAAATGTTGCTGTCATCGGTCATCCCCAAATCCACATCCGCATCTACATTAGCGGCAATCACCTGATACGCGGTCCCCATGTTGGAACCGGACATTTTGATGAAGCGCAGTCCGCCGCCACGCTGCCGTGCTCCGAACACGGTCGCCTTCTGCGCTTTGCCAGCTTTTACGCCTTTGCCCTTCTGCACTCCGCCGATGTAGGTTTCGTCAATCTCCACGATCCCGCCCAACTTGGGTGCACCCGCGTCTATCATCGCTTCGCGGATTCGGTGATTCAGATACCACGCGGTTTTGTATCCGCCGATTCCCAGGTCGCGCTGTAACTGCATTGCGCTGATGCCCTTCTTCGCGTTCAGCATTAGGGCAATCGCGTGGAACCACACTATCAGCGGCAGGTGCGTATCGTGGAAGATCGTGCCGGATGTAGGCGAGAACTGATGGCGACAGGATTTCTCAGAGCACAGGTAAAACCATCCGCGCTTGTTCCGTGACGTGGCCTTGCGCTCGACGCGCACAGGTTTATCAGTGCCGCACTCAGGGCAGCGCACAACGCCATCAGGCCAGCGCATCTGCTCGATATAGCCCAAGCAATCTTCATTAGTCTTGAATTTCGCGGCTGCTTCTCGGATATTCATGGCTACGAACTCCGCTTCATGAAGAAACGAACTGCTAAGGCGAGCACGATCACTACAATGACTAGCTCAATCACGGTCGCGGTTGTCATTTTCGGCCTCCCCTCAAGCAAGCAGATAATGACACACTGGCCTGTTTGTGTCAAGTGAATACTCGTGAAAAGTTACCTATTTACCGCAGAGTTAATGGCTTACAGGCGGTCTCGCCGCGGGATCATCCGCCGCGAACCCCTATACCCCCGCAAAAGTTCATCGGGCACCACGGTTCGGGCATCTGTTGGTGATGGGGGCGTCAAGGCTATGCTGGGCTACCTACGCGAAATGTTTCTTTTCGACGACTGGGCTAATCGTGAGGCGCTGCACTCGTTGCAGGAGATGGAACATCCTCCGGAGCGCGCTCGCAAAGTGATGGCGCACATCGTAGCCGCCGAGCTGTTGTGGATGGCACGGCTGCAGCAGGCGAGGCAGGAGACCGCGGTGTGGCCGGAGTTTGGGCTGGAGGATTGCGAACGGCAGATCGCGGAGTTGCGGCAGACTTGGGAGCAGTACCTGGCGGAACTTACGGACGCCGACCTCGACGCTGAGATTGCCTACACCAACTCCAAGGGCGAGAACTATAGCAACGAGGTGCGCGACATCCTGATGCACGTGCTGATGCACGGCGTGTACCACCGGGGGCAGATTGCGGCGGCGGTGCGGGACCGCGCCGGCGAGCCGGCGTACACCGACTTCATCGAGGCGGTGAGGAAAGGCAAGCTGACGGTAGCGAGTTCGGAGTTCTAAAGCTGTAGGCCCCTGCGATTCTGATCCGCGTTAATCCGCGGCGATCCGCGGTTGAAGCTTTATTTCTTCGCCGGCGCTCGCTCGCCGACGCGGCCCTGGTCCCCAGAACGTTCCGGGGTGGCGGGACGCGAAACTTTGAAAACCATCCGCCGGCGCGGCTGGTCCGCATCCACGATGACGTGATCGCCGTGCAGCACCTCGCCGTCCAGTATCTTCAGCGCCAGCGGGTCCTGGATCAGGCGCTGGAGGGCGCGCTTCAGCGGACGAGCCCCGTACTGCACGTCGTAGCCTTCGGTGAACACCAACTCCTTGGCCGCATCCGTCAACTCGATGGAGATCTTGCGCTCGGCCAGCAGGCGGCGCAGCGATTCCAGTTGCAGCTCGACGATGCGCGTCAACTGCTCCTTGCCCAGCGGGTTGAACAGGATGATGTCGTCCACGCGGTTGAGGAACTCGGGCTTGAAGCTGGCTTGCACCACCGCCATCACCTGCTCGCGCACACGCTCGAAAGCCGCGGGCGTGGCCAGATTCTCCGGCGTCAGGTAACTTGCGCCGAGATTCGAGGTCATGATGATGATGGTGTTCTTGAAATCCACCACGCGGCCCTTGCCGTCGGTCAGGCGGCCGTCGTCCATGATCTGCAACAGCACGTTGAAGACGTCGGGATGCGCTTTTTCGATTTCGTCGAACAGCACCACCGAGTAAGGACGGCGGCGAACCGCCTCGGTAAGCTGCCCGCCCTCTTCGTAGCCGACGTATCCCGGAGGCGCGCCGATCAGGCGCGCGACGGCGTGCCGCTCCATGTACTCCGACATGTCGATGCGCACCATGTTGTGCTCGTCGTCGAAGAGGAACTCGGCGAGCGCGCGGGCGAGTTCGGTCTTGCCCACGCCGGTGGGGCCGAGGAAGATGAACGACCCGATGGGGCGGCGCGGGTCGCTGAGCCCGGCGCGTGAACGGCGGATGGCGTTGGCGACCTTCTCCAGCGCCGCGTCCTGCCCAACGACGCGCTGGCGCAGCCGGCTCTCCATGTCCACCAGCTTCTTGACTTCGCCCTCCAGCATTTTGCTGACCGGTATGCCTGTCCATTTGCTGACGATGCGGGCAACGTCCTCCTCGTCCACTTCTTCCTTCAACATGCGCGTGGACTCGCCGTCGGCAGACGCGCCATCCGCTTCCTGGTTGAGGCGGTCGAGTTCGGCCTGGAGCTGCGGCAGTTCGCCGTACTGGATCTCGGAGGCGCGGGTGAAGTCGCCTTTACGGGTGGCCGACTGCTCTTCCAGCTTGAGCTTCTCGATGCGCTCCTTCAGCTCGCGAATGCGGTTGATCTTCGCTTTCTCCTGCTGCCAGACGGCTTTCAGGCGGTTCGATTGCTCGCGCAGGTTGGCCAGGTCTTTTTCGACCGCAGAGAGGCGCTCACGCGAGTTGGGGTCCGTCTCCTTCACCAGCGCCTGGCGTTCGATTTCCAGTTGCGTGGCGCGGCGCTCGAGCTGGTCGATTTCCGTGGGCATGGAATCAATCTGGATGCGCAGCGAGGCGGCGGCCTCGTCAATCAGGTCAATCGCCTTGTCCGGCAGGAAACGATCGGTGATGTAACGGTGCGAAAGCGTGGCGGCGGCAACGATCGCCGAATCCTTGATGCGCACGCCGTGGTGAACCTCGTAGCGCTCTTTCAGGCCGCGCAGGATGGCGATGGTGTCCTCGACGTTGGGCTCGCCCGCGAAGACAATCTGGAAACGGCGCTCCAGAGCGGCGTCTTTTTCGATGTACTTGCGATATTCGTTCAGCGTGGTGGCGCCGATGGCGCGCAATTCGCCGCGTGCCAGGGCCGGCTTCAGCATGTTGCTGGCGTCAATAGCGCCCTCGGCGGCGCCGGCGCCGACCAGGGTGTGCAGCTCGTCAATGAACAGGATGATCTTTCCTTCCGACTCCTCGATCTCCTTTAGAACCGCCTTCAGGCGATCTTCAAACTCGCCGCGGTACTTGGCGCCGGCGAGCATGGCGCCGAGGTCGATGGCGACCACGCGCTTGTTCTTCAGAACTTCGGGAACGTCGCCGGAGACGATCCGCTGGGCCAGGCCCTCGACGATCGCGGTCTTGCCTACGCCGGGTTCACCGATCAGCACCGGGTTGTTCTTGGTGCGGCGCGAGAGCACCTGGACGACACGGCGGATTTCCTCGTCGCGGCCGATCACCGGATCGAGCTTGCCGCGGCGCGCCAGCTCGTTCAGGTCCTTGGCGTAGCGCTCCAGGGCCTGGTATTTCGCTTCCGGATTCTGGTCGGTGACGCGCTGGTTGCCGCGCACCGCGGTGAGCGCCTTGAGCACGGCATCGTGGGTGGCGCCGTGACGTGCGAGCAGATCGTGAGCCCGGTCGCCACGCTGGTCGGTCATGGCCAGCAGCAGATGCTCGGTTGAGACGTACTCGTCCTCGAAGTTGTCCGCCTCCTTGAAAGCCTGGTCGAACAGGCGCTGCGCGGTGGCGGAAAGGCCGGGCTGGGCGGCGCCGCCGGAGACCCGCGGCAGATCTTCCAGCGCTTGGTTCGCCTGCGCCAGGATTGCCTGCGGACCGGCGCCGACTTTCTCCAGCACCGGAGCAACAATGCCCTCCCGGTCCTCCAGCAGCGCGACCAGCAGGTGCATGGGCAGCAATTCGGGATTGCCGCGCTCGGAGGCGACTTCCGTCGCGCGCTGCACCGCTGCCTGCGCCTTGACCGTCAATTTGTCCCAACGGATTGACATCTTATTAGCTCTCAGCTTTCAGCTATCAGCCGTCAGCTAAAGACGGCCGATCCTGAATGCACTCTTGCTTCAGATATTTGATTCCTTATGGTCGAAAACTTCAAGAAAATCGGGGAGACGGTGTTCACAGCCGCCTCCCCCTTCCTGCCGTAGCTGAAAGCTGACGGCTGATCGCTGCTGGCTGTTTTACGCCGCCTTGCCCTTGCCCTCCAGGGTCTTCTGGCCCTGGCCGACGTTGACCTTGATCTGCTTCGGCTTGGCTTCGGCCTTCTTGGCCAGCGTGATTTTCAGCAAGCCGTTGTCGTAGTCGGCCTTGACGCTGTCCGGATCCACCGTGTTGGGCAGCGTGAAGGCGCGGAAAAAACTGCCATAGCGCCGCTCGACGCGATGGAAGTTCTCCTCTTTCTCTTCCTTCTCAAACTTGCGCTCGCCGCGCACGGTCAGCGTGTTGTTCTCCATGCGGACATCCATGTCTTTCTGCTCGATGCCCGGAACTTCAATCTTGAGGGTGATGTTGTGCTCGTCCTCGTAGATGTCCACGGGCGGAACGAAGGATGATGTGGTGAGGCTCTCTTCCGTGCTGCCCTGGCCATAAGTGTCCTGGAACAGACGGTTCATGCGGTTGGTGATCAGGTTCAACTCCTGAAACGGATCCCAACGGACGATAGGCATAGCGAATTCCTCCTTAACTTTGGTGGCTGACTCGCCTCAAGCACCAGCTTGCGGGCTTCATCAGTACTTGACAGTTACAAAGCATAAAATCTAAGTGTGTTATTGTCAAGCATTGTTTACCGTTTGATATCAGTTGATTACACGCATAGTTTGTCTCTCTAGGCGAAAGAAGTCGCGCGAAATGGTCTATCCGACTAGATGCGCGTTAGAGCTAATGGGTGCCTATGAAACCCAAGGAAAGCGCGCTAACTGGGCTTTTCTGCCACCAGCCACATGTTGTCGCTGGTCGGGAAACGGTCGAATGGACCGAAGCGCAGTATGCGCAGCACGCCGGCGCGCAACAGGCGGTCGAGGAGCGCGGGCGTGAAGTAGTTCACGTGGTCGGGATGGCGCATACCGCACCAGCGCCGGCCGCGGACGATGCGGTTCCAACAGGCGAAGTTCGGGACCTTGATGATGGCGCGAGCCCCGGGGCGCATGATGCGCGCCACATGCTGTAGCGCTGTGCCCGGGTCCAGCTCGTGCTCGAGATAGGAAGTCATGAGCACGCCTGAGAAGGAGTCCGCCGGGAAGCGCGGGAGCCCCGCGATGGCGTCGCCCTGGATAACGTCTCCACCCCGGGCGGAAAAACGAGCGCGTGCAATGGACGCCAGTTCCTTGGAGACTTCGACTCCGAACGGTACGTAGTGATCCGGCAGCTTGAGCAGGGTGTGGCCGCCGGCGCATCCGACGTCCAGGATTCGCCCAGGCGCGATGTACCGCCGTACCCAGGACATGAGCTTATCTCGCCGGAAGAGCCGCTTGGGAATGCTTTGCAGAGCGCGGCTTGCATAGTACAAAACCGGCTCTCGCCGGCGTCGTAGTCTGCCTTCTTCCGCCCAGCTTTTTTCCCAGGCGAACTCCGTTTCCAGCTTCTGATACGCGGGTGCATTCTCCAGGTAGACCAGCCCGCATCCGGCGCACTGCTTCAATTCCCAGGGCGGCTCGGAATAGGGATGGACAGGTTGGGAACGGTTGTCGAGGTTGCAAATCGGACACTTACGCAGGAGGAGATCAGGCAGCACTCCGCAGGCTACCACGGAATTTGCCGAGTCACTTGGCGTCGATTCTGACAAGGCGGAAGGTCAGGGTGCCCCAGAACATGCGGACGCGCATTTGGACGGGGATGCGGCGGGCGTCGTCGGAAAGCCAGATCCAGACCCGGCCGCGGCCCTTGAGCAGCCCGGAAGCGGCTTCCGGGGAGACGCGGATGGTGGGAAAGGTTCCGGCAGGCGTTTTCACCTGCTCGCGGGCCTCGACGTGAACCCGCACGTCAACCGTGTCGCCACCTTCGTTGAGCGGAAAAGTGTAGGTGGAATCGGGAGCGAGCGGCTGCGCGGCGACATAAAAGACGCCGGAAAGGATATCGGTGACGCAGCCGGGAATCTCGTGCTCGACGTGCTTGGCCTGGCCGCTCTTGAGGTTGGTTTCATCCAGGATGCTGCGGCGGCGGGCGTAGTTGAAGTTGATCAGCGTTTCGCGGGCGCGGAATCCCTCTTCGGTGTGCTTGGTGAGCGTCTGGGAACAGAAGGTGCGGCGGTCGAAGGTGGACTCGAAGCGATCGTGGACGGGATAGAGCAGGGCGACGACGCCGCTGGCTTCAGCCGTGCCGCTGACGCGCTGATTGTCGCCGGCCTGGTTAATGGTGATGCGGGCGGTACCGGCGGTCCACAGGCGCCATTCGGCCTGGTAAACGAATGCCTGGCCGTTGGGGAAGGTGTGGTTGTCGGGCGCGGGATGGATCTGCGCCACTGGGCCGATGGTCGCGGGTTGCTGGCCTGCCAGCTTGACACCGATGGCGGCACACAGGATTGCGCAGGCGGTCGCGAGGAGAAGTCGTTTCATCATGAAGAACAGGCTAGCGGCCGGCCCAAAACATCTTGGCCACGAGCGCCGCGATCATGACTGCCGTACCGATCAGAGCATTGTACTCGCGATGCTGGAGATAACGCTGGCGGGAAAACGATCCCGCGCTTGTGGGATGTTTGCTGAAGCGCGGCAACAGGCGCGGGACTTGGCGTGCGTAGCCGTCGAACTCGGGGAAGCGCGAACGCAGGAACGCCTCTTCCGCGAGAATCACGGGGATGTAGATGGCGACGAACAAAACAACGAGCGCGAGCACGATCCACCAGCTCAGCGCGGCCACGGCGAACCCCATGGCAATCACCATGGAACCGAGGTAGAGCGGATTGCGCGTGTAGGCGTAGGGGCCGGAGGTGGTGAGCTCGGAGTTCTTGCTGATGTGGCCGGAAGCGACGGCGCGAATGGCGACTCCGATCAGGGCGGCGACAGCGCCGATCGCGAGAGACAGCCATGTCGGGCGCGCGCGCCAGATGTACAGCGCGGCGAAAGCGAACCCGAGAGGAACGCGGATGCGTCGCGCGATGCGGGACCAGGTCATCGCCAAGCCTCTGAAGTTTGTGCCAGGAGATGACGCGCGGCGGCGATCACCTCGGCGGCGGTGATCTGCAACAGGCCTGCTTCGGGGTCTTTCAGGTGCGAGGTCGTGGTCCGGCTTTCCTGGGAGCGCAGGACAATGACGCGGTTGCCGTAAGGGCGGCTGCGCGCGGGGTCGGTGGGGCCGAACAGGGCGACCACCGGAACTCCCACCGCCGCGGCCAGGTGGACAGGGCCGGTATCGCCTCCGATGCAAATGCGCGCACAGCGGCAGAGCGCGATGAGTTCGCCGACCGTGGCCGGCATGGCAATGGCGACTCCGTTGGCGGCGCGTTCGACATCGTGCGCCAGTTGCTCTTCACCGGGGCCGAAGTTCACGATGGCGCGCAGTCCGTGAACCGCAAGGGCGCGCACCACTTCGGCATAGCGCTCCGCGGGCCAGCATTTTGCTCCCCAGCCCGCGCCCGGATTCACCAGCGCAAAGCTGCGCAGGCCGTGCACGTGTAGCTGCTGCTCGATGGCGCGTTCGGCGGCAGCATCGCGCGGCAAAGGGAAGCTGAAGTCGTCGTGCTGCGTGGAGGGAGTCCCAATCAGACATCCGAAATCCGGACCACACACCTCACCCGCGAGCGAGATGTTCTGCTCGACGATATGGCGTCCCTGCGCGGCAACCTGCTGCGTATAGAAAAGGGTGGCCGGCTTTTCGCGCGGCTGCATGAAGCCGACGCGGCGCGGCACGCGCGATAACTGCGCCAAAATGGCCGATTTCCACGCGCCCTGAAAATCGATCGCAATGTCGTATCGCGCGTCGCGCAACTGGCCGAGAGCGTCGCGGAATTCGCGCCAGGTTTCGCCGGAGAAAAGCGCCGAGCGCCAGGCATGCGTATCAACGATGTGGACCACGTCCGCCAGCGGTTTCTCGGGTGAGCAAGGTCCGGCGAGCGCGGCGCCGGAAGAAAGCAGCGCGGCCCAGCGCCGCTCGACCGCCCAGCCGATGGTTGCGCCGGGAAATGTGCGCCGCAGGGTGGCCACCGCGGGCAGCGTGTGGATGATGTCGCCCATGGAGCCGAGGCGCACGATCAGCAAGCGCGCAATGTCAGCCGCCTCCTGGGAGGCGCTCACGGACGCTCCTTGCGGCCGATGCGGGCGATGAACTCGGTGGCGGAGTGGTCTTTCGGATCGCCGACAATCGCCACGCGCCCGCCGCACTCCGCGACGGTATCGCGCTCGGGAACGTTTTCGGCGGTGTAGTCGGTGCCCTTGGCGTGGATGTCGGGGCGGATTTCGCGGATGAGGGCGCGAACGTAGGCCTCGGGAAACACCACCACGGCGTCCACGTCGGCGAGGGCGGCCAGAATTTCGGCGCGCTCGGCGGCGGGCATCAGCGGACGTCCGGGACCCTTCAAGCCGCGCACCGACTCATCCGCATTGAGACCGACCACGAGTTTTCCGCCGAGTTGCTTGGCGGCGCGGAGATAGCGGATGTGGCCGACGTGCAGCAGGTCGAAGCAGCCGTTGGTCAGGATGATGCGCTCGCCGGCGCGGCGCCATTCCTCGACGCGGCGGCGGAGTTGATCGCGGGAAAGAATCTTTTCTTCGGGCGCGTTCATTCGTGAACAAACTTAACCGCGGATTTACGCGGATTCACACGGATTAGATTTCTTTGCCTGATCCGCGCTGGTCCGCGGTGATCCGCGGTTCGATTTCGGACTAAGACGGGACACTCGCGCTCTCCACGGCTTGCAAAAGTTCTTCGCGGCTTAGGGTGGCGGTGCCGCGCTTCATCACCACGATGCCACCGGCGTAATTGGCCAGGTGCGCGGCCTCTTCGGCGTCGGCGCCGGCGGCGAGCGCGGCGGTGAAGGTGGCGATGACGGTGTCGCCCGCGCCGGTGACGTCGGCCACCTGGTCGCTGCCGTGGATCGGAATCTCCACCGGCTGGCTGCGTCGCGCGAAGGCCACCATACCGTCGCGGCCGCGGGTGATGACCAGCGCGTCCAGCTTCATGCGCTCCAGAATTTTCTTGCCGGCGGCCAACAGGCGCATGGAATCGGCGCCGATGCGCAGCCCGAGCGCATGTTCGACCTCGGGCTCGTTGGGGGTGGCGGCGGTCGCGCCGGCAAACTCCAGCAGGCGGTAGCGCGAGTCGAGCGTGACCGGCATGTCCTTCAGAGTGCCGCGCGAGCGCAGGTCCTTGAGCATTTGCGGCGTGGCGGCGCCGTAGCCGTAATCGGAAATGAGCAGGGCGTCGGAAGCGCGCAGAAACCGGTTGGCGGATGCGACCAGGTCTTGCTGGTGCATGAAATCGAGTTCCCTCTCCGGCTCGCGGTCCACGCGCACCACTTGCTGGCGCGCGGTGTGCGTCATGCCGGCGAGGATGCGCGTCTTGGTCACCGTCGTGTAGCCCTTCAAGCGCAGGATGCCGGAGGTGGAGATGCGCTTCTGGCGAAAGGCGCGGAGCAGCAGGCGTCCGGGCTCGTCGTCGCCCACCACGCCCACCGGCAGCACGGTAACGCCCAGCGCGGCCAGGTTGTAAACCGCGTTGCCACCGCCGCCGGGAACCACGGTACGCTCGCGGTGCTTGAGGATGAGCACCGGCGCCTCGCGCGAGACGCGGGAGATTTCGCCGTAGATGAATTCGTCGGCCACCAGATCGGCGACCACCGTGATAGTGAGGCGCGGGAAGGCGTCCACGATCTTGCGCAGGCGCTCGGATTGTTTCGTGTGCTTCAAATTGTTTTCAGCCGCTGACTAACGCAGATGAACGCTGATCGTTAATCCGACTACAACGAAGTGGCATTTTCTCACGAGACTGGTTTTCCGCGGCTCTTCAGAGTTTCCAGCAGGAAATCCAGCGCGCGCGCGGCGTCGGCCAGGTCCATCTTCACGGGCACCACCGCCAGCGGCTGCAGGGCAGCGAGAAGTCCGCCGAGATTGACCGCGTCCTTTTCCGTGGTCGCGAAACCGCCGGCCTGGTTCTGCTCGGCGACAAACTGGAGATCGCGCAAATCTTTTTCGGTATAGGCGTGGTGGTCGGGAAAGACGACCTCAGCCGCCGGATCAACTCCCGCCTTGCGCAGTTGCGCGAAAAAGCTCTGCGGGCGGGCGATGCCGCAGAAGGCAAGCGGGTGCGGTGGCAAGTCGCTGGTCACAATGCCGCGGCGGACACGCCAAACCGCTTTGCCCGTGAGCGGAAAGTTGGCCGGCTCGGCGCCGCTGGCGAGGACGACAGCATCGGCGCGCCGCAACGCGCTGAGTGGCTCGCGCAGGCGGCCGGCGGGGAGCAGGCAGTCGCGGGCGTCGTCGGGCGTCACCAGCACGATATCGAAGTCGCGCGCCAGTTGGCGGTGCTGGAAGCCGTCGTCGAGCAGGTGGAGTTGCGCTCCGAAGCGCTCTTCCGCCAGTCGGCCGGCCTGGTAGCGCTCTTCGCCGAGAATCACAGGGCACTGCAGGCGGCGCGCAATCAGCAGGGGCTCATCGCCAAAATCGCGCGGCAGCCCGCCCGGATCCACCAGCGCGACTCCTTTGGTCTGGCGGCGATACCCGCGCGATAGCACGTCGAAAGCGATGCCGCGGCATTTCAGCAACTCTCCGAGCAGGATGACGAAGGGAGTTTTTCCCGAACCGCCGACCGCGAGGTTGCCGATGCTGACCACCGGCCCTTTGAGGTGTTTCGCGGGAAGAGCGCCGGCGTCATACAGCGAATTGCGCAGGCGGACTGCGCCACCAAACACTCGGGAGAGGATGCGCGTCGCCATCAGGTCTCCATCCGCTGCGAGATCTTGGACGCGGCGGCACGATCGGCGGCTGAGACGGGAAATTTTACGAGCAGAGACTGCAGCGCGGATACGGTGCGCGCGGTGGCGCCGGCATTGTCGCGCAGAATTTCGCGGGCGCGCGCGCCCAGACCACGGCAGCGGGATTCGTCGGCGAGCAAACTTAGGAAAATTTGCGCAAGCTCGTCAGCGCTGGCGACCACCACGGCGCCGGCGCGGCGGAACAGCGTGACCATGTCGCGAAAATTCTCCGTGTGCGGGCCCACTACGATGGCCGAGCCGTGCTGCGCGGCTTCCAGGATGTTGTGGCCGCCCTTGGGAACCAGGCTGCCGCCCACGAAGGCGATGTCAGCGAGTTGGTAAGTGGAAGCAAGCTCGCCGATGGTATCCAGGAGAAAAATTCCGGGGCCGAGTGGTTCCGAGGCGTTCCACTGCGACCTGCGCCAGAACTTCATGCCGGATGCGGCGATGAGTTCGGCGACTGGCGCAAAGCGCTCGGGATGGCGCGGCGCCAGAATCATGAGCGCATTCGGATAGCGCTCGCGGACAACGGTGAAAGCGTGCAGCAGAATGGGCTCTTCGCCTTCGACGGTGCTGCCGCAGACGAAGACGGGCCCGGTGTTGGTGAGCGCCGATTTAAGCTCGGCCACCAGCGGCGCTTCGGTCGCCGGCTTGAGATCGAATTTCAGGTTGCCGCTGACTTGGACACGGTCGGCGGGCGCGCCGATCTCGATCAGGCGGCGACGGTCCTCCTCGCCTTGCGCAAGAAACAGATCGATGTTGCGCAGCGCCGGCGCAATCAGGGCGTGAAATCGCCGGTAGCGTGGCAACGACCGGTCGGAGATGCGGGCGTTGACCACGGCGATGCGCGCGCCCGATTGCCTCCCCAGGCGCAAAAAGTTCGGCCAGAACTCGGTCTCGGCGATGACGATCAGTTCGGGGCGCAGCGCTCGCAGGTAAGGGCGCACCGCAAAGGCGAAGTCGATGGGAAAGTAAAACACGTCGGCGGCGCCGAAGCGGTCGCGCGCCAGCGCCTGCCCGGTCGCGGTGGTGGTGGATACGGCAATCCTGTACGACGGCACGCGCTGCTGCAATTCGGAAATCAACTCGCTGACGGCGAGCACTTCACCGACGGAAACGGCATGCACCCAGATGGTGGGACGGTGCTGCGAATCGCGCAGGCGTTGCGGCACGCGCCCGAAGCGCTCGGCGAGTCCGGCGCGGTACTTGCTGTAGCGCAGCAGGCGGAACAGCCAGACAGGCGAGGAGAGCAGCAGGGCCACGCCGGCCAGCGCGCTGTAGAAGAGGTACATGCGTGAAGGGACATTCTAAATACAGTTTCGAGTTTCAGTTTCAGTTTCAGCACAGGTGGCCCAGTTTCAAGTTTTCGGTTTTCCGGCGCCCAAAACCGAATCACCGAAGCTGAGTCCGAAGCCGAAACCGAAACTGAAACTGAAACTGTTCTTACCCATTTGCCGCGGCGGCAGGGCAGGATTGATAATCCTGGGTATGGATCGGTCGAACTACCGTTGGTGGCTGGCGGCGGCGCTGATGCTGCTGGCAACGTTGGCCATTGCCAGCAAGCAATACATGGCGCCCAAGGCATTTCCCGCCAGGACGTATCCGGCGCGCGACGAGCATCCGGAGGAGAAAGTCACCATCGCCGCCGATCCCTACGACATGCCCGACAAGGCCGCGCCGGTGTTCACCCTGCCGTACAAAGACAAGGATTACCTGCCGATTTACCTGGTCATCACCAATGACGGCGACCAGCCGGTCGCGTTGAACGAGATGGAAGTTAAGCTGGTGACCGCCAGCCGAGCCAAGCTGCAGCCGGCCAGCATCGAGGACCTGTACCGGCGTTTCTCGCGAGTGAAGCACCGCGGCGACGAGCCCAGCCGCAATCCGCTGCCCATTCCGCTGCCCCGCCGTCCCGACACCGGCCTTCCCAAAGGCGGAGCCGAGGAAATCCAGAACGCGCCATTCCGCGCCAGGGCGGTAGAGCCGCACGGCACCCAGGCCGGCTTCCTGTTCTTCGATATCGAAGGTATCAGCCAGCCCCTGGCCGGAGCCCATCTCTACGTCACCCGGGTGCGCGACGGCAACGGTTCCGATTTGATGTTCTTCGACATCCCGCTGGAGAAATATCTGACCTACAAACCGGGCAGTACGCCCAAGTAACCTGCCCGATGTCATCCCGAGCGAGGGAGGGCTCCCGCGCGCTGTCTCCAGCGCGGGAAACCCGAGTCGAGGGATCTCGGTTCCCCATCGGTTAAACCAACCCGGTCACGCCTTATTTCGATCCGCGTTGATCCGCGGCGATCCGCGGTTAGGCTTTTCCCATTCCCTCGTCCATGGCGCGGTTGGCCAGGGCGTCGGCTTCCTTGTTCTTGCCGCGAAGGACGTGGTGAATCTTGAACCAATCCAGCTTGCCGATCAGCGCCTTCGCCTGCTGGTGCAATTCCATCAGTGTGGGATTGCGGACCTTGTACTGGCCATTGATTTGCTTCACCAGCAACTCGGAGTCGCTGATCACCTCCAGCGCCTTGTAGCCGTGTGCCACGGCGTATTCCAGGGACGCGATCAGGCCCATGTACTCGGCGTAGTTGTTGGTCCGGTGGCCAAGGAACTTGCTGAGCTCGGCGACGCGGCGCCGGGCGGCGTCCTCGATCACCACGCCGTAGCCGGCGGGACCGGGATTACCGCGCGCGCCACCGTCAATGTGGGCGATCAGGCGATCTTCGGGCAGTTTTTCGACACGCGCGCCAAACAGTTCCTGCGAGGCGGCGGGCTTTTTTCGGCGAGGGTATTGGCGGAAAGGCATGGGGAAATCTGGTGATTGAGTGATTTGGTGATTGAGTGATTTGAAGACGTGGCACGCGGAGCGGTTACTAAATCACTCAATCACCAAATCGCTAAATCACCCAATCTCCTCACCGCCCCTGTGCCAGCCGGGTCGCAAGTCTTTCCGGCAGGTCGGCGGCGATGATCCGCTGCTGCGCTGCGGCCACGTCATACTTCACACGGTAATAGGTGACGGAGTAGGCCTCGGTGTCGAACAGGGCGAAGGCGGCCCGCCAGTCGCCGTCCCTCGGTTGTCCCACCGAACCGGGGTTGATCAGGTAGCGCATGCCCTTGCGCAGCTTGAACACGAATTTCTCGGAGGCGTTGTGCGATTTGTACACCGGATGGATGGCGGCAGCGTCGTCGGTTCCCGCGAAAAATCCGCCCTGGATATGCGTGTGCCCGAAGAAGGTAAGCGGAATTTCGGCCTCGGCGAGCGAGCGTAGTGCCTCCGGCACCAGGATCAGGTACTCGTCTTCGTCGTGGAGCGAGCCGTGCACCAGCCGGACGCCTTCCACGCCATCCAAAGACGCCGGGCCCTGCGGCAGCGCGCGCAGCCATTCCAGGTTCTCTTTGCGCAGCACCGTGCGCGTCCAGATGACGGCCATGCCGGCAATGGGGTTGAAGTCCTCCATGTTGCTGATTCCGGAGCATGCCTTGTCGTGATTGCCGCGGACAATGATCTTGCCCAGCTTGCGCGAACGCTCCACCACCTCATTGGGACTGGCGCCGTACCCCACGACGTCGCCGAGATTGACCACCAGGTCGTGCTCCGGCGCCCGCTCCAGGCAGGCTTCCAGAGCTTCCAGGTTGGCGTGCATGTCGCTTAGCAGGAGTATCCGCACGTGGTCGATCGCGCTGGGGCGAATGGCGATTATAGCGCTCGAAGCTGATTCCGTACCACGGAGGCACCGAGAATCTGATGACCGGGCCATCAGGTGATCGGGTAATCGGTTGATCGAAAACGAGTGCAGATCACCAGATCATCCGATCACCAGATCACCCGATTTCCTCCGTGTCTCCGTGCCTCCGTGGTTGATTCGCGTTCACCACCGGGCAGCGGGCCAGGTGCCCGGGCGCGACCTCCACCAGCGGCGGCAGCGCGCGGTTGCAATCGGGAACGCGGAACCCGCAGCGCGGTTCGAAGGCACAGCCCGGCGGCAGCGAGGTTAGGGAGGGCACAGTGCCTTCGATGGTCTGCAGAGCGCTCGAGCGGTCGGTGTGCAGCGTGGGCGCGGAGTGCAGCAGGCCGCGGGTGTAGGGGTGCGCGGCAGAGGCGAATACGTCATGCGCCGGGCCCAGTTCCACGATGCTCCCGGCGTACATCACGGCCACGCGGTCGCAAACCTGCGAGACCACCGCCAGGTCGTGGGAAATGAACAGCATTGCCAGGTTGAATTTCCGGCGCAATTCCGCCAGCAGATCGAGGATTTGCGCCTCGATGGTGACGTCGAGCGCGGTGGTCGGCTCGTCAGCAATCAGCAGTTGCGGACGGTTCACGATCGCCATGGCAATCATCACGCGCTGCCGCATGCCGCCGGAGAGCTGGTGCGGGTAGTCGCGGGAGCGGCGCTCCGGGTCAGGGATGCCGACCTCGTGCATGGCATCAACCGCTAACTTCCATGCACCCGCTTTGGTCAGCTTGCTTTCCACTCCCAGGCCAGTTAACCGCCCAAGGGCACGTCCTGCAGGCGAAGGTCGAATCGCCGCAACTACCTCCGCTTCTCCTTCGTTGAGAAGTCGTTCGACGGCATGATGCTGCCCATAACCGGAGCCAGCATGCGCCAGCACTGCCTCCGCGATCTGGTCTCCCACGCGCATCACCGGATTGAGCGCGGTCATCGGCTCCTGGAAGATCATGGCCATGCGCGCGCCGCGGATGTCGCGCATCTGGTCGGAAGAAGCCGAGAGCAGGTCGCGGCCCTCGAGCCGCAGTTCGCCCTCGACGCGGGCTTCCGTGGGCAGCAGTCGCATGATGGCCAGCGCCGTGGCGGATTTGCCCGACCCGGATTCCCCCACCAGCCCCAACACCTCCCCGACCGCAAGCGTCAGGCTGACTTCCCGGACGGCCGCGAGCCGGTCTTGGCCATCGCGCGTCGGAAAGCTCACCTTCAGCCGATCCAGGGTAAGTAGGGGAGGCACGAGCCCATAGTACATCGGGTGATCGGGCGATCTGGTAATCGGGTGATTGAACGCCTCAGGACCGGGACACAGTGGGATCGAACGCCTGTGTAGAAATCTCGACCGGAAGGCAAAGACCACGATGGACTGGCCAAAGACTGAAGACTGAAGACTGAAAGCTGATAGCTGACGGCTTACTTCGCTTCATCCTTGGGTTCTGTGGCAGCCGGCTTCCCCTGGTCCTTCAGGCCGTCGCGGAAGCCGCGGATCCCTTCCCCGAGACCCTTGCCCAGTTCGGGCAGCTTCTTGGGGCCAAAAATAATCAGGCAGAGCACCAGGATGACCAGCAGGTGGGTGGGTTGAAAAAGTCCTTCGAACATCATCATCTCCTGAAGCGGCGCACTCGCATTGTACGACGATGTCACCGAGCTCTGTGGCACTCTCGTGCCGCAAGGCCCGGGCTTCCTG
>DASWAR010000235.1:0-3728 GCA_036391015.1 Terriglobales bacterium
GAGGCCATGCTATTCAAGGTGCCCGTCAGCCCGGCCCGGGTGTTTCGCATGCGGGGCGAATACAAGGAAACCGAAAAAGCAGCCGCTGAATACGAACAGGCGTTGCGCGAATTCTTCCATCTCTCAGCAGGCCAGCTCCCCTGGTTTGACCTGGTCATGCTCGGCATGGGGCCGGACGGCCACACCGCCTCGCTGTTTCCCGGCACCAAGGCCCTCGAAGAACACAAACGGCTGGTCACCTCCAATTGGGTGGGGAAGTTCTACACCCACCGGATCACCATGACTGCACCGGTCCTGAACAACGCCGCCTGCGTGATGTTCATGGCGCATGGCCAGGACAAGGCCCAACCTCTGAAAGCAGTTCTGGAAGGGCCCCATGAACCGGCGCAACTGCCGGCGCAGTTGATCCGCCCGGCGCATGGAACGCTGTGGTGGCTGGTGGACCAATCCGCCGCCGCCTTGCTGGACCCCAGCACAACCATTCCCACCGAGATTGCAGGCACAGGATAGGAGTTCTCATGGCGACAGCAACCAAGACCAATTCCATCGAGCATTACCTCGGAACCGCGGCGGACACGCTGCTTGGTTTCAGCAACCCGCGCATCTCCAAGGAACGGCTGCACCTGCCCGGTCCCGACTTCGTGGATCGCGTTTTTGCCGCCTCCAACCGCACCCCTCGTGTGCTGGGTAACCTGCAACGCATCTTTGATCACGGACGCCTCGGCGGCACCGGGTACATGTCGATTCTGCCGGTGGACCAGGGAATCGAGCATTCGGGCGGCGCCAGTTTCGCCAAGAATCCCGACTACTTCGACCCCGAGAACATCGTGAAACTTGCTGTCGAAGCGGGATGCAACGCGGTCGCCTCCACCTTCGGCGTGCTCGGCATCGTCGCCCGCAAGTACGCCCACCGCATCCCGTTTATCGTGAAGATCAATCACAACGAGCTGCTTACCTATCCCAACAAGTTCGAGCAGATTCTCTTCGGCACCGTCGAAGATGCGTACGACATGGGCGCGGCGGCCGTGGGCGCTACCATCTATTTCGGCTCCGACGGCGCCACACGCCAGATCGTGGAGGTCGCCCAGGCCTTTGCCCGCGCTCACGAGCTGGGCATGGCCACCGTGCTCTGGTGTTACCTGCGAAATTCCGCCTTCAAGAAGGACAAGGACTATCACCTCGCCGCCGACTTGACCGGCCAGGCCAATCACCTCGGCGTCACCATCCAGGCCGATATCATCAAGCAGAAGCTTCCGGAAAATAACGGAGGGTTCACGGCGCTCAACACAGGGGGTTCGTCATACGGCAAGTTCGACAAGCGCATCTACAGCGAGCTGACCAGCGATCATCCCATTGATCTGTGCCGCTACCAGGTGGCCAACTGCTACATGGGGCGTGCCGGCCTGATCAACAGCGGCGGCGCTTCCGGCGCCAACGACTTTTCCGAAGCCGTGACCACCGCGGTCATCAACAAGCGCGCCGGCGGCATGGGCCTGATCTCCGGCCGTAAGGCTTTCCAGCGGCCCATGAAGGAAGGCATGGAATTGCTCCAGGCCATTCAGGATGTTTATCTCAGCCGCAGCATTACCGTGGCCTGAGACTCATTTCCGTCGGTTCATGGTGGAGCGAAACCGTGCGCTTGAAATTCAGGCTTGGCGAGGACTGCAGGATGCAAAAGAATGTGGTTTTCCTGTTCGATGTCGACAACACGCTGCTCGACAACGACCGTGTTTGTGCCGACCTCCAGCGTCATCTCGAACGCGAGGTTGGGCATGAGCGGCAACAGCGCTATTGGGCGATCTTCGAGCAGTTGCGCGCCGAGCTCGGCTATGCCGATTACCTCGGCGCCCTGCAGCACTACCGCGGAACGTATCCTCGCGATCCCCATCTGTTGACCGTCTCGCAATTTCTTATCGACTACCCGTTCGCCAATCGCCTGTACCCGAACTCGCTCGACGCCGTGGATTACGTGAAGCAGTTCGGCAAGCCGGTCGTCCTTTCCGACGGTGACGTTGTCTTCCAGCCGCAGAAGATCCGTCGCTCCGGACTGTTCGACGCTTTTGACGGCGCCGTTCTTATTTATGTTCACAAGGAGTACGAACTGGACGACGTCGCGGAGCGCTATCCCGCCGATCACTACGTCCTGGTGGACGACAAGCTGCGCATTCTCACGGCCGTCAAGAAGTTTTGGGGCGACCGCGTCACCACCGTCTTCCCGCGGCAAGGCCACTACGCGCTCGACGAAAAAGTGGTCAGCAGTTTCCCGCCGGCAGATATCACCATTGAACGAATCGGCGATCTCGTCAATTGCGACTTCAACCAGCTTCTCAAATGCCGGGCCAACGAGGCGGGCGCAGCCGGCGCGGCCGACTGAAGCAATTCCGAAAGCGTGCCGGCACAAAGCCGCAGTCGAGATGTTTCCATCCCCAATGTACCGTTTCTGCTCGCGTGCTAATCTTCAAGAATCACCGCCCAGATGCGACGAAAAGGACGATCGACGCTGCCCACTGGACGCGGACACGTCAAAGCCGGCCGCGTCGGCCTGCTGCACTGGGCCAAGCGCACTGTCGCTGGACTGAATCGCGTCGGTCTGAGCCTCGAAGCTGATCCCGTGCACGACCTGCGGGTTGCAATTCGCCGTTCCCGCTCACTCGCTGAAGGTCTTCGCACCATTGATCCCGCACCCGGATGGAAACAATTCCGCGCCATCGCGAAACCGCTGTTCTCGGCTTTGGGCGATCTGCGCGATACGCAAGTCATGCAAGGCTGGGTATCGCTTTTCGCTGCCGAAGGCGATCCTCTACGCGCCCGTCTTGCGGCGGCGCTTTCTGCTCGCGAAAGCGAGCAGAAATATGCGGCGCGTGAGGCCCTCAGCCACTTCAATGCCAAGCGGTGGATGAAGCTGGCGCATGAACTGGATCAGCGTACTGGCAAGCTGCCGCCGGGAAGCCGTGTCTTTCAGCATCTCGCGCTGGAACGATGGGTCGATGCGTACCGATTGCACCAGACCGCAATGCGCACGCGTCGTGCAGACGATCTCCACCAGTTGCGCATTGGAATCAAGCGCTTCCGCTATACCGTCGAAAATTTCCTTCCCTACCACCGCCGGCGCTGGCGCAAAGACCTGAAGCACATGCAGGACCTGCTGGGCGAAGTTCATGACTTTGACGTGCTTTCGGCGGAGATCGCGCTCCAGCACGGCACTCCTGCCGGCATTGAGCACTTCAATTCGCGCATTCACTTCGAGAGATCCAAACGCGTGGCTGAGTACCTGGCCAGAACGACGGGTCCCGAATCCCTCTGGGAGCAATGGCGGCAGGGCCTTCCCAGCGGGCGCGAACTGTCTCTAGCCGTCAATGCCAAGCTGCGATACTGGTCGCGAGCGCTGGATCCCGATCCGGCTCACTCGCGCCGCGTCGCGCAGACAAGTGTCAAACTGTGGCGCGCTCTGCGCTATGAATTGGCATGGCCCTTCGACCGGCGGACGACCGTCCTGTTGCGTGCCGCCGCGCTCCTGCATAGCGTCGGCGCCGATAAGCGCAAGAAAAAGCGCAGGTCGTACCGGGCGGCCATGATGGGCAAGCTTTCAGTCCCGATCGGGTGGAGCGAGGAAGAGATGCGCCTGGTTCGGCTGGTCTCCCGCTACTGCCGCGGTGCGTTGCCGTGCTCGGCCGACGAGGACTTCTCTGTATTGCCCCGAACTCAGCAACAACGAGTGATGCGGCTTG
>DASWAR010000236.1:0-11976 GCA_036391015.1 Terriglobales bacterium
TCACACCCTGCGTCGGCGTGCACGATGGCACACGGTCGCGATGTATTGCTCGGTCAATGCGCCATTCACCTGGATGGTCGTGGCAGGGCCCGTTCCCGCAACGCAACTCGCGCCGTTGTGCGTGCACGAAACGCCCAGCGCGTAAGGCGACGGGATGGCGACATTGCTCACCTGCACGTGAATCGTCGCCTGGCGCTGCACCGTCATACTCCCTGAACCCAATACTTCCGTACGAGCAACCATTTGCACCGCGTAGAACCCGTTCTGCAGGGAACTATTGTTGGTACTGATTGCCACCGCACAGTTACCGGGAGCCGAAAAGCTACATAAAGGGCCCGTGGGCGCGTTCAGACCCGTGCCCACTATCGCTGAATATACGTTGATGCCGAAGAAGGGCACCAAGGGCCCGCCAAGGGAAAACGTACCCCCGCCATCAACGGATAAGTTCACGGTAGCGCTGTTGGACCACGAGGTGCCTCCCGACGTGACGCTGATGACCAGCGGGTCTGCATCACTCACCCCGTGGCCGCTCACTGTCAAGTGCCAGTTCGCGGTGGCCACGGTCTGCGTCAACGTATTGTTGGCGTAATCCAGGTCGCCCACCGGGTCGGGATCCACTTTCGTCTTCAACGTGGAGGCAGAGCTGGTAAATGAGGCGGAGTCGATGTCGGGCGCCACCCAATAACTTGAAGCGTAGCGCTAGCCCCGGGCGCGAGCGGCGGAGGAGGCTGAGTAGAGTCAAGTTTGCTGTTCACCTGGTACCCGTTGAGCGTCATAGTCAGCGCCTCGCCTCCCGCACTGGCGGTGTTGCCGTTGTTCCTCACCACCACGCTGAAGTTCACACCACCGCCCGACAGCCATGGCGTCGAGCTGTTGAGCGTCTGCGCCGGGGTGACGCTCACCACCTGCAGGTCGGGAACGCCGACCGCCTGCACGTACAAGGTGTAGGTCACGTTGGCCGGGGGATTGCTGTTGGGCAGCGTCACCACCACCGGCAGTGCCGTCACCTGCGGAGTAGCGCCGATCGCCGCTGCAACCCGCAAGTCAAAGGTTCCACCTTGCGTCACTGTCCCAGGCGTTACCGTCGCCGTAAGCCGGAGACCGGCGCTGGCGGCGTCACCGTCGCGGCATTCCCGGCGCCGCCAGCAAAGCTGGGCGTAGAGCTGGCGGTCAGCGTGATATCGGGGTTCGCCGGGCAACCGGCGGGTGGGGTTCCTTGCACAATGACGCACGCCGAACTCGTCTGCCCCATCTGCAATTTCAGTGGGTCACTGGGACCGTTGAGGAACAGTTGATCGGCGTCACCGAGGCCGTCACATAGTTCAGCACCTGGACGGCGTTCTTGGTCGCTCCGTGATTGGTGGCGCTGTACACCGCCGTGACCGGCACCGCGCCGGCCGGCGACGTTGTCAGGGTCGTGACCACGGTCGAATTCGGGTTGACGTTCACCGTCGGCGTCGGGAAAGTGACGGCGGCATTGTCGGTCGTCGCGGTCACCAGCAGCGCGAACGGCGTTGGATTGCCGGTCTCGTCCAAACTGACGCTGATCTGCGCCGTACCGCCAAGCAGCACATTCTGCGTCGGCGTGGATGGGGCCCCGGCGAGCGCGCGGACCTGCGTCGCCCCGCCGCCCGGCTGCGTTTCCAGAAACCCGGCCGGCACTACGATTGACAGGTTGAAGTCCACCGCTTCGAACGGCAGGGTCAGCGAGTCGTCAGCAGTGGAGCTTTGCGCCAGCGTGGTCGTCAGCGCCACCGTGCCCGAATACGTGCCCGGCACGAATCCGTTGGTGGTGGCCGTCATGGTTGCCGTAACCGCGGTTCCTGCAACCGGCGCAGCAATCGTTGTGATCGGATTGCCGGTGCCTCCACCGCCACCACCACTGCACGCTGTGTTCCCGGCCGGACCGCCGCTGCAGCTCGCGAACACGGTGATCTGTCCAACTTGGCTTACATTCCCGACATTTGCCACCACCGCATTGATGACCAGGTTTTCGCCCACCTGGATACCCTGCGCGCCCGTGTATGGCGGCGTATGCCCGGTGAACGAGATGCTCTGGATCACATAGTTCGCCTGCCCGGTCACGGCATAGTTCACCGGGAAGCTGAAGCCCTGGAAGGTGATATTGGTGGCGAGAGCGGTCCCGGGCACGAAGGTAAACAGAGCTTGCAAGTTCCAGCTCAAGGTGCCGCCCGTAGCAGCGGTCACCGTCTGCGCGATCGGACTGGCGATCGCCGCCGAGGGAACACACGGCAGCGGCGCGGAGCGATTGCAAAGGTCGGTTTTGGGGGGAGGATATCCGACGGAAGTGTCCAGTTTCAGACCGCTTCCATCCGGCCAGCCTTTTCTTCTTTTCTTTAGAACCGATTGGCTCCCGGATACTACAACAAAACCGCTCGAAGTCAATTATTTGTTGCCGAAAATGACCCTAGTCTGACACCTGAAAATCTCTGAGTTTTGGCGCCACGGCAGGTAGCTTTGTTGGCCCAATTCTCCCCGCGCGCGGCGAATTATTCCTGCCTTGGACCGATGTGGGCCGGTCACGCTCGATGCCACTAGCCACCAGCCCCTTCTTCTCGTACATTTACATCATTCGCATGCACAAGCCCGCCGCCGTCCTCGCCCTCTTACTGTCTGTCACACTCTTTGCCCAATCGCCCGCGCCACAAGACCTGCGCACGCCGGAAGAAAAGCACCTGCGCAACGTCCGCCAATTGACCTTTGGCGGCGAAAACGCCGAAGCCTACTTCAATTCCGACGGCACCAGGCTCATCTTTCAGTCCCGGCGCGGCGACCTGAAATGCGACCAGATCTTCACCATGAACACCGCCGGCTCCGACGCCCACATGGTCTCCACCGGCCGCGGCCGCACCACCTGCGCCTACTACTTTCCCGACGGCAAGCACATCCTCTACTCCTCCACCCACGCCGCCGCGCCCGAATGTCCGCCGCCGCCCGACTGGTCCAAGGGCTACCGCTGGGCCATCTATCCGACCTACGAAATCTACGTCGCCAACCCCGACGGCAGCGCTCCCCACGCCCTCACCCACAACCAGGGCTACAACGCCGAATCCACCATCTCCCCGGATGGCCGCAAGATCGCCTTCACCTCCACCCGCAATGGAGACCTGGATATTTACGTGATGAACAGCGACGGCACCCACGTGAAGCAGCTTACCCACGAGGTCGGCTACGACGGCGGCCCGTTCTGGTCGCGCGATGGAAAGTGGATCGTCTATCGCGCCTATCACCCGGAACCCAAGGAAGAGATTGCCGAGTATCAGGACCTGCTGAAGCAGAACCTGATTCGCCCCACGCGCCTCGACCTCTGGGTCATGCGCGCCGACGGCACCCAGAAGCGCCAGATCACTCACAACATCGCCGCCAACTTCGCGCCTTATTTTTTCCCCGACGGCAAGCGCATCATCTTCAGCTCCAACCTGGTGGATGGCGGCGGCATGGGGAACTTCGAGCTTTTCGCCGTCAACGTGGACGGCAGCAACCTCGAGCGCATTACCTACAGCCCCGCCTTCGACGGCTTCCCCATGTTCAGCCCCGACGGCCGCAGGCTCGTCTTCTCCTCCAACCGCAACGCCTCCCGCCCCCACGAAACCAACGTCTTCATCGCCGACTGGGTGGAGTGAGCCGGATTGCGGAATTGTGGAATTGCGGAGTGTTGCTGTTCCGACGGTTTGAGGATTGTCATTTCGACCCTGAGCGAAGTCGAAGGGGAGGAATCTGCTTTTGCTCGGTACTCGGTACCAGGTACTAGGTACTCGGTATTGAGATTGATCGCAAGTGCGCCAGCGGCTGCGCCTACGCGACGTCCTCACGATCCTGAATGGCAGGCCAGACCTGGAGAACTGAACTCAGCTTCGTCGCCTCCAGCGCCTGCCGGATCCGCATCGGGGGATTGATAAGCTCGATTCTGCGATTCCCATCCTTCGCCCATTTTCCCAATGCGGCCAGAACTCCCAATCCACCTGCGTCAATGGACTCAACCCCGCTGAGGTCGATTTGAAGATGGCGTTTGTCTTGCGACATCGCTGCCCGCAGTAGGTCATCGGCTCCGTCGCCGCGGACGATTCGGCCCGAGCAGCGCAGCACTGCAAGATGCGGATGGTGCTGAATTTCCAGCGTTAACACGTGGTCCTCCATGCGGTTTGCAGGCTCGCTCGTAAATGTGAATACGAATTTTCAGAACGGCTAGTTCCGAATCAAGTCGATCTATGTATTAGACGTTCCCGCGGTCCGGACGTTTCCAAAATTGATTGGGGACGGGTGATGAATTTGGTACGTCTCCCTGGAGCGCGGCTGGCGCAGCGCCCCAGGGTTTTTCCGGTCAATTCTCTGTAGCCGGCGCCGGCTCCGCTTTCGGACTCTCCGCTACGGCTGCGGCAGGCTTCTCCGTTGACGGCTGGATTTTCACCGTCCGCAGAATTCCATCCAGGCGCCGCAGCACCTGGTCGGGATTCACTTCCCGGGCCAAGCCGCCTTCATTGCTGGTCTTCACTCCCAGCTCCAGCTCATAACAGGTGCCGTTGCTGAAGGTCACATACTGGCGCAGCTTGGCTGCCTGACCGCGGCCGCCGCTGTCCGTCTCCACCCAGCGGAACTCCACTCCGTTGATGGTGTCGCTCTCCGGCTTGGCATCGTTACCCGGATTGAGCGCCGACTCGCATTCCTGCTGGTTCAGGTCCTGGTTTAGACTCAGTATGAAATACCCGCTTTCGTAGTCGGTGTCGGAATAGAACCCCTTGGGAATTTCGACCCTGGCCAGCGTGAACTGGCCTTCGTGACCGTCGGATTTCGGCCGCAGAGACTCGTCGCCGTTGGCAACCGCTTTTGCGCTGACAAACGAGTACTGCCACGGGTAGTCAAACGAAACTCCGTAATCGCGGCTGCGGTAGACGATCGACTTCGATGCCGACGGCTTCGCGGACGTCTTCTTGCTGACCGCTACCGGCGCCGGCTGTTCGACAACGGGTACGCCGGTTTGAAGCACCGCCGGGTGCAGGCTCGCGCTCGCCGGCATGGACGAAGACGAATTCACTGCCGGTTTGGACTTGCTGGAGCAGGCGACGGTAGTCACGGCAAGAGTGCCGAGCAGGATCGCTGCGCCGAACTTGCCGATTGAGGTTGCGATGTGCGTGTTGGCTTTCATAACGGCCTCCTTGGCCGCTGGTGGGAGTGCAAACCGCGGTCCAGCGCACGCCGCATTGATTTCCGGTGGGTTACGCGTTTCGGCGCGCAGGATGATTGTGTTCGCCCTGACACGGTGTGGCCGCAGGTACACGCCCATCCCGAGCGGACCAGACCCTCGGGATGCATCAACGATATGAGCTCGATTTTCCGGTGCGCGGAAGATTTGCGCTACAGTTTGCGGAAGCGGCAAGCGGTGTCGAATTCCGCTTCCAGTTCGCGGCTTCGTAGGTTTTCACGCAGGTGCGCCAGGCGCTGCTCCAGGCGAAGCAGCGCTTCCTGGATATTGGCTGTGTTGGTCAGAGCAATATCTCGCCACATGCTGTACGGACTTTGCGCCAGGCGAGTCATCTCGCGCAGGGCGCGCCCGCCGATCGCCTCCAGTTCAGGGTCGTTTCCAAATTCATCGTGCAACGTGGCGGCCAGGGCGGTGGAAAGCATCTGCGGCAGGTGGCTGATCCAGGCGCAGATGCGGTCGTGACGGTCCGCGTCCATCGCCAGCACGCGCGCGCCGATGCGTTCAATCCACTGCACGCATTCGCCCGGGCGACCACGGCGGATGTCCTGGCCGGGCAGCGGCGTGAACAGCCACACCGCGCCGGTGAAAAGATTGGCGTCAGCCTGCTCGATTCCGCCGTTCTCTTTCCCCGCCATGGGATGACCGGCAAGAAAACGCTCCCCTACGCGATCGCCGAAGATGTCGCGGGCACGGGCGATGACGTCGGCCTTGGTGCTGCCGACATCGGTGAAGAGCGTGTCGGGAGGCAGCACCGGGCCAAGGCGCTCCAGCAGATCCATGATCGCGCCGACGGGGGTGGCGAGGACGACGACATCGCTGTTGGCGCAGGCTTGCGCCGGATCGTCGAAGCCGGCGTCAATGGCGGCGCGGGCTTTGGCCTCGGCGAGGACAGACGGGCGATCGCAGCCGATAATGCGGCCGAGGAAGCCGTGCTGTTTGAGCGCAAGCGCGAACGAGCCCCCGATCAGGCCGGTGCCGATAATGGTGAGCTGGCGCACTCCACGGATTTAACCACAGAGGACACGGAGGGCGCAGAGGAAACGATACTGTTACAGTTTTGCAACCGAGGTTGATTGCTTGTCGTCTTCCGTAGATGCGCGCGAAAAGCCGCTGATGGTGTTCGATGGGGACTGCGGATTCTGCCGCGCGTGGATCGAGTACTGGAAGGACCTGACCGGAGAGCGCGTGGCTTATGCGCCGTTTCAGGAGGCGGCGGCACAATTTCCGAACGTGCCCAGCGAGCAGTTCGCCGAAGCAGTACAGATTTTCCTTCCCGACGGCCAGCAGCGCAGTGGAGCGCACGCGGCGCTCACGGCGAGGGCGATCGGGGATAAGACCTGGCTGCTGTCGGCGTACGAGCGCGTGCCGGGATTCGCGGCGCTTGCGGAAGCAGCGTACAGGACGATCGCGGCGCATCGTTCCGCCGCGTACACCATCACAAGACTGCTGTGGGGCGTTCCGGTGCGGCGCCAGAGCTACGCGCTGGCGACCGAGTTGTTCCTGCGCGCGCTGGGAATCATTTACCTGATCGCGTTCGTTTCGTTCGGCGTGCAGGCATCGGGGCTGATCGGAAGCAACGGGATTTATCCCGTCGCGGAAACCATCGTCGCGGTGAAGCGGTACTACGGCGATGCAGCCTTTCGCGCGCTACCCAGCGTGTTCTTCCTCAACTCCAGCGACTGGTTTGTGGCCGCGGTATGGATAGCGGGCGCGGCGCTGGGAGCGTTGTTGATGCTGGGTATCGCGCGGCGTGCGGCGTGCGTGGGCGCGTTCGTGCTGTATCTGTCCATCTCGACCACGGGGCAGGCGTTCATGAGTTTTCAATGGGACGCGCTGCTGCTGGAGGCGGGCTTCCTGGCGATTTTTCTCGGCTGGTCGAGCCTGGCGCCGTGGATGTTCCGCTGGCTGCTGTTCCGGCTGACGTTCATGTCGGGGGTGGTGAAGCTGGCAAGCGGCAACCCAAGCTGGCGCGCGCTGACCGCGATGCGTTACCACCACCAGACGCAGCCGCTGCCGACGCCGCTGGCCTGGTACCTGCACCAATTGCCGGCTTGGTTCCAGAGCTTCAGCACCGCCGTGGTGCTGGCGGTCGAGCTCGGAGTGCCGTTGCTGATCTGGTTTCCGCGGCGGGTGCGACTGCTGGCGGCCGGCATCCTGATCTTGTTCCAGGTGCTGATCATGCTGACCGGCAATTACGCGTTTTTCAACTTGCTGGCGATCGCGCTTTGCCTGTGGCTCGTGGATGACGCGCGGCTTACGAAACCCACATCTGCCAAGACCGGGCAGATGTGGGGCACCGTCGGGCTGCCGGCGCGGTTTGTAGCGCGAGCGCGCGCACGATGGCTGGAGCGGACGAAAAGCGTGCCGCGGGTGGCGATTGGGACCGGAGTCGCGATCTTGATCTTGTTCGTCAGCATCGGCGAGGTCACCGGGCCGGTCCTGCACTGGACGCCGCCGGGAGCGGACGCGGCGCTGGGATCGCTGGCGCCGTTTGAGATCGTGAATTCTTACGGCCTGTTCGCGGTGATGACCACGACGCGCGTGGAGATCGTGATTGAAGGATCGAGCGACGGCGTGACCTGGCAGGCGTATGAATTCAAGTACAAGCCGGGGGACGTGAAGCGCCGTCCGGCGTGGGTGGCGCCGCACCAGCCGCGGCTGGACTGGCAGATGTGGTTCGCGGCACTGGGCAATTACGAACAGAACCCATGGCTGCTGCGCTTCATGCTGCGGTTGTTGCAGGGATCGCCTGAAGCGGCCCGGTTGCTGGCGTGGGACCCGTTTGCCAAGGCGCCGCCGGTGTACGTGCGGGCGCTGGTGTACGAGTACAGCTTCACAAGTTGGCCGGAACGCAGAGCGACAGGAGCGTGGTGGAAACGGGAGTACCGAGGGTTGTATCTGCCGGCGCTCACGCGCGAGGATTTTGCGAGGGCGGGGATGGAGTAGCGGCTGCACACGCGGGGGCGCTTGTGCCACAACGCACGTGTGCGACGCGGTCAGGCAATCGTTCGCCCCACGGCGGGGGCGATGATGCGCAACTGTTTCATCAATTCCTTGAACTGGTCGGGGTAGAGGGACTGCGCGCCGTCGGAGAGCGCCTTGTCGGGATTGCTGTGCACCTCGACGATGATGGCGTCGGCGCCGGCGGCGACGGCGGCGCGGGCCATGGGCACGACTTTGTCGCGGCGTCCGGTGCCGTGCGAGGGATCGCCGCAGATGGGCAGGTGCGAGAGCTTGTGCACTACGGGAATGGCGGAGATGTCCATCGTGTTGCGGGTGTAAGTCTCGAAGGTGCGGATGCCGCGCTCGCACAGGACGATGTCGTAGTTACCGCCGGCCATGATGTATTCGGCGGAGAGCAGCATTTCTTCAATGGTGGCGGCGATGCCGCGCTTCAGCATCACCGGCTTGCGGACTTTTCCGAGTTCGCGCAACAGATTGAAGTTCTGCATATTGCGCGCGCCGATTTGCAGGATGTCCACGTAGGGAAGCATGAGCGGGATCTGGGAGATTTCCATGACCTCGCTGATGACCAGCAGGTTGTATTTTTCGCCGGCTTGCTTGAGCAGCTTGAGGCCGTCTTCGCCCATGCCCTGAAAGGAATACGGGGAAGAGCGCGGCTTGAAAGCGCCGCCGCGCAGGACACGCGCGCCGGCTTGCGAGATCTGTTCGGCGGTGGAGAAAAGCTGCTCGCGCGACTCCACCGAGCAGGGGCCGGCCATGACAAGCACTTTGTCGCCGCCGACGGTGAGGCCGTTAGGCAGGTTGACCACCGTGCCTTGCGGGCGGAAGTGCCTGGCGACGAGCTTGTAAGGCGCGCTGATGCGATGGACGAGGTGGACGCCGTCGAGGACCTCGAGATCACGGGTGTCGAAGTCATTGCGCGCGCCCACCGCGCCCAGCACGGTGTGACGTTCGCCGGTCGAGCGGTGGACGGAGAACCCGAGGCCGACAAGGTGCTCGATGACGTTCTGGATCTGCGGTTCGCTGGCGCCTTCCTGCATTGTCACAATCATAGAAAACCAGTAGTTAGGAGTTGGTAGTTAGGAGTTAGCGCCCGAGCTCCGGAAGCGAAACATATCTGCTTGCGGGCAATCTCAGATGCTTGCTTCGCGCTAACTACTAACTCCTGGCTACTAACTCCTTAATCGTTAATCTCAGCTTCCATTTCGGTGTCGCCGCCGTCGGCCTTGACCTTGGGGACGAATTCTTCTTTCTGGATCTTGCGCATGACGTCAATCAGGCGCTCGTAGATCGTGGTCAGGTCGCGATCAGCGAGCGGGCCGCGATTGGCGCGGTGCACGTTTTCGTGGATCACCTTCTCGCGTTCGGGCTCGTACACCGGCTGGTTGGTGCCGCGCTTCAAACGCCCGATCTCCCGCGCACAGTGGGCGCGCTCATTGAGCAAGTCAACCAGCTTGCGGTCAAGGTCATCGATTTTCTTGCGCCAATCCGCGATGTCCATAAGAAAGCTGTTAGCTATTAGCCATTAGCTGGAGCCGAAAGATTCTCGGGTCCATTGTCTCACTTGAGGTCCCGCGGCCGGGAAGGCGCCGGAGAAACTGCTGCGACCACCGAACCGGCTGATAGCTGAGAGCTGAAAGCTGAGAGCTGCTTTACCAATTCTGCCACAGTTTGGGGCGCGCTGCCCGGGGCTGCGGAATCTTCCACCGCCTGCACGATGGCGCTGCCGACCACGGCGGCGTCGGCGAACTGCGCGACTTCTTGAACCTGTCCCGCGGTGGAGATGCCGAAACCAACCGCAATGGGCAACTTGGTGTAGCGGCGCAGGCGCTTGACCAGCCGGCGCGCGTCGGTGGCGAGTTCCTGGCGCGTGCCGGTAACGCCGGTGCGCGAGACGGCGTACAGGAAACCGGTGCAGACCTCGGCGATGCTCTTCAGGCGCTGGTCGGTGCTGGTGGGCGCGGCGAGAAAAATTGTCGCCAGTTCGCGGCGGCGCATGTTTGCCAGGTAGTCGTGCGCTTCTTCGACGGGAAGATCGGTGACCAGCGCGCCGTCAACTCCGGCGTCAGCTGCGGCGGCGCAGAAGCGCTCCAGACCGAAGCGGAGGATGGGGTTCAAGTAGGAAAAAATGATCAGGCCGGCGCCTGGTTTTTGCGCGCGCACTTCGCGGGCGAGCTTCAGCACGTCGCGGAGGGTGGTGCCATTGCGCAGGGCGCGTTCGCAGGCGCGCTGGATCACCGGGCCGTCGGCGACCGGATCGCTGAAAGGGACGCCGAGTTCGATGACGTCGGCGCCGGCGTCCACGGCGGAAAGAATGATTTCTTTCGTCGTGGCGAGATCCGGGTCGCCGCAGGTGATGTACGCGACCAGGCCGGGGCGGGATTTGAAACTAAGAGCCAATCGATAAGTTCTCCTGCAGGATTCCCATGTCCTTGTCGCCGCGGCCGGAGATGTTGACGATGAGGATGTCGGATTTTTTCATCTTCGGCGCGCGCTTAACACATTCGGCGACGGCGTGCGCCGACTCGAGTGCCGGGATGATGCCTTCGGTGCGCGACAGCAGCACGCAGGCTTCCAGCGCCTCTTTGTCGTTGGCGGAGACGTATTCGGCGCGGCCGATGTCCTTGAGCCAGCCGTGCTCGGGGCCGACGCCCGGATAGTCGAGCCCGGCGGAAACGGAGTGCGTGGCCGCGATCTGGCCGGCGTCGTCCTGCAAGACGTAAGAGAACGTGCCTTGCAAAACGCCCGGAGAGCCGCCGTGGAAGCGGGCGGCGTGCTCGCCCAACTTATCGCCGCGGCCGCCGGCTTCGACGCCGATCAGGCGCACGCGCTTGTCTTTTTTCTTTATGAACTCATAAAAAATACCCATCGCATTCGATCCGCCGCCGACGCAGGCGATGATCGCCGAGGGCAATTTGCCGGTGGCGCGGCGAATCTGCGAGCGGGTTTCGCGGCCGATGATCGACTGGAAATCGCGCACCATGGTGGGATAGGGATGCGCGCCGAGCACGCTGCCGAGCAGGTAATGCGTGGTGCGGACGTTGGTGACCCAGTCGCGCATGGCTTCGTTGATGGCGTCTTTCAAGGTACGCGAGCCGGAGTCCACGCCGCGCACTTCCGCGCCCAGCAGGCGCATGCGAAAGACGTTGAGTTCCTGCCGGCGCATGTCCTCGGTGCCCATGTACACGACGCAATCGAATCCGAACAGCGCGCAAACGGTGGCGGTAGCGACGCCGTGCTGGCCGGCGCCGGTTTCGGCGATGATGCGGCGCTTGCCCATGCGTGCGGCAAGCAGCGCCTGGCCGATGCAGTTGTTGATCTTGTGCGCGCCGGTGTGGAGCAGGTCTTCGCGCTTCAGGTAAATGCGCGCGCCGCCAAGTTTTTCGGTCAGGCGACGGGCGAAGAACAGCGGCGTGGGCCGTCCCGCGTATTGCTTGAGAAGGTAAGCGAGGTCGCGCTGAAATTTTTTATCGCGGCGGGCGAGGTTGTAGGCGGCTTCCAGTTCCTCGAGTGCGGCGACCAGGGTTTCCGGAACGTAGCGTCCGCCGTAGTCGCCGAAGCGTCCGGGGGTGGTGATCGCGCGTTTGGGTGATATGGACATGGTGGCTAGTGGCTAGTGGCTGGTGGCCGGTGGTGACGCGGCGTTACGAACGGCAGCAACAAAGGCGCGAATTTTAGCGTGATCCTTCGCGCCGGGCGAGGCTTCGACGCCGGTACAGACGTCCACGCCCCAGGGCGTGAGGATGCGCACGGCATCGGCGACGTTCGCGGGCGAGAGGCCGCCAGCGAGA
>DASWAR010000237.1:0-11778 GCA_036391015.1 Terriglobales bacterium
GCGTCCAGTCAGGATCGGGCCCGTCGTCGAAGGTCAGGACTATCTGCCTGGGATTCGCGCCGTACTGATCGATCTGGTACGGCCGCGGCAGCACCGTCATCTTTTCGTCGGTAATGAGGCCGGTGGAGGGATCCAGGGTAAAGGTCCGTTCGCCGGCAGACGGCGGGTTGCCGATGCGGATCACCTCGCCGGCGCCCTCCATATCCACGTCCTGACCCGGAGGCACCAGGCGGAGGTCCTGCACCACGCCGACTTTGCCGGGCAGGTCGAATACCGGCCAGAGCGAGCGGTCTTCTGAGCCGAGCCGCCACAGGGCGAAAGTATTGATGCCCAGCTTGACGGCGGCGCGCATCTGGTTCATGGCGGTGACGCCATCGAGAAACCACACGTCGTGACGCTTGCCCTTTTCGTCCTCGTACGCGAAATGCGGGTTCAGACTGTCGGGATCGAAGTTAATCGGAGCTTCGGAGTCGGAGGAGCTCAGCCATGCTTCCTGGTTGTCAATGCTGCGCGCGCTGTCAACTTTCGGCTTCCCCTTCTTCTGCTCCACCAGCGACCAGTCGTAACCGTAGCTGCCGATGGCGCAGATCAGCTTGTCCTTGGGAATAACCTTTAGCGCATCGACGAGGTTTTGGGTGAACCATTCCTGCGAGGCGATCGGCCCGGGATCGCCGCCCTGGAAGTGCTCGTCGTAATTCATCAGGATGAGGCCGTCGGAGTGGGCTGCCAGGTACGCGTAGTCGAAATCGTCGTCGTTGACCGGGACGGCGATGTGCAACTTCATGCCCTGCGCCTGCAGGTCGGCGTGCAGTTCGTCCACCAGTTGGCGGAAGCCGGGCTGCGCGGAACGCGGAAAGCCTTCAAAATCCAGCGTCAGTCCTTTGTAGTTATCGCTGGCCAGCAACGTCGCCGCTTCGCGTCGAAAATTGGCGCGCGCCTCGGGGCTGGTTAGAAACGGCTCAATATTTGAGATCCATCGGTTCTTCGTGGGATCGAAGTTGTTGACCAGCGGCAGGACCTCGGTCTGGGCGTTTTCGTCCTTCAGGAACTTCATCACCGGCCGCTCTTTGCTGTCGGGACTGTGAACCGCGCCGCCCTGCACCACGTTGAACAACGTCAGCTCCGGACTCACCGCCTGGATGCGCCCATCGGGCGTGAGCACGTGCAGCCATTCGGGATAGAGAATGTCGATCTGGCGGACGTACTCGCGAAGCGAGGAATAAGCACCTGCATCCCAGGTGACGTAAAACGCGGCGCGCACGCCCTCGCCGGAATTCAGCACCAGTTCGGTGGAAGGCTTCTTCGACTTGGTGGTCACCACGCGCGCCTTCGGGCGCTTGCGCTCTTTCTCTTTCAGAGCCTTGTAAGGGCGGTGCAGCTCCGGCAGCAGCATCTTTGTCAGGCTGACGCCGCTGAGCGCGCTCACCAGGAAGAAAACGATCAGCAGCGTCACCGCCAGGCCCAACACGTCCATCATCCGGCGGAGACGCTTCCACCGTTTGCGCTGCGGGTCGTAAAAAATCGGCTTGGCCATGAATTTCGGTTACTTATCCTACAATGACGCACACGTCGCTGCTCGCGGCCTCTCCGCACTTCCATGTAAATGGGGTGCCGAACGGATGCCCCCGCAGCGGCGCAGGGCGGCATGCTGGTGGCAGTGTCACTCAGGAAAGACTCTGGCTATTGGATGCAGAATAGCACCAAAACGGCTGACGATCGGGGCTGGCGCGGGTTGTTGCGGTCGCACCGCCGGTGGTTCTTCTGGTTGACCGGCGGGGCATTCGCCCTACGGCTGCTCTCCGTGATTCGCTTCCCCAATCTGACGCCGGACGGCGTCATCTATGGCGACATCGCCAGGAACTGGTTGCTGCACCACGTGTACGGGCTCAGCGCGCTGGGTGGCCCCGCGCCCACCTTCATCCGGATGCCCGGTTACCCGGCATTCCTGGCAGGACTGTGGGCTGTGTTCGGCGTGGAGCATTACAACGCCGCCCGCTTTGCGCAGGTATTCATTGACGTAGGAACCTGCTTCATCATCGCGGACCTGGCGCGGCGCGCGACCGCCGGCGCGGTTCACTTCAGCTCGCGGCAGGCGGCGCAATGGGCGTTTGCGCTGGCCGCACTGTGTCCGTTTCTCGCCAACTACACCGCCGTGCCCTTGACCGAAACCCTGGCCATCTTCTTTGCGGCGATGGCGCTTGATTTCGCGGTGGCCGCCCTGGCATGGCAGCCGAGCGCGGGAAAGGTCAGCATCGGCAACTGGGCCGGCTGCGGGCTGGCAATTGCCGCCGGCATTTACCTGCGCCCTGACGGCGGCATCGTCCTGATCGGTATCGGCGGATTCCTGCTCTTGCGGCTCGCATGGAATCCGCAGCGGCGGCCGACGATGGCAGCGGGCGTGGTGCTGGCCATCTGTTCGCTGCTCCCGCTGGCGCCCTGGACCGCCCGCAACTGGCGCGCCTTCCATCAATTCATGCCGCTGGCGCCCACTCATGCCAATGCGCCGGGAGAGTACTACGCCACCGGCTTCGATCGCTGGATGCGCACCTGGCTGGCCGATTACGCCTCGCTGGAGGACATCGGTTTCAAAATGGACGATACAGTCTTGGACATCAACACCCTGCCCGATCGCGCCTTCGACAATGCCGACGAGCGCAGCACGACACAAGAAGTATTCGACCGCTACAACCAAACCGTGACCATGACACCCGAACTCGACGCGCAATTCGAGCAACTCGCTCGCCAGCGCATCGAACGCAGGCCCTTCCGCTACTACCTCGAACTGCCGGTCGTGCGCATTCTCGACCTCTGGCTGCGCCCGCGCACCGAGATGCTGCCGCTGGACACGCATTGGTGGAGGTTCCGCGACGATGCCCACGACTTCGCCTGGTCGGTGTTGCTGGGCGCGATCAACGGCATGTACGTCGGCCTGGCGTTACTGGGGGTTGCCGGCGTCTGGCGGGAGATCCGCTACGCCGGAATGTTGGCCGGATTCGTCGTCCTGCGTACCGTCATCATGACCGCGCTCGCTTATCCCGAGCCGCGCTACGTGCTGGAGTGCTACCCGGTGGTGATTGTCTTTGCGGCGGCGGCGCTGGCGAGTCTTCAGTCCTCAGTCTTCAGTCGTCAGTCTTCGGTCTTCAGCCAATCCGCATGTCGCCCGAAGACTGAAGACTGAGGACTGTTGACTACGAATTCATCGGTGAGTCGCTGCTGCGGAAATTTGTCTGGAAGTGTTCGAAGAGAAAGTCGATCGCTTCGCGATTCGCGTCCTTGTTGCTCTGCGCCAGATATTTCATCGCTTCCACCAGCAAACGCTGGCCCTCGACGTAACGCGGGTCAGAGGTGCGGTTGCGCTTGTTGCGGCGTGAAGGATTTGGCGTGACAGGGATGGTGTAAACTTTGGCCATAAAGCTTGGTCCCGGCTGGTCCTGAGTAACGAGGGTTGGACGCTCGTATGTTTCGGCCTGGTTGCCTGGCTGGGGACAATATCCCCGTTTCTGAACGCGAGTATAAACTTGAAACTACCAGCGTTCCACAAGAGAATCGGCCCGCAGACGGAAAAAATTGCCCAATTTTGCACCTGCTTCGATGCAGTCCCGAAATGATCCGGTCATCTATTCCGATTGCGGGCGCACATACTTCGTCTTGCCCGAGGTTTTCAGTTTGAAGATGTCGTTCGGGATGTTCTGATTGATTTTGATGTTGCTGTACTTGGCGAGGCGGTAGTCGCCGCTGGGCTCGATCAACTGTTGCTGCGCCGAGATGCCGCGCGCCGGATCGATCCACAGAATGATCTGCTGGAACATGTTGCGGACCTTCACCTGCTTCGGCGTGAGCGTCAGTTTCGCGGCCTGTACGCCATCCACGTTTTCGGCGCCGTCGAAGCGAACGTCGAAGGATTTCTGCAGGTCGTGGCCGCGTCCGCCAAACCCCAAAACAAGGAAGCTCTCGAAATCCGCCCGGTTCTTGCCCGCGTTGTATTCCGTGACCTGCTCGATCTCGGGCTGGTAGACCTGCATCTTGCCGCCGGCAAAGAGCACGTATTTCCTGGCGGGCGAAGTGATGTCGGAGGCCATCTGCACTTCATTGCTTGCCCGGCGATAGTAGATGGTGCCCTTCTGGATGTCGTGGTCGCTCACTACTTTGGAATACTGGTCCCAGACAAAATTGGCCTCGGCGGTCTTAAAACTGTCCGCAGCGCGATCCATGGCGGTCAGCACGGACTCCAGATTCCCCGCGGCCGCCTTGGCCTGCGGTTGCGCTGCGGGAGCAATGGGAACCTGCGCGACCACGGCGGCCGCCAACAGCATCAGGATCAGCGAGAGGAAAAGGACTGTGCGCTTCATTCAGTTTCTCAGTATTTCAGTTTGTCAGTTCGTCAGTGCAAACGGCAGCGACCAACTGAGAAACTTAAGTGCTTCCTACCGCGACACCCAAACCTTGTACGCAACTATGTGCCCCTTGGCGTCGCGCACCGGCTCGTACCTGGTGATGTCCACCTCGCCGGCGATGGGTTCGATCACGCTCAACAGGTCGGCTTCGACCCTCGTCGGATCGCCCTTCACGGCCGAGGCGTCAACCTGGTAGATGAACCCGCTTTGCCCGTCGGGAGAAACGACTACCCCGGTTTGATGCCCAGAGCGCTCAATCGGTTTGTCCTTGAAGTTTACCCAGATGGGGGCAATGAAAATGAAGGCGAGGATCAGCGTGACCATGACGTCGTACTGCATGCTGCCACGCTCGAACGTCCACAGGATGTAGCTGCGAATTGTCTGCCAGATGCGCGACATGGGGCCAAACACTTAAGTGTAGTGAGGCGGAGAGGAACTTGGCAACGTTGGTGGACGGTTGTCGGTTCTTGGTTTTCGGTTAACTGAAACCGAAACAGAAACTGAAACTCTTCAAAACTTCTTCGGCGTAATCCGGTCCGCGCCCATGTAAGGCCGCAGCGCTTCGGGAATCATCATGCTGCCGTCGGCCTGCTGGTAATTTTCCAGAATCGCGAGCCATGTCCGCCCGACCGCCAAGCCGCTGCCGTTGAGGGTGTGCACAAATTCGGTCTTGCCTTTGCCTTCCGGACGCCAGCGGATGTTCGCTCGCCGCGCCTGGTAGGACTCGAAATTCGAGCACGAAGAAATCTCGCGGAACAGTTCTTGCCCCGGTAACCAGACTTCGATGTCGTAGGTTTTGGCCGCGGAAAATCCCATGTCGCCCGTGCTCAAGGCGACGACGCGATAGTGCAGGCCGAGGCGCTTCAGCACTTCCTCGGCGTTGGCGGTCAGCGATTCCAGCTCGTCATACGACGTGTCCGGCCGCGCAAATTTCACCAGCTCGACCTTCTGGAACTGGTGCTGGCGGATGATCCCGCGGACGTCCTTGCCGTAGCTGCCTGCCTCGCTGCGGAAGCACGGCGTCCACGCGGTGAGCTTCACCGGCAGGCGCGCGGCGTCAAGCACCTCGTCGCGAAACAGATTTGTCACCGGCACTTCGGCCGTGGGAATCAGGTAAAGGTTCTTGTCGCCGTGCGGAACCTTGAACAGGTCAGCCTCGAACTTGGGCAACTGCCCGGTGCCGTACATGGAATCGGCGTTGACCATGAACGGCGGCAGGACCTCGGTGTAGCCGTGCTCGCGCGTGTGCAGGTCAAGCATGAAGTTGGCGAGCGCGCGCTCCATGCGCGCCCCGAGGCCCCAATAGACGGCGAAGCGCGCGCCGGTCAGCTTGACCGCGCGCTCCAGGTCGAGCACGCCCAACTGCGCGCCCAGCTCCCAGTGCGGCTTGGGAGTGAAGTCCAATTTCGGCGGCGCTCCCCAGCGCCGGACTTCGACGTTTTCTTCCGCGCCACCGCCGACGGGCACGCTTTCGTGCGGCAGGTTGGGGATGGTCTTGAGGATGTCCTGCAGTTGCGCCTCGAACACGGCGGCCTGCTTTTCAAGCTCCGCGACCTGTTCGCGCACCCGCCGCATTTCCGCCATCTGCGCCGAGGCGTCCTGCAGCTCGCGTTTGAGGCGCGCGATTTCCTCCGACGCCTTGTTCTGCGTGGCGCGCAGGCGTTCCATGTTGGTGATGTGCTCGCGGCGGCGGGCGTCCACCGCGGAAAAGTCGCGCAACACCTCGTCGGGGTTCATCCCCCGGTCGCGCAGCTTGCGTTCAATCAGCGGCAGGTTTCCCCGCACGAAGTTCAGGTCGAGCATAAACGGGATAGTTTATCAGTAGGTCAGTTTGTCAGTACGTCAGTAGCTCAGTTCTTCAGTGGTAAGTCTACAGAGATGCGGTACTGAGGTACTGAATAACTGAGGTACTGAAAAACTGGCAAACTGAAAAACCGACTCGCTGATTTACACTATGGCGCGATGAAATTTTCTCTCGGAAGAATCTGCGCAGTCCTTTGCGCGTGCCTCGTCGTGACCGGCGTGGCGTTCGCCAGCGCTTACAATGCGAACCCCAAGCTGGTGGTGATCGTCATCATCGATCAGTTTCGCCCCGATTTTCTGGATCGCGCCCACGATCAGCTTGGCCCCGCCGGGTTTCGCCTGCTCACCGAGCGCGGCGCCTACTTTACCGGCTGCTACTACGATTACGCCAACACCGAGACCGCGCCCGGGCACGCCACGCTGTTCACCGGCGCCTACAGCAACGGCCACGGCATCGCCGCCAATCAGTGGTGGGACGCGCGCGCCAAGCGCATGGTGAGTTCGGTGTTCGACAACAACACGCGCCTGGTGGGAGTGGAGGGCGCGGGCGCGTCGCCGCACAACCTGCTCAGCGACACCTTGGGCGACGAACTCAAGCTCTCGACCGACGGCAAAGCGCGCGTGTTCACCCTCTCGCTCAAGGACCGCGCGGCGATCCTGCCGGCGGGCTTCGCCGCCAACGGAGCGTTCTGGATTGATCACCCGAGCGGGGCGTGGATCAGCTCGACGTTCTACATGCAGCAGCTTCCGGCCTGGGCGCAGAAGTTCGATGCGGCGGGAAAAGCGGACGCATACTGGAACCGCGAGTGGAAGGATGCCGGCGGCAACGTGCTGCGCAAGACGACGCGCGAGGCGGCGCCGGATTTTTACGAGACGGTGGGCGCCACGCCCTTCGCCAACGATTACGAATTGGACTTCGCGCGCGAGCTCATCACGCAAGAGAAGCTGGGCGAAGGGCCGGCGACGGACCTGCTCTCGATCAGCCTGTCGGCGCCCGACATACTCGGTCACAAGAAGGGACCGAATTCACCGGAAGTGCAAGCCATGGTACTGGCGCTGGATCGCCAGCTCGCGGATTTCTTCACTTTCCTCGGCCAGCGCGTCGGGCTCGCCAATGTGTGGATCGTACTGTCGGCGGATCACGGCGTTTCTCCGGTTCCCGCGTACGCGGCCAATTTCCGGTTGCCGGCGGATACGCTGAATTCGGGCAAGCTGAAGCCCGACCTGAATGCGGCCATCGCAACCCGGCTCAAGCGGCCGGGTGACTACATTGAGGGCCGCGACGGCGCATTCGTATTCATCTCGGAGAGCGCCTTTGCCGCCGCGGGCATGAACAACGAAGCCGAGGCCGAGCACGTGGTCGGCGAAGCGTTGGTTCAACTCGGCCTTCGGTCGTACATCACGCGCGCCCAGCTTGCCGCCGGCAACGTCCCCAACGACGACGCGGGCCGGCAGTTGCTGCACAGCTATTCCTCCTATGGCGGCTGGTACGTGATCGCGATCGCACCGCCGTTCACGTTTCCCTGGGATTCGCGCACCGGCACGACGCACGGCTCCTGGTACCGCTACGATCAGCATGTCCCGCTGGCGTTTTTCGGCGTTCCCTTCCAGGCGGGCGTCTACCGCGGGCGCTGCGAGCCGGTGGACATGGCCGCGACGCTGGCTTCGCTGCTCGGCGTCAATCCTCCGAACCGCGCTGCCGGACGCGTGCTCACCGAAGCGCTCCGCCGGGAGAGCGCGCGATGAGCACCACGCCCCGGCGCGTCAACGGCCCGCCGGACCTGAGCGTAAGCTTCGCCGGCCTGCAGTTGAAGAATCCGGTCATCGCCGCCAGCGGCACGTTTGGCTACGGCATCGAGTTTGAAGACATCGTCAGCCTGCAGAAGCTGGGCGGATTCGTAGTCAAGGGCCTGTCACGCGAGCCGATGCCCGGCAACCAGCCGCCGCGCCTGTTTGAAACTTCCGCCGGCATGCTGAACTCCATCGGCCTGCAAAACATTGGGGCGCGGGCCTTCGTCGACGAAAAACTTCCGCTGCTCAACAAGAAAAAGAACATCGTCGTCATCGCCAACGTTTTCGGCTACACCCGGGAAGATTACGAAGCGGTAATCCACGTTCTCAACCAGGGTGAAGGCATCGCCGCCTACGAACTCAACGTCTCCTGCCCCAACACCACGCGCGGCGGGATGGTGATCGGCACCGACCCGGTGCTGCTGGAGGAAGTGGTGGCGGCGGCCAAAAGCGCCTCGCGACGGCCGCTGATCGTGAAATTGTCGCCCAACGTGACCAACGTCCCGCTGATGGCGCGCGCCGCGGAGAATGCCGGCGCCGACGCCATCTCGCTGGTCAACACCTTTGTCGCCATGGCCATCGATGCCGAGACGCGCCGGCCGCGGATCTCGCGTACCTTCGGCGGACTCAGCGGCCCGGCGATCAAGCCCATCGCGCTGCGCATGGTGTATGAGGCAGCGCTCGCCGTCGACATCCCGGTCATCGGCATGGGCGGCATCTCCACCGCGGTAGACGTGGCGGAATTCATGCTCGCCGGCGCGGCGGCGGTCGAAATCGGCACCGCCAGCTTCTGGGACCCGTGCGCTACCGAAAAAATTGTGGACGCTCTCGAGGGCTGGTGCCTGGAACACCGCGTGCCGAAGATTACGGAACTGATTGGTGCGCTCAAGACGGAGTAGCGAGTCGCGAGTCCGGCCGGGAAACGGGTTGCGAGATCAGGATTGTCCGGAGATTTTCAGCCGCAGCTCTTCCGGGATGCGCTCGCGGATCTCGGGCGGAAGCCGGTCGTGCACGGCGCGCGCGCCCAGCCGCGCGACGTCGACCATGGCCATGGGCGCCGGCGTGGCCACCGCGACAATCACCCAGATCAGGGCGGAGAGCCCGAATCCGGCCAGTGCAGCCAGTTCCAGCACCAGCGCGTGCCGCGGGGCAAAGTGATAAATGGCGCCAAACGCCAGCAGGAATATGCCCGCGGAAATTGCGGTCAGGATGATGAGCAAGACATCGATCGTGCGATGTACTTTCTGCCAGTAGCGGCAGTGTTCGCATTCCCGGAAGTGCTCTTCATAGTCGCCGCGCATCTCCGGCGTAATGCCGGAAATGTCATACCGCCACCCGGCGAGGATGGCTCCCACGAATTTGTCTGAGCACTGTTTCATGTTCTACAGCCTGATCGGCTCCAAGGGCTGGTGTTGCGAAGCCAGCATCAGGCGGTTCCGCAGCAGGTCCCGGCGAGCCGCCAGGGCCTGCTCTGCCGCACGCCGCGCCAGGTCAGGATGGTTATTCTGCTCTGATAGATGCGCCAGCACCAAAAAAGCCGCACCTCCATCGTAGTCCCCGGCAAAATATTGCGCGAGGGCATCGTTGGACATGTGCCCGACGCGCGACATTACACGCTGCTTCACCACCCACGGGTAGGGCCCGCCGCGCAGCATTTCCACGTCGTGGTTCGATTCTATTACTAACCCGTCGCAGCCGCGAAGGTTGTCCGCCACGCTGGCCGGCATGTATCCCAGATCGGTCACGATGCCGATCTTCACGCCCTCGGCGCGGAAGGTGAAGCCCACCGGATCGGCCGCATCATGCGGGATGGTAAAGGGCGCGACCGTGATGTCGCCGATGGTGAAACTCCTCCCCGACTCAAATGTTTCCAGCCTGGCCAGCTCGGGTCGAATGCCGTCGTTCTTCTGCCGCGCCCAGCGCTGCCATGCCTGGTAGGTGGCGCCCGTCATGTAGACAGGGATCTGCAGCTTGCGCGCCAGTACATACAGCCCGGCAACATGGTCGGAGTGCTCGTGCGAGATGATGACCGCCGACACATTCAGGGCATGGTCGCCGCTCAGGGTCATCCGGCGCCCGATCTCGCGGCAGGATACGCCCGCGTCCACCAAAATACGCGTGCGCGAACTCGCCAGGACGCTGCAATTTCCCCGGCTCCCGCTCGCCAAGACCGTGAGCAACACCATGGGGCGAGAATAGCGGGAGTCAGGTGTGGAATGGGAGTGACAAAGGTGTTAACACCACCATCGGGTTACAGCATCGGGTGATCTGGCGCTCGGGTGATCGGGTGATTTGAGGATAGCCCAATGTTTTGTCTGTCACCGGAACTCGGCCTCGCGCTGCCCCAGTCCCGCCAGGGACGGTGCGCTGGTAGCCCAGCACGACCGTGCTGGGTACACGGCCCCAGGAAATTTCGGAGTCCTGCAGGGACGGCACGAGATGGTTTACTTCCTGACCAACTCGCCTACCAACTTCCGTCCCACCGCCCCGCCGTAGGCGCACACGAAAGCGGGTGCGAGCAACGCGAAAGAACCGAAAATCGCGCCGCGCGTGAAGTGCTCGCGCCCGAGATAGGCGAACAACTGCGCCGCCGGAACGCACAACGCGACCAATAGCGCCCACACCCATGGCCGCCGCGGACGCATGGCGCCGAGAAACATGGTGACCATGGCGACCAGCAGCGCCGAGATCGCCAGCTCGCCCCATCGCAGTTGTGCGTAGCCGATGAGCGCGCCGAACGCGAGCGCCACTATCGTGAACGGCCAGTCCGCGGGGATGAGCGCCGATGCTGCCGGCGATGAAGCTGTGGGCATCGTCAGTACTTGTAGAACCCGCGCCCGCTCTTGCGTCCCAGCCAGCCCGCATCCACCATCTTGATGAGCAGCGGGCAGGGCCGGTACTTGGGATCGCCCAGGCCGGCTGCCATCACCCGCATAATATCCAGGCAGACGTCCAGCCCGATGAAGTCGGCCAGCGTCAGCGGGCCCATGGGATGAGCCATGCCGAGCTTGAACACCTCGTCCACCGCTTCCGGCGTGGCCACGCCCTCCATCACCGCGTACATGGCCTCATTGAGCATCGGCATGAGCACGCGATTGCCGACGAAACCGGGAAAATCGTTGACCTCCACCGGGGTCTTGTCGAGCTTCTTCGAAAGATCGAAGACTGCGTCGAACGTCTCCTGCGACGTTGCCAGCCCGCGGATCACCTCCACCAGCTTCATCATCGGCACAGGATTGAAGAAGTGCATGCCGATCACCTTCTCCGGGCGCTGGGTCAGCGCCGCCAGCTTGGTGATGGAGATGGAAGAAGTGTTGGTGGCGAGGATGATTTCCGGCCGGCAGATGCGGTCGAGTTCGCGGAACAGTTCGGCCTTGGTGTCGAATTTTTCCGTGGCGGCCTCGACCACGAAGTCGCAAAGCGCGAGTCCGGCGCGGCCGACCGCGGGCTCGATGCGGCCCAGCGCCTCGGTGCGCTCGCCGGCGGTGATCTTGCTCTTGCCGACTTCGCGCTCGAGATTTTTTGAGATGGTCTCGACGGCGCGGTCGAGGAAGCGCTGTTCGACATCGCGCAGCAGGACCTTGAAGCCGGCTTTGGCGAACACATGCGCGATGCCGTTGCCCATGGTGCCGGCGCCGATGACGCCGACGGTCTTGATCTCCATATGAATGCCTCGTGTGGGAAGAATAGAAAAACCGAGCAGTGTAGCAGAAGGCGCCATTGGCCGTTGGCAGTTGGCCATTGGCAAAACAAAGCGGCCTGGACTTCACGGATTAGCAGGATCAGATTG
>DASWAR010000238.1:0-6083 GCA_036391015.1 Terriglobales bacterium
CGCCGCTGTTATAAGCGTTCAGCATCTGGGCGTCCGCCACCATCCGCTGGCCGAGTGCTGACGATGGGGAGACATAGATTGCGTCTGCCGACGCCCGTCGTCCACCTTCAGCCGGTTCAACCTCAGTGGAAGGGCTGCGAATCGACGGCGGCGCACTTTTGGTGCGGCTCTGGCCGTTGCCCTGCTAGGAATGCTGGCCTTTGCGGCGCCCCTAGCGTCCGCACAGGAGCCCTGCCCGGTTGGGCAAGGTTATTGGAAAAATCATGCAACCGCGTGGCAGTTGAGCTCGTTGCCACTGGGCACCAGTTACACGGTCACCGCGACACAGGCGCTGAACCTCCTCAAGATTCCTGTCAAAGGCGATGCCAGCGTGATTTTGTCGTACCAGCTCATCGCCTCATTGCTCAACGTCGCTAGCGGCACCGCCGCGGGCCCGGTGTCGGCGGCGATCTCCGACGCGCGCGACGCCATTGGAGCGGGACCGCTACCCCTAAATGTCTCCCCATCGTCAGCACTCGGCCAGCGGATGGTGGCGGACGCCCAGATGCTGAACGCTTATAACAGCGGCGCTCTGACCCCGACATGCGGCCCCACACCGGTCGCTCCGGCGGGCTCCTGCCAGCCGGTCAGTTCGCTTTCCGTTCTGGTCGACGGCACCGCGAAAACGGTTGTCTCCTACGTCCCCAAAGGGTTCTTTAATGGCGGTGTTAATGGCGTTTCCGCTGTCAATGTTGAGGGCAGCAGCATCACCCCAACATTAATCCCGACACCAGGCGTAGGCGTAGTGAATTCCTGTGCTTCGAATCCAAGCCCGCCTGCGACGGTATGCACCGCGAACAACACGAATATTTACTTGCTATCGGGTACCACGCTCGCGAGTACGCTCACCAGCGGCGGATCGGCGTTCATCAATTTCTTCAGCGCGTCCTGCACCAACTGCGGAGTCGTGATGGATGCTGTCCACAACCGGGCTCTGATTGCGCTCAGCACTGGCACGCCCACGGTTGGAGGGTATCAGTTCCTGGATCTGAGCACGGCGCCACCGACATTGGGCAGCGTGTTTGCCTCGAAAGCGCCTACCGACACTATCGACAACCTCTTCGGCAACATTTCGGAGGGCGTCCTCATCGACCCAATCCGCAACACCGCCGGTGGAGCGGGCGCGCTGCTGTTGTCGGCGAATCAGCTTGGGACCTATGAGATCGTCGATGTGACAACTCCGGCCAGTCCCGCGTTCTACGAGAACAGTCTTTCCGGTCTCGGCATTTTCAGTGGTACAGGACTGTGGCCTGCGTCCTCGGGCGAGGACTGCACGACCGCGATCGCGCTGGCTCCTGTCCAGTTTTCCGCCCCTTCGCAGGTGTACCTCGCCGATTTAAAACAGGCCGCGTTCCTGGCCGGCACGCCGGGCACCTGGACCTCAGCTTCGCAGATTCAGCATTTGCCGGAGTCGCTGCTGTCGAATGGAGCAAATGGCATCGCCGTAGCGCAGGGCGCCCATACCGGCGTGATCACCGGGAAAATCGGCGGGAGCTCTGTTACAGCTATCGCACTTCCGACCTTGTCCGGTAGCGGCGTGCCCGCGATTGGTGATTGGGTAACCTGCAACATTCCGGGCTTCTCGATGGGCTACGATCCTCATACCGTAACCGCATACCGGAGTCCGAACTCCGGCCACGCGATCGCGGTGCTTGCCAACCAAACCGCCGACACACTCGCCGTGGTGGACCTGACAATGATGCTGAACCCCACCCTCGTCCCGAGGACCGTGGCCGGGAATGGGTGCGCGTCAGGTACGCTTCCTGCGACCGTGGTGGGCTTCGTCAGCGTGCCATGACACTCTGAAGCTCTAGTTCGAATCGCAGTCAGGGGCGGGTGCCGAAGCAATGGGCCGGTTTGAGGTGAAATTTGTGGAGAACATGAAAAGCGCCCGTCGGGGCGCTTTTCAAGTTACTGAATCTTATGGCGGGGACGACGAGACTCGAACTCGCGACCTCTGCCGTGACAGGGCAGCGTTCTAACCAGCTGAACTACGTCCCCGGCTCTCAATCCCCAGTCGGTCAAAAGCGGCCCGACTGGGGGCCCCTGGCAACCGGAATCGCCAAGAAGTGGTGGGCAGTGCTGGACTCGAACCAGCGACCTTCTGCTTGTAAGGCAGACGCTCTAACCAACTGAGCTAACCGCCCCTACAAGAGGGGCTTATTTCAAGCTCCAAGTCAGTATACGTGAGCGCGAAAAGAGCGGTCAAACCAGCGCCGCTGCCGCATTCCGGCGCAGAATTTGCGAGTCGCTCCCGCCCGCGAGACAATCAAACCGCCCTGGGGCCGTGCTGAAGCCTGGGGCCTGGAGCCTGCTTTGAAGATCGGCATCACATGCTATCCGACGTACGGCGGCAGCGGCGTGGTCGCCACCGAGCTCGGCATCGAGCTGGCGCAGCGCGGCCACGAGGTGCATTTCATCACCTACGCGCAGCCCTTCCGGCTTTCCGGGCCGCAACCCAACGTCTGGTACCACGAGGTCGAGGTCTCGCATTACCCGCTGTTCGACTACCCGCCGTATGACCTGGCGCTGGCGACGCGCATGGCGGAAGTGGCGGAGATCTACGCGCTCGACCTGCTGCACGTGCACTACGCCATCCCGCACTCGGTGAGCGCGTACCTGGCCAAGCAGATGATGGCAACGTCGCAGAACAAGCGGCGACTGCCGTTCGTGACCACGCTGCACGGGACCGACATCACGCTGGTGGGGCAGGACCGCTCGTACCTGCCGATCACGCGCTTTTCCATCGAGCAGAGTGACGGCGTCACCGCCATCTCGAAATACCTGCGCGAGATTACGCTCAAGGAATTCGGACTCGCCAATTCCATCCAGGTGATCTACAACTTCGTGAACTGCGACGTGTACCGGCGCGATCCCGAAGCCAAAGAACGCCGCCGCGAATTCGCGCGTGACGACGAACGCCTGCTGGTGCATCTCTCGAATTTCCGCCCGGTGAAACGGGTGCAGGACGTGATCGAGATTTTCGACCGGGTGCAGAAGGAAATTCCCGCCAAACTGCTGCTCATCGGCGATGGCCCGGACCGCTCGCGCGCGGAGTGGATGGCGATGGAAAAGCGCATCCACGACCGCGTGATTTTTCTCGGCAAGCAGGACCGCGTGCACGAGAAGCTGGCAACCGCCGACCTGATGCTGCTGCCCAGCCAACTGGAGTCGTTCGGGCTGGCCGCGCTGGAGGCGATGGCGTGCGAGGTGGTGCCCATCACGACGAACGTGGGCGGATTGCCCGAAGTGGTCGAGCACGGCAAAACCGGATTCATGGCCGAGGTCGGTGACGTGGAAGAGATGGCGCGCTGCGCGGTGGACCTGCTTTCCAATGATGAAAAGCTGAAACAAATGGGGCGCGAGGGACGCCACGCTGCCCAGGGGCGCTTCTGCTCCACGAGAATTATTCCGCAGTACGAAAAGTTTTATCGCGGCGTGTTGGAGCGCGCGTCGGAGTAGGCGGTCGAGACCGAAACACCCACATCGTAGGATTGCAGCACGGGCAAGTTGAGGCGGACGAGCGTGCCGCCGACGGAGCCGCTGTCAATCACCATCTTGGCGGTGCCGCCATACAGGACCTTGAGACGCTCGGCAATGTTGGCCATGCCGATGCCGCTGCCGCCGATGCCGCTGGGCGGTTCCAGCATCTGCGCCGCACCCATCCCGATGCCGTCGTCTTCCACTTCCACCACGAGCTGTCCGTCGCTCAGGCGGCTGCGGAGATAAATGGTTCCGCCCTCGATCTTCGGCGCCAGGCCATGCTTGATGGAATTCTCCACCAGCGGCTGCAAGAGCATGCTGGGAACGACCACGTCGAGGGAAGCGGGATCGAGGTCTTTGATCACCGTCAGCTTGTCGCGGCCGAAGCGGACGACCTCGATGTCCAGATAGTCGTCAATAAATTCGAATTCCTCGCGCAGTTGCACGAAAGCGTCGCCCTTGCGCAGCAGGCGGCGCAGGATGTTGGCCAGCTTGATGATGACGTCGCGCGCGGTGTCGGGATCGAAGCGGACCAGCGACGTCACCGAGTTCAGCGTGTTGAACAGGAAGTGCGGGTTGATCTGGCTCTGCAAGGCCTCCATGCGCGCCTGCAACAGCGCCCGTTGCTGCTGTTCCAGCTTGATCTCCATGCGGGTGTTGTTCCAGATCTTCATCGGAATGGCGATGCACATGACGGAAGTGGCAAAGATCGCCGTCAGGATCCAGAAATTGCCGCTGTCCACGCTGAAGATGTGCTTCGGCTGCCAGCGGTGAAGCTGAAGTTTCAACAGGCGCAGCGCGAGGATGAGGAAGAAGAACGCGATCTGCCAGTCCACCTTGGGACGCGGCAGGTTGCGGCGGATCCATCGGTAGATGCTCAAATCAATGAAGGGCGAGAATGACCAGATGTCTTCGCGGTCCTTGGTCAATTCGCGCATCTTGCCGGCGATCACCCCGGCGAAAATGCAGAACGGCAGGTTCAGCCACTCGCCGTGCACCGTCGAGGGCATACCCACCATGATGCCGCCGAGCGCGCCCGCCAGCGGTCCGCCGATCACGCCGGTAAGCACCGAGCTTTCAAAGGACAAATCCGCGGCCAGGAAGTTGGGAGCGTTGATGCGCACGACGACGCCGAGAGCGAGTGGCGTGCCGATCCAGAGGACCAGGTAGCAGGTCTGCGTGAGGGAGCGCGGCTCGGTGAAAAGCAGGTTCTTGAAGATGTGCGAACGTACCAGCGCGCTGGCGACGGCGGCGGCGACGCCAAGCTGAATCAGCAGGTTGATGGCGACAAGGCGGTCCATGCGCGTTCGCTTTACTGTACCTTAATTTTCGCCGCGGCGGCATTCAGAGCGGCTTCCACGTCCGTTCCTGCGGGCGCGCCTCCCTGGGCGAGTTCGCGCGAGCCGCCGCCGCGTCCGCCGAGTGCAGACATCGCCTCCTTCATCATCGCGCCCATATCGAAGCGGCCGCCGGCGGATTGCGCAAATACCAGCGAGGGTTGCGGCGTGGCGGTTGCGAGCAGCGCTAGAACTGCCGGGTGAGACGCAAGTTTTTGCGCCAGCAACTTGATGAATCCGAGATCGCGATCGGTGAAAGCACGCTTCACCAGGCGAATGCCATTCGATTCCGGCGTGGCGGCGACCATGGCCGCGGCCATCGATTCGGCCAGTTCGGCCTGGGTTTTCTGCTCGCGCTTCCCTGCCGATTTCGCTTCGTCCAGCGTCTTGCGAATCTGCTCCGGAACGTCGTAGAGGTGGCTGGCGAACAGCGCCGCCGCGGAGGTCAGGGTTTCAAAGTCCTTGCGGGCGGCGGCGACAGCGCGGGCGCCGCAGACAAACTCCACGCGCATCCCCTGCTTCACCTTCTCCGCCTTGCGCAGCAGGAGGGAGCCGATTTCGCCGCTGCGGCCCACGTGCGTGCCGCCGCAGGCGGTGAGGTCGTGCCCGCGGATCTCGATCAGCCGGAGTTTGCCTTTCAAGTCGGGCGGAATCTTGCGCACGCCCATCTGGCGCGCTTCTTCGGGCGTGGCGAACTTGATCTCGACGGGAACGTCGTCGGTGATGATTTCGTTGGAGCGGCGTTCGGCTTCGCGGATTTGCTGGGGTGAGAGCGACTTCGCATCCAGATCAATGGTGCAGCTCTCGTCGCCCATGTGGAAGGAAACTGTAGGCGCGTTGAAGAGCTCAATGAAGACTGCGGACAGAAGGTGCTGGCCGGTATGCTGCTGCATGTGGTCGCGGCGGCGGGGGGAATCAATGATGCCGTGAAGCGTGGTGCCGGGAGCAAAGAGGTCAGAGGATTCGACTCGGTGGAGAATTTCGCCTATTTCGTTTTCCGCAACTTCGACAACGCGAACGCTTCTGCCATCCGACTCCAAGCGGCCTGTATCGAAGATTTGTCCGCCACTGGTCGGATAAAACGCAGTTCGATCGAGAATGATTGCGTCGGGCGCCGCGGCGACTACGCGGCCATAGAATTCGGTGAGGGTAGGGTCGGTGTAGTAGAGGCGTTCGGTCATAGAAAATTTTACAAACAAGTAAACCTTAGATCAGCCCCCTCCC
>DASWAR010000239.1:0-10312 GCA_036391015.1 Terriglobales bacterium
CCTGCGCGCATGAATTTGGGCGACTTATTCTTCGAGCAAGGGAATGTCGACGAAGCCGTCCGCCAATACGAAAAGATTCTCGAAGTCGATTCCCTTAACAACTTCGCGATCATCAGGTTGGCCCGAGCGTTCATGAGTACCGGCGACCTGCCCAAGGCTCGTCGCATGCTGGATCTAGTGCGATCCACGGAGCGCAAGAACTTCGAGACCCGACTGGCCTGGGCTCTGTTGTTTGCACTTGAGGGCAACAAGGAGGCAGCCGCTAAAGAAATGGACTCCGACCTGGAGACCTATGCCCAGATTTCTGTTTGGGCAACACTCCCGGTCGCAGAGTTCTACTCGATTACAGGGGATACACAAAAATCGCTGCAATGGCTCGAGCGGGCAGTTCGCAGTGGCGACGAACGCGTCGAGTGGTTCCGGCGCGACTCCCTGTTGAGCAATGTTCGCAAACATCCCCGTTTTCAGCAGATCGTGGAATCTACCGCCTACCGACAGCAACAGAGGCGACCGCCCGCGCCACTTCCGTAGTTTCGAGTCTGAAGCGGAGCGCGTTGAAACATGCGGGCCGTGGTTGCTCGAATCGACTGACGAGTGGCCACTTCTGTGTGGGGAACCCTCATACGGTAAGTTGCAGCGGACGCAGTGGCTTTGCGGAAATTTGACTCCCGGATTGTCGGCCACTCGGAAGGTATCGAGCACCTGGCAAGGTAGTCGGCTTCCCGGGTATTGATCCACTACCCTGGGAATCAGACTCCATTTTCTCCGGCGGTCATCCGCCGATTCGCGTTCTGAGCCTCCCCGACCAAGCTCGGGTTCCGGGTCCCCCTCCACTCGGATTCACGCGATACCCCACGATTTTCGCGGAGGCCGTACCCCTGGTTCGCACTTCGTCTGGCGGGCAGCCGCAGGTAGAGCAACGTTTGCCGCATGCGCCTACTGGCTTACTGCAACTTCGCGTATTCCGCTTTGGCTTGCTGGGAGCAGCGGTTGACACCCTGAGTGACCGGCGATAGTCTTGCGCGCCAGTTCCGGGCAGGCGCGGCATGATGTTCTCGCACCAACTCGTAATGCGCGGTGATGTGTCGGTGATCTACTGCAGTGGGCGGATTGTGGCGGAAGAGACCGCCGAGTTGCGCAGCACTGTCCTGGGTGCAATCGAAGACACCGGGCGGGTCGTACTCCACCTGGCTTCAGTCAGCTACGTCGACAGCACAGGCCTGGGGTTATTGGCGTTCTTCTGCTCCTCGGCCCGGAAGCGCTCAGGCGATGTGAAACTGGTGGCCCCATCGGCACAAGTTGCCGAGGTTCTGGAGTTAACGATGCTGGGACGTTTGTTCCGGGTCTACGCCTCAGAAGATGACGCGGTGGCGGCGTTCGCAGCAGGTGCCCGGGTAGCCAGCAACAACGTGGTGGATTAGAGAACGATGTGAGGCTCACCTAATCGCTCCTTACGCGCAGTGAACACAGGTAAGAGTAGAGGTGGGTAGAGCGGAATCGCCGCACTCACTGCAACTTCGCGTACTCTGCCTTGGCCTGCTGCAGGATGGGGATGCGGCATCCGCGTCCTTCCCGCAAGCTTGCCGGTTGGCGCGATAGCGAGAGCGGTCGGCGCAGCGGCAGGTTGTCAGGCGGGGAGGCGCATCTTCTTGAGAAAGGCGGCGTAGCGCGGGTCGTGCTCGAGGCTCTTCAGCAGCGGGTCGCCTTTCATCTGGGTGAACCCGCCGTCGCGCTGGGCGTAGGCCCGCTCCAGCCACTCGAACGCCCGGTCGGCCTCCCCGCGGAAGGCATACAGCTCGGCAATCTGGAAGGCCGCACCCGCCTGATACTTCGCGGCAAGCTCCGCCAGGGCCGCGTCCGATTCTTTTTTCCGCCCCAGGGCATGATATGCCAGCGCCTGCCCTTGCAGGCGGAGGGCAGGGTCCGGCTCCCGCTCCATTTCGACCAGGGCTTCCTGCGGGTGCGCCTGCGCCAGATAGACCTGGCCGAGGCCGGCGTGTGTAAACGGGAACTCCGGGTTGAGTTCCAGGGCCCTCTTGTAAGCCGCTATTGCTTCCTCCAGCCGACCGGCGTAGTAGGCATGAAGCCCAAGATTGCTGTGGGTCGGCACACTGAGGGGGTCCAGCTCTACTGCCCGGCGGTCCAGCGCCATGGCTTCTTCAAGGCGGCCCAGGATGAAAGCCAGCACGGCAGCGCCCCGGACAACCGTGGCGTTTCCCGGCTCCAGGGCCAGCGCCCGCTGGTAGGAGGCATCCGCGCCCGCCCAGTCCCAGTCGTAGCTCATCTTGATCCACCCCATGGCCGCATGGGCCTCTGCCAGGTTCGCATCCAGCGCCAGCGCCCGCTCCGCCGCTTCCCGCGCCTTCCGGTAGCTCTCTTCTACAGGCAGGTAGCCCCCATCCGCCTGACTGCCGCGGGCGTTAGCCAGCCCCACCCATGCCAAGGCATTGCTGGGATCCAGCTTGATGGCCTGTTCGTAGTACCTGATCGCCTTCTCCAGGTTCTCCTTGCTGAACCGCTCAAAGAAGTACCGCCCCTGCAGGTAGGCGTTGTAGGCTTCGGCATTCGTGCCCCGGGCGGAAGGCGTTGCTGTCTTTCCTCCCAACAGCGCCACCTTCAGCGAGCCCGCGACTGAGCGCGCAATATCTTCCTGCACCGCAAAGATGTCGTTCAGCTCCCGGTCGTAGGTCTCCGACCACAGATGAAAGCCATCGGCGGCCTTGATGAGCTGCGCCGTGATCCTTACCTTCTTTCCCTCCTTGCGCACGCTGCCCTCGAGGATGGCGCCCACGTTCAGTTTCTTGCCCACCGTGCGCAAGTCTTCATTCTTGCCTTTGAACTGGAAGGAAGATGTCCGGGCCACGACCCGCAGTTCCTGGATCTTGGCGAGATCGTTGAGCAGTTCCTCGGCCAGACCGTCGGAAAAGTACTCCTGTTCCTTATCGGAACTCATGTTGACGAAGGGAAGGACGGCGATGGACGGCGTTTCATCAGTTGTTCCCGCCGGAGTGCTGCGCCTTCGTGCTAACCACATCGCAGCGACCACCGCCAGTACCGCGACCAGTACGCCGACCGAGACCAGCACCTTCCAACGCGCGCCTGGTCTGCGGCTGGGCTGCGCCAGCACCGGCGCCGCCGCGCTCACCTGCCCCGATTCCGTCTCGCGCTTCAGGCGCTTGAGATCGGTGCGCATCTCCGCCGCGCTCTGGTAGCGCAAATTGCGGTCTTTCTCCAGCGCCTTGGTGATGATCCTTTCCAACTCGGCCGATACATCGGGGTTGAGCCGCACCGGCGCCACCGGCGCGCGGTTGAGAATGGCGTCTGCGATCACGCCAGAAGCATCGCCGCGGAAAGGCATAACGCCAGTTGCCATCTCGTACAGCACCGTGCCGAAAGAGAACAGATCGGTGCGCGCGTCCAGCTCCTTGCCGCGCACCTGCTCCGGTGACATGTACGAAAGCGTGCCGACACTCCCACCGGGATCGGTCAGCGCGGTCGCTTCCGCCGAGGCAGCCGCAGCCTCGGATCGCGTCACCTTCGCCAGCCCGAAGTCCAGCACCTTGGCTTGGCCGCTCTGCGTCACGAAGATATTCGCCGGCTTGATGTCACGGTGAACGATGCCCTTAGCGTGGGCAGTGGCGAGCGCATCGGCAATCTGAATGGCGAGGTCGAGCAAAAGCTCCGTCCCCACCGGCTTGCCTTGGATTCGCTGTGCGAGGGTTTGCCCTTCGAGGAACTGCATTGCGATGAACGGCTGGCCCTCGTGTTCGCCGATCTCGTGGATCGCGCAGATGTTGGGGTGGTCGAGAGCAGAGGCGGCGCGGGCTTCGCGCTGGAAACGTTCCAAGGCCTGACGATCCTTCGATAGCTCATCCGGTAGGAACTTTAAGGCGACAAAACGACCCAGTTTGGTGTCTTCGGCCTTGTACACGACACCCATCCCGCCGCCGCCCAGCTTCTCGACGATGCGATAGTGCGAAATGGTCTGGCCGATCACAAAAACGAGTCGCCCAACGCCTGGTGATCCGCGATCTTAGTTGGCGCTGGCGGACACGTCAACGGGACGGGCAGCCGATCCTGTCGAGTACGGAGTTTCTTTGATTTCCCTGATGCGCGACGTGATGATCGGTGTCAGGTATTCGGGATGCTTAAATTCCAAGTGCATGCTGTGGCCGATGAACGCGGCCTTTAGCAATTCGCGTTCTGAGCTCCCCGACCCAGTTCTGGTTCCAGGTCCCGCTCGATCAACGCAATGCGTCACGATTTTCGCAGAGGCCGTACCCTGGTTCGCACTTCGTCTGGCGGGCGGCTGCACGTTGAGCAACGTCTGCCGTATGCGCCTACTGGCTCACTTCAACTTCGCGTACTCCGCCTTTGCTTGCTTCAGGATGGGAATGTCGGGATCGGCGTCTTTCCAGATGGCGAAGAAGTCCTGATACGCGCGGCGAGCGCCGACGGTGTCGCCGGCCTGCGTGCGCGCACGCGCCAGCCAGACGTAGCAGGTCGGCCCGATGGCCATATTGTGGGTGATGTGACGATGATCGATGATCTTTTGAAACTCGACCGCGGCGACGCTACCCTGGCCAGCGAGTAGGGATGCACGCCCGCGGGCGTAACTGACATACGAATCAAACTGCCTCGGGGGAACAGGCAGGCCCTCCAAAAGATCCATCGCCCGAGCCGCTCGTCCCCGCTCCATCTCGATAAGTGCGCGAGCAGGTTTCCACGAGTTAATCCAATCCTTATTAGCCGGCCCGACCTTCTTAGCGGCGGCATCGAGCAGTGTTTCCGCCCCCGCGCTGTCGCCGATTTCCGGGTTGGCCAGCACGGCAGCCGCCGAAGGCTGCACCGTGTCTGGATCCTGCGTCAACGCCAACGCTGCGGCCGTTTCGCGGCGGGCGAGTGCCACATTCCCCGCCCATACTTCCTGAGAGGCGGCAAACAGATGCCATTGTGCTGCACGTTCATTCGCGCCGTTGCGTAGAGCGGACTCCACCGCCCGTTTCGTGAACTGGCGGGCACTGGTGTACCGTCCGTAGTAGGCTTCTGTATTGGCCTGCTCCGCCAGTAGCCAGTCCTCGGCACCGGGTGTCGCAATGGCCCAGTCCACTTGCTGCTTCATGCCTGTCGTGTCGCCCTGGAGAAAGGCAAGCTCATAGGCGTCGTACCGGAGCAGCGGCCCGTCCAGCTTGCGGGCCAGGGCTTCGTTGAATATCGCCTTGGCTTCGTCCAACCGATTTGCCAGGGTGTAGTTATAGACGAGATTCACGTAGGCTGAATAATAATTGGGGTCAATGCGCAGGATTTCGCGCAGCTCGCTGATCGCTTTGTCGTACTGCTGCCGGTCGCTATAGATAAGGGCCGCTTTGGTGTGGGCACTCAGATCCCTCGGATAGTTCTGCGCCCATTGCGCATAAATTTGGAGAGCCCTGTCCATATCACCAATGACCACCGCGTAATAATCAGAGTCAATCATGAAACGCTCGCGGTCGCTGACGCGGTCACGGAGGGCATAGGCTTTCTGCAAGGATTCGCGCTGCTGGGCTAGTTGCCGCCGGTTGAAGTAGGTCGCCGACAGGGATAGGTAAGCGCGGGCGAAGTTGGGGTCCAGCTCCACGGCGCGTTGATAATGGGAGAGAGGGTCGCCGCCTTGCCGCCAGATACGTACGCCCTCATTCCACGCCTGCAGCGCTGGCAATGAAAAGGTAGTAGCTTGGTCCAACGGCTTGGCGATCTGCACGGAAGCCAGGGACTCGCCCAGCTTGTGGCGCAATCTGGCAGCGGCGTCGCTTAAGGCGCGCAGGATATGCTCGCGACTGTCGGCCTCCGCCTGCACGCTGGCCAGCGAATCGCCGCTCTGGCAGTCTGAGGCCCGGAGCACGATCGCATAATGGCTGCCCAAGGCGGCAATCGAGCCGGTCAGGGTCGTCTTACTGCCGTTGCGAATGCAAATCTCGCGGCCTAGTTCCTGCGTAATGCGCTCTCCGGCCGGCCGCTTCATCATCTTCAGCGTGTCACCGATTTTCCGGTCGGAAAGCACGTTGAGAAACGGCGATTGCTCCAACTGGATGGCCAGCGCCGCCTTCAGGGTGTCGTCGAACACCGGGTCGCCGGTGGTGTTGACGAAATCAGTCAGCACGATCGTGTCGCGATCCGTCAGCGCCTGCATCCGCCGCGTACGCCAGAACAGTCCACCTGCGATCAGCACGGCCACCACCACGGCGGCAGCTACGGGAACAATCCAACGGCGGCGCGGCGTGGCGGCCCTTTCCTCGCCGTGCACGCTGATGGCCACGCGCCCGGAATCGGTGTCGCGCTTCAGGCGCTGCAAGTCGGCCCGTAGATCGGCGGCGTGCTGGTAGCGCAGATTGCGGTCTTTCTCCAGGGCCTTGTTGATGATCTGCTGCAGCTCAAGGGGCACGTTGTGGTTGAGCCGCACCGGCGCGACCGGCGGCTTGTGCAGGATGGCGTCGAAGATCGCGCCCGAGGTATCGCCGCGGAAGGGCAGGACGCCGGTTGCCATCTCGTAGAGCACCACACCCAAGGAAAAGAGGTCGGTGCGAGCGTCCAGTGGCTTCCCCAGCACTTGCTCCGGTGACATGTACGCCATGGTGCCGACGGCGGTGCCTGGGCTGGTGAGGCGCTCTTCAGTGACGGTGGTCGCCGATGCGGCACCTGCCGGGCTCTTCGCGATTACCTTCGCCAAACCGAAGTCGAGCAGCTTCACCTGCCCACGCTTGGTCAAGAAGATGTTTTCCGGCTTGATATCCCGATGCAGGATGCCTTCAGTGTGCGCGGCATCGAGCGCGTCGGCGATCTGCACTGCGAGGTCAAGCACCGTTTCGGTATCCATCGGCTGTCCGGCGATTATCCTCTCGTTCAGGCTTTCGCCATCGAGGAATTGCATGGCGATGAAAGGCTCGCCTTCGTACTCCCCGATTTCGTGCACTGTGCAGATGTTCGGGTGATCGAGGGCCGAGGCGGCACGCGCCTCCCGACGGAAGCGTTCCAAAGCCTCAGCATTGGGCACTAACTGTTCAGGAAGGAACTTCAGCGCGACGTGGCGTCCGAGGTTTAAGTCTTCCGCCTCATAAACGACACCCATCCCGCCGCCGCCGAGCTTGTGCAGGACGCGGTAGTGCGAAATGGTCTGGCCGATCACAAGGACGGGTCCTTCACGCCTGGTGATCCGCGATCTTAGTTGGCACTGGCGGGCACGTCAACGGGACGGGCAGCCGATCCCGTCGAATACGGAGTTTCTTTGATTTCCCTGATGCGCGACGTGATGATCGGTGTCAGGTATTCGGGATGCTTAAATTCCAAGTGCATGCTCTGGCCGATGAACGCGGCCTTTAGCATCGAGCCACCCCAGTTCGAGCCCAGGATCCTCACAAGCAACGGCTGAGGGCAATACGTCGGATGGCCTGAAATGAGCGCCCAACCGTCACCGCAGTTGACGACCGTGTACCAACGGTGCTGCGTTTGGACCGCCAACCTGCTGCCCGGAGCGAGATCTTCGAGATACACACCGCCTTCGATCTCCGACTGCACGATGTTGTGGTTCACTTCATCGCTCAGGTTCGGATGCAGTGTGAAGAGATGCGGAGTTGCTGGGTTGATGTGAATGCTCCCCCCACGGGTGGCCGTATTGCTGAATAGCCACGTCACCAACCACGAAGTTCGTCCCGGATCAGTGACGTGAAGTCCCGTGGCCGAAGAACGTGCAGACCGCTCACGCCTGTTGAACGCGGATGTTAGGCCGCAACCGCCGGCAAGTCAACTTGATCGGTCGTTCCGCGTTGGTGGACCCGATGTGCTCTCGCCAGACTCAAGTCGGAGGCTCACAATCTGCCGGCTTCCTGAAGCGCCCTCAGGAAGACCTGAAGTCTGCCAAGCGTGCAGGCACCGATAACCGACCCTCGCCTCTCCGGATTGCTACAATATCCGTATGGACTCATTCGTGATTGCAGGCCGCACTTTCCGCTCGCGCTTGATCGTTGGCACCGGCAAATACAAGTCGGGTCAGGAGACGGCGCGCGCCATCGAAGCCAGCGGCGCCGAGATGGTCACCGTCGCCGTGCGCCGCGTCAACCTCGACCGCAGCAAGGAATCGCTGCTCGACTTCATTGATCCCAAGAAATATTTTCTGCTGCCTAACACCGCCGGCTGCTACACCGCCGACGATGCCATCCGCACCGCCCGGCTGGGCCGCGAAGTCGGCCTCTCCGACTGGGTGAAAATCGAAGTCATCGGCGACCAGGCCACGCTTTATCCCGACGTGCAGGCGACCATCGAAGCGACCCGCGTGCTGGTCAAGGAAGGCTTTACTGTTTTGCCGTATACCTCTGACGATATTGTGGTTGCCAAGCGTCTGCTCGACGCTGGAGCAAGCGCCATCATGCCCCTGGGCGCGCCCATCGGCAGCGGCATGGGCATCCAGAACCAGGCCAACATCCGCATCCTGCGCGAAATGCTGAACGCTCCGCTGATTGTGGACGCCGGTGTGGGCACCGCCTCCGACGCCGCCATCGCTCTGGAACTCGGCGCCGATGGCGTGCTCATGAACACCGGCATTGCTGCCGCCCAGGACCCGCTCCTCATGGCCGAAGCCATGAAACATGCAGTCATCGCCGGCCGCGCCGCTTACCTCGCCGGCCGCATGGCCAAAAAGCTCTACGCCACCGCCAGTTCTCCGGTGGAAGGCGTCGTGCGTTGATCGGGTGATTGTGGCGCGGGCGCCCTCGCCCGCGACCAAGCACAGGTTTTCGAAAATCTGAAATGCAATAAGCAAGCCCGGCTCTTGTCCGGGCTTTTGCTGTCAACTGACAACTAGCAAACTGACAACTGTTTTCAATGCGCCGGCTATTCCGCCGCCATGGTCAGGTTGTCAATGTGCAGCACGCCATCCTTCACCGATCCGGTCACGTTGACGTGATGTCCCTCATGACCTTTGGTGACGTCCGGATTGTCCAGCTTCAACACGTTCTTGTCCTTGTCGCTGACGAACACCATCTTCTCGCCAGCCTCGGCGCATTTCTTGGCACACGCCTCGGCGCCCGCATGCGCACCCTTGGCGCCGCACTTCTCGTCCACAATGTACCCGGTCATGGTCGCGCTGCTGGCGAGCGCCATCGCACTCAGCAACGCCACACAAGCCAGGATCGGCAGTAGCTTTTTCATGTGTCTCCTCCTCACGGTCTTGCCGCGAGTCCAAATATTCGATTAGCGGAACCCCACAGAGTTACACCGTACGAGAATTGTACCAGCCAAACCCGCTCGCTCGGCGCACTTGGGATGACCTGTGCTGTCCTGGTTTCACATGAGGACACCGCCGGATTCCAGTAGGTCCCGGCGCCCTCAACCGGGGTCCCCGGCAGGCGGCGCGGGTTTCGCCTGCTGGGGTGGTCGTCGGGCCTGCCCTTGATCTGACCCAAGTCTGAGCCGCCGCGGGCGCCCTCGTCCGCGGCAACCCTGGCAAATCGGCAATCGACAATCGGCAATCGACAATCTAACGTATCTGTCTATGCGTCTGGCCGCAGCATTCCTCGGCGTCCTCTGCGTCCTCGGTGTTGGGGCCCCCACCTCGTTCGCCCAGACCCGCACTGCGGCGCCCGCCGCCGTCCTCCCTAACGGATTTCTGGGCCAGGCCTACTCTTACCAACTCGGAACTCCGCAGCAGGGGACACCGCCGTGGCGCTTTCGCAGCGTACGCGGTTCGTTGCCACCCGGCATCGCGCTTGACCCCGCCGGCGTTCTGGCCGGCATGCCCACCACGCCCGGCGAATACCACTTCACGCTCGAAGCCACGGATTCATCGCCCAAGCCCGTCGCCAAGACACGCAATTTCGTCCTTACCGTGCCCCCGCCGCTGACCGTCGCCTGGACAAAGCCGCCGCAGGCGACCCCGCAGCGAGTGCCCCCGAACGGAGACATATCCGGCGAGATCCAGGTCACCAACGGCACTGCCGGACCACTCGACCTCACCGTCATCGTGGTCGCCGTGAACACCGTCAACAAGGCGTTCGCGCTCGGGTACCAGCACTTCTCCCTCGGCGCCGGTTCGCAGCGCATTTCCTTCGGCTCCACGGTGCCGCGCGACACCTACGTCGTCCACGCCGACGCCGTCGCCGAAGATTCCGAGGCCAACAAAATCTACCGCGCCCGCCTGCAAACCGGCCCGCTTACAGTGCCCTGATCCCAGACAAAAAATGCGGCGCTCTCCTCCGCGCCGCCCCCGCTCGCAACTGAAACTGGAACTATTTTTTCAGTTCCGCCGTCCAGTTCACCACCAGGTTCAGCGTCGCCGACGCGT